>NZ_ADGX01000071.1 GCF_000177675.1 Parafrankia sp. EUN1f
TATCCGCCGCGCGCGCAGGAGACTTGAGAAGGGCTGTCCCTAGTACGAGAGGACCGGGACGGACGAACCTCTGGTGTGCCAGTTGTTCTGCCAAGGGCATGGCTGGTTGGCTACGTTCGGAAGGGATAACCGCTGAAAGCATCTAAGCGGGAAGCTCGCTTCAAGATGAGGTCTCCCACAGGGTAGCCTGGTAAGGCCCCCGACTAGATGATCGGGTTGATAGGCCGGAGGTGGAAGTGCGGTGACGCATGGAGCTGACCGGTACTAATAGGCCGAGGGCTTGACTACTTGTAAGATTCTGCTGTTTTGCGTCCACTGTGCGGTTCTCGGGCTGCGACCGGATGGGTCGGGTCTGATAGTGTTTCGGTGGCTTTGGCGAAGGGGAAACGCCCGGTTCCATTCCGAACCCGGTAGCTAAGCCCTTCAGCGCCGATGGTACTGCGCGGGGGACCGCGTGGGAGAGTAGGACGCCGCCGGACTTCTTTAGGTAGGGGCTGTTTCTGGCTGGTGCCGGAGGCAGCCCCTACCTGTATTTGTAGTGCCTTTTCGGATGGGTCCGGAGGCTCTCGTGGCTGCCCGGTCGCGGGCCGCTGGCCGTGCCAGGGGTACTGGTTCGCTGGGCGTATCACCATTGGCCAGGTGCTGTCGAGGCTCCGAGCGTGTCCCGCAGGTTCGTCGGCGTCGCCGGCCCGGGGCCGGCCTGGAGGGCGCGGCGGACCGGGGCCGGTGAGACGTCCGGTATCAGTGGGCTCTCGGCCGGCCCGGCGGGTGCCTGCCCGGCCGGCCGCAGAGAATGAGATGTACCTGGGGAAGGCCGCGTTCCGGCACCCCGGAACGAAGGGAATGCTTTCCGTTATGCCGAACGACGAGTCGTCGAGGTCCCAGCCGTCCGGGTCTGGAGGGCCTCCGCGGGAGCGGCGCGCCGGCCAGCAGGGGCGGCCGGCGCGACCAGCGAGAAGCGGTGGGGACCGACGCGACGGTCAGGGACCGCGCCGCGCCTCGTCGGAGGGCGGCCGTGGAGGCGGCGGCGAGGTCAGGCGATCCGGGCGAGTGATGAAGGGCGACGGCGGGTGGTCCCAGGACCGGCCCGGTCGCCGCACCGAGGGCGGCCGCGGCCCGGCGGGTTCGGCTGCCCCCCGCGGCCATGGCGGTTCGAGTGGTTCGACGACCGGCGGTGCCGCGGGCGGCGGCTCGCGTGGCGCTGGTCCGGCGCGGGGAGCGGGCGCCGGGCGTGGCTCCGCCTCCTCCGGATGGACGCCTTCGTCCGGGCGGGCGTCGTCCGGGCGTGGTGGCCCTGCACCGCGGGCCGGTGGAGGCCGTTGGCGCGACAACCAGACCGGCGGATCGGGTGGTGGTTCGGGCTCGGGGCCGCGTCCACAGTGGCAGCGTGCTGGGAGAGGCGACAGCCCGGGCGCGGGCGCGGGCCCGGGTCGCGCTGAGGGTGCAGGCCGCGCCGAGAGCTCCGGCTGGCAGGAGAGGTCTGGCCGGCCGGAGAGCTCCGGCCGGCGCGAGAGTTACGGCAGGCCCCCTGGCGCGGGTCGACCTGATGGCGGTCCGTCCGGCGGCGGACGCTGGTCCCGTCCGAGCGACGGCGGAGAAGGCGACAGCTCCGGATATGGTGCGCGTTCCGGTCGCTATGTCGGTGACCGGGCGGCACGGCGGCCTGGTGGCGGGACCGGTAAGCCGTCCGCCGGCGCGCCGGTGAACCGTGCGCGTTCCGACGGTCCTGCGCGTGTCTCCACGAACCGGCCCTGGTCCACTGGCCGTGATGGTGCTCCTCGCGATGACGCAGCTCGGCGCGGCAGTGCTCCGGGTACTGATGGCTGGCGGGGCGGACCTGCACGCGGTGGTGCCACCCGCGAGGGGTACCGCCGAGAGGACAGCCGCGGAGACGGCGACCGCCGTGACAGCGATCGCCGTGATCGCGACGAGGCCCGCCGGGACGATGCACGTCGCGACGGGGGCCGTGGACGTGCCCCCGAGCGGTTCGCCGCCGGCGACCGGCGTTCTGGTGACGGCGGTGGCGCCGGTAGGGGCTTCTCCCGCGGGGACGCCCGCCACGGCGGTTCCCGTGAGCAGCGCCCCGACCGCTCTTCCACGCCCAGCGGTGACCGCTGGCCCCGGGCTGAGCGTGGCACCGACCAGCGGCGTTTCGCAGGCGCGGATCGTGGGCCCGAGCGCCGTACTGACCAAAGACGCTTCGACAGCACCGAGCACCGGCCGGCGCGACCGCACGGTGAGGACAACACCCCACGTGGCGAGTCCGGGCCGTCATCTGCGGGCTACCGCGGACGTCCAACCGGTGCCGGCGGTCGCGACGGCGGTCGCGACGGCCGCCGGGATTTCCGCCGCGACGGCGGGGACCGGCCCGGACGCTGGAGCGGGTCTGGACCTCGGCCCGACGGGTCTCGGTCCGACGGCGCCGACCGGCCGCGACGCTTCGGGTCCGGCACGCGCCCGGAGCCGGGCACAAGGTCGGAACCAGGCACGAGGCCGGAACCAGGCACGAGGCCGGAACCAGGCACGAGGCCGGAACCAGGCACGAGGCCGGACCGCGAGCCGGTGGCCCGTGGCGGCGCGGCCGACGGCGGCGCCGCGAACGCGGGCCCGCAGGTCGGCAGGGGCGACGCCCACCGTGGTGGCGACGCCCACCGTCGTGGCGACGCCTACCGTGGTGGCGATGCGAAGCCACGGTGGGAGCGTCCGAGCGGTTCGCGCCCGGACGCGAACCGCTCGGGCCCGCGCCGTTCGGATGGTGGTCGGCCTGCGTCCCGTGGCGGCTCCTCGGTCGGGAGGCCCGCACGCCGTCCCACCGACAGCCCCAGCCGGTCGGGTGGGCCGGGGGACGGCACCGTCCCGCGTCGTCGTCCGGCCGCGCCCGCGCTGCCGGACGAGGCGCGGGCCGAGCTGCTCGACCGGGACGTCCGGCGGGACCTGCGCAGTGTGCCGGCGCCGTTGGCGGAGACGATCGCCCGGCATCTCGTCGCGGCGGCGATGCTCGTCGACACCGATCCCGCGCTGGCGTTGGAGCACGCCCGAGCGGCGGCGGCGCGGCTGCCCCGCATGGCAGCTGTGCGTGAGGCAGTCGGCGTAGCCGCCTACCACGCCGGTGAGTACGCGGCCGCGCTGCTGGAGCTGCGTGCGGCAAGGCGCATCGACGGGTCGCCGCACAACCTGCCACTGATGGCCGACGCGGAGCGCGGTCTCGGCCGACCCGAGCGTGCTGTCGACTGCCTGTCCGATCCCGGTGTCGCCGAGCTGGACGAGGCGGCGCGGGTGGAGCTGCTGATCGTGGTGTCCGGTGCCCGGCGCGATATGGGCCAGCCCGAGGCCGCGGTGGTGCTGCTGCGCGACGCGGCGATGGCCAGGAGCGAACCGCGTCCGTGGACGCCCCGGCTCTGGTACGCCTACGCGGAGGCGCTGCTCGCCGCGGATCGTCCGGTGGAGGCCCTGCGTTGGTTCACGGCAACCGCGGCGATCGACGAGGACGAGACCGACGCGGCCGAGCGGATCTACGAGCTGACGGTCATCGACGACGAGGCCGACGAGGCCGACGACGACGTCGACGACCTCGATGTGGTCGATCAGGAGGACCAGGTCGATCAGGAGGACCAGGTCGATCAGGAGGACCAGGACGACCAGGAGGACCAGGACGACCAGGACGACCAGGTGAGGTCGGCCGAGTCTGACGACATCCCGATCGTCACGGATCTGAACCACGACGCAGGCCCTGAGTCCGGGCCGGACGGCGTCACCGCGCCGATCGGTGCGGAGCCACTCGCCCAGGCGGCGCTCGCGCAGCAGCCGCTCTCTGAGGACGGAGGCGAGGGGGCCCTTCCCGAGGTATCGGGTGAGGAGTCCCGCGCCGAGGGAAACGCGGCGAACGCCGAGGATCTCGCGGAGGACGAGCCGGCCAAGGAGACGAGCGAGGAGACGAGCGAGGTGGATGCGGCCGAGCTGGTCGACGCCGCCTCGACCTCGACCTCGGCAGTCACAGGCACCGGCGAGCCGGCGCCTGTGGCGGAGCCTGCCGTCGACTTCTCGGCGGCCCCGGAGAGCACGGCGTCGGCAGTCGCCGCGGACAGCGCAGCCCCGATCCCGGAGATCGTCTTCTCGGACGCTCCGGGCGGTGTGAAGCCGGCCGAGGCGGGAAGCCGGGACGAGGACCAGCCGGCCGGTTGACGGTGCGCCGTCCGGCGCGCCCAGGAGCGCCGGACGGCCGGCCCGCGGCAAGGTACGGACTGGCGCCGATCAAGATCGCTGGCCGGTGGGTGGGGAGGTTCGCACTCCACGAACGCGGCCGGACCTCCGAGCGCCCGGTAGCCCGGTAACCCGGGTTGACGAGTCGCAAGAGCGAACGATTTGGGTCGTTCCGACGACCCAAATCGTTCTTTCTTGCGGGTCGCCAGGCGACTCCCCGCCCCTTTTGCCCCTCTTCAGGTGAACTGCTGGTGCTGTGCGGCGGTGCGGGATCCGCGATGGGTGGCGGTGCGGGTCGAGCCGGCTCTGGAACGACCAAAGGCCAGCCTCAGTCCAGCGGACGCATCAGCAGCCCGGTGCGGGGCTTGGGCGTGAAAAGGGTGGACTTGCGGGGCATCCGCTCAGCAGCGCCGGCGACGGCGATCACATCCGTGACCGGAGTCGGGTTCAGCAGGAGTGCAACCCCGCCGGAGGCGCGTGCGGCAGCCAGCGCGGCCGGCGCGTCGTGGTAGTAGTCAACGACCCCGACGGCGTCCTCCAGCTTCCACACCTGCGAGATCAGCGCGAGGTGCGCCACGGTGACGTCGAGGCGCCGAAACGCCTCCGACCGCTCGGCCGGCAGCGCCTGTCGCAGCAGGTCGGCCGAGGGCTGGGTGAGCAGGTAGGCCGCCGACCCATCGGTGATCACGAAGGCGTGGCCGGCCCGTCCGGCCGTGGCGAGCTCGTCGAGCAGCGTCGCGGGGTCGACGGGGACGGGCACCGGTGCGGTCGCCGTGCCTGCGGCAGCGGCGGTCGCGCCGGTCGCGATGGCGTCGGTCCCGGCAGCGGTGGCGGCTGTGCCGTCGGCATTCGTGGTGGTGAGCTGGCGGACGGTGAAGGACTCCCGGGCCCGGCTTACCGCGTCGGCGAGGGTGAGGCCCCGCACGGCGCGGTGGATGGCGTGTACCTGCGGCCCGCTGGCGGTGGCGTCGACCAGGAAGGTGAGCCCGAAGTCCCACGGGCCGTCGCCGGCGCCGGCGGCGTGTCGCTCCGCCTGGTACTGGCGATAGGTCGCATACCGGTGGTGGCCGTCCGCGATCACCGCGCGGCGGGGGAGCAGGTCCGCCGCGATGACTTCCAGGGTGGCCGGGTCGTCGATCGCCCAGAGCCGGTGTGTCACGCGGTCCGCCGTGTTGACGTCGGTGTCGACGTCGATGATCGGAGGGCTGGCAACGGCTTCGGCCACGGCTGCGCTGGCCGGGCCGCCGCCGTCGTAGAGCAGGAAGATCGGTTCCAGGTTGGCCGCGGTGGCGCGGGTCAGGGAGAGCCGGTCGGAGACCGGGCCGGCCATGGTGTTCTCGTGCGGCAGGACGATCTGAGCGTCGGGGTCCGCGAGTGCCAGCACTCCGACGAGGCCGCGCTGGACGTGATCTCCCTGTCGCTGTTCGTACACGTAGAGCGTGGGGACGTCGTCGCGGACCAGCACGCCGCTGTCCACCCACGCGCGCAGGGTTCGCGCCGCCTGCTCATAACGGTTGCCGACCTCGTCCGCCCCGCCCGTTGCGACGTGCTCGGGAAGGGCGCCGGGAACATCGCCGGGAACGTCACGCGGCAGGATCAGCCGGACGACGTTGTGCGCGGCGGAGGCCTCCAGCGCCGTGCGCTCGTCCTCGTCGATGACGTCGTAGGGCGGCGACGTGAGCGCGGCGAGATCCGCGCCGGTGGCCGCGAAACGGGCCGCGCGGAAGGGCGCCAGCACGAGTCCGGCGGGGACTGGCACCGGGACGGACACCGGGGGAACTGGCGCGGCGGCATCAGGGGCAACCATGAGGCGCATCGTAGGTGCTCCGACCCCGCGCCCTCATCCGCCGCGAGGTCCAGGTCCCGCTGGCTGCCCCACCCTGGCGACGCCGCGGTCCCGGCGCGGCGGTCCCGGCGGGACGGATCCGGGTGGCGTGGAAGACAGGCCGTTATTCCGATGTTGGGGCATGTGAGTGCCGCTTACGGTGAAACTGGTTGGGAGGGTGGGACACCTCCCTCCCATCTGTGTCGCCGAGGGCGTCGGCCGGGCGGTGCTGTTCCCGCTGCCGTGGTTGCCGCGACCGCGGTGGTCCGGACGACGTGGAGGTGCCATGACGGAGGAGTTCGGCACGGGGGGCGGAGGCGGTCGGCGGGGGCCGGAGCCGGCGCGCTCGCCTGCCGGTGAGGTCTACGACTGGTACACACGTGGGATGGCCCTGCTGGGGCACGGCGACGCGAACGCCGCCGTGCAGCTTCTCGCGCACGCCGTGGCGGCGGAGCCGGCGTCGCCGAGCGTGCGGGAGGCACTGGCCCGGGCCCAGTTCGAGGCCGGCCAGTTCGACGACGCCGCGCGCACCTTCGCCTGGATCGTCGACAGGCATCCCACGGACGACTACGCCCAGTTCGGGTTGGGAATGGCGGCCCGTCGGGCGGGAGACCTGCGGGTCGCCATCGAGCACCTGGCGCTCGCCGTCGCGATGCGGCCGGACCTGGCCCACTACGGTGTCGCGTTGCGCGGCGCGCGCGCGGCGCTGAACCGCGCATGAGGCCCTCGACCGCGCCAGTAACGGCTGCGCCAGCCGCGACGGCCGCGCCAGCCGCGCCAGCCGCGGCGGCTGCATCGGCCGCGACGGCGGTGGCGACGTGGGCGCCGCTTTCCGGTTCGTCGCGGACACCCGCGTCGATGTTCGACGTCGCCCTGATGGATCTCGACGGTGTCGTGAACCGGGGTGAGCGGGCCGTGCCACATGCCGCGGCCGTGATCGAGGCCGCGGCGGTCGACGGAATGCGCACGGTCTACGTGACGAACAACGCGCTGCGGACCCCGGAGACAGTCGCCGCTCGGCTGACCGGCTTCGGGGTTCCGGCCGGGCCCACCGATGTGGTGACGTCGGCGCAGGCCGCCGCGCACGTGCTGGCCGAGCGTCTCCCTGCGGGGGCGAAGGTGCTGGTGGCCGGCGGGGCGGGGCTGTGGGAGGCGGTGCGGGCCGAGGGGCTGTCGCCGACGTCGTCGGCTGCCGACGAGCCGGCCGCCGTCGTCCAGGGTTTCGACCCGGAGATGACGTACGCCCGGCTGGTCGAGGCCGTGCTGGCCGTCCGGGCGGGTGCCTGGTGGGTCGCGAGCAACACGGATCTGACGGTGCCGACGGAGCGTGGGCTGGCGCCCGGTAACGGGGCGCTGGTGGCCTTCGTCCGGGCCGCGACGGAGGCCGAGCCCGTCGTGACCGGGAAGCCGGAGCTGGCGATGCACGCCGAATCGGTGCGGCGCAGCGGTGCACGCAACCCGATCATCGTCGGCGACCGGCTGGACACCGACATCGAGGCGGGCACTCGGTCGGCGACACCGACGTTGCTGGTGTTCACCGGTGTCACCGGGCCCGCCGAGCTGTTCGCGGCGCCGCCGTGGCACCGGCCCACCTTCGTCGCGGCCGACCTGCGCGGGCTGCGCCGTACCCAGCCGGCGGTCCAGGTACGGGACGATTCGTCCCGGTGCGGCGCCTGGGCCTGCGTTCTGGACGGAACCACCCTGCGCTGGCACTCGGCGGCGGACGACGGGGCACCTGGTCGCAACGCCGACGTCGACGTCGACGTCGACGCCGACGCCGGCGTCGACGCCGGAGATGACGGCCTCGACGCGCTTCGCGCCGCCTGCGCCCTGGCCTGGGCGGCTGCCGACGCGGGACGCACGCTGACCACGCTCGCCGACGAGCGGCCGCCCGGCTGCGAGGACCTGCGTGTACCCCGCTGATGCCGGCTCCGGCCGGCGCAGCGCAGGTCAGCGCGAGTAACGCGGGTCGGTCAGGCAGCGCAGGTCACAGCAGCGCGCGTACCCGGAGCAGGTCGCGGACGCTCGCGTCCACCTTGAGGCGGCCACTGGCCCAGGCCGAGGTGACCGAAAGTGTCCCGCTGGTCACGGCGAGGAGGTCGTCGCTGCTGAGGGTGAGGGTGATCTGCGCCCCGGGCCGCTCGCCCTCCCCGATGTCATGCAGGCAGCCACCGCGCAGATGACCGGAGAAGGTGGTCTCCAGATCCGGGATGCGGCAGACGATGACACGATCGGGGGTGCGGGCCGCACGGTTGCTCCGGGCGAGCTCGTCCAGGCGGGAGGCGAGGTCACGCAGTGCGGCCTCACACTGCAAACGGTCCGCCATTCCGGACGTCCACCTCCTTCCCCCACCGCCGTCAGACACTAACGCGAGAGCGCTGCCGACGGCCGGAGCGGGACTGGCCCGGTGTGAGTGCGACCACGTGTGGGATGGCGATGCCCAGGCCGGGCATCGGCACCATCCGGAATGCGAGAGGCTTGTCCGGTGAACACCGACGAACTGTCCGCCGAGCTGACGGCGGCACTCGCGCGGCTCGCGATGCTCCCCGGCCGGCCGGCGGTCGAGCATCTGAAGGCGTTCGAGGAGGTGCACGGCCTTCTGGAGGACGCCTTGCGGGATCTGGCCGGCACATCCGGTCCGGACGGCGCCCGGGCGCCTCGGTGAGTCGGTCGGGTCGGGCGGGGTCGTCGGTGGCTCGCCGTGCGCGGCTGGACGTCGAACTCGTCCGCCGCAAGCTGGTGACGTCGCGGGAGCGCGCGGCCGAGGCGATCAGCGCCGGCCGGGTCCGGGTCGGCGGGGTCACGGCGACGAAGCCGGCGACGATGGTCGACGCGTCGGCGTCGATCGTCCTGGCGGTGGGCGACGATCCGGGCTATGCCTCCCGAGGCGCGCACAAGCTGGTCGGCGCCTTCGAAGCGTTCGGTGTTCCCGCGCCGGAGGTCCCTGAGCCGGGGATTCCTGGTTCGGCGGGGATTCCTGGTTCGGGAGGTGCAGCCCCGGAGTCCGGCGGTTCCGCGGAACCGCTTCCGGCGTCCGGCGGTTCCGCGGAACCGCTTCCGGTGCGCGCCGGTTCCGCGGAACCGCTTGTCGAGCCGCCGCAGCCGCCGCAGCCGCAGCCGCAGCCGCAGCCCCAGCAGCCGCAGCCGCAGCATGAGCCGCGGGACCTGCCAGCGCATCCTGCGCACCCGGCGCTCGTCGTGGCCGGGCGGCGCTGCCTCGACGTCGGTGCCTCCACCGGGGGGTTCACCGACGTGCTCCTGCGTTACGGCGCCCGGGAGGTGGTGGCGGTCGACGTCGGCTACGGGCAGCTGGTGTGGCGGTTGCGCGCGGATCCACGGGTGCGGGTGCTGGACCGGACGAACGCGCGGCACCTGGCGCCCGATCAGGTCGGGGAGCCGGTGGATCTGGTCGTCGGTGACCTTTCGTTCATCTCGCTGGTTCTCGTGCTGCCGGCGCTGAGGGCCTGCGCGGGGCCCGACGCGGATTTCGTCCTGTTGGTCAAGCCGCAGTTCGAGGTGGGCCGGGAGTTCCTCGGCGCGGGCGGTGTGGTCCGTGATGTGGCCTTGCATGCTGGTGCGGTGCGATCCGTCGCCGCGGCCGCCGCGGAGCTCGGGCTCGGCGTGTGCGGCGTGACGGCCAGCCCGTTGCCGGGCCCGGCGGGCAACGTCGAGTACCTGCTCTGGCTGCGTGCCGACGTGGTCCGTGGCGCCGGGGAGATCGAGGCGATGACGGCCGCGGCGATCGCCGCCGGACCGGCCGGGCCTGCGCCGGCCACTCCGCCGGTCGCGCACCCTTCGTCCCCCTACTCCCCAAGGACCGATCGATGACCCGCGAGGTGCTTGTCGTCACCCATCCGCGCCGTTCCGTGGTGCGGGAGAGCGCCCAGCAGGTGCTGGAGATGCTCGCGGCGGCCGGCGTCTCGCCGCGGGTGCTGCGGGACGAGGCGGAGCTGCTGGACCTCTCGGCGCCGAACGTCGTGCCGGCGGACATCGACGCCGCCGTCGGAACGGAGCTGGTGCTCGTCCTCGGTGGCGACGGCAGCCTGCTGCGGGGCGCCGAGTTCGCCCGCTCGGCCGACATCCCGCTGCTCGGCGTCAACCTCGGCCATGTCGGCTTCCTGGCCGAGGCGGAGCCGGACGCACTGCGCGCCACCGTCGAACACGTGGTCCGCAAGGAGTACACGGTCGAGGAACGGATGACCGTCGAGGTGACGGTCCGTCACCAGGGTGAGGTTCTCTACACCGGCTGGGCGCTCAACGAGATGTCGTTGGAGAAGGCCGAGCGGGCCCGGATGCTCGAATGCGTCGTGGAGATCGACGGCCGGCCGCTGTCGCGGTGGGGGTGCGACGGTGTGATCTGCTCGACGCCGACCGGCTCGACCGCGTACGCGTTCTCCGCGGGTGGTCCGGTGCTGTGGCCGGGCGTCGAGGCGCTGCTGGTGGTGCCGATCAGCGCGCACGCGCTGTTCGCGCGGCCGCTGGTGCTCGCACCGGGCGCGGTGGTGGCCATCGAGGTGCTGCCGGACGTCCCGGCCGTGCTCTACTGCGACGGGCGCCGGATGTTCGATCTGCCGCGGCTGTCGCGGGTCGAGGTGGTGCGTGGGCGGCGGCCGGTGCGTCTCGCGGTGATCAGACCACAGCCGTTCACCGATCGCCTGGTGGCGAAGTTCGACCTTCCCGTCGCCGGCTGGCGGGGGCGATCGGAGCGCTGACCAGCGCGCCGACCAGTACGCGCGTCGGCATCACCCCGCGCCGGGACGTGCCGGGAATCGGCGGCACGCCGCCCTTTCCACGATTTCCGGGTGCCGGCCGGGGCGGATGTGACGCTAGAGTTCGGGGCGTGCTCGAGGAGATTCGCATTCGCGGCCTCGGTGTCATTGATGACGCTGTCCTCGACCTGGCGCCGGGGCTGACGGTGGTCACCGGTGAGACCGGCGCCGGCAAGACCATGATCGTCCAGGGTCTGGGCCTGCTGACCGGAGGCCGGGCCGACTACGCCCTCGTCTCCGCGGCGGCCGGCCGGGCGTCCGTGGAGGCCCGGCTCGTCGTGGCCGCCGACTCCCCGCTGGTCAAGCGGGTGCACGAGCTCGACGGCGAGCTCGACGACGACGTGATCCTGATGGGGCGCACGCTTACCGCCGAGAGCCGGTCGCGGGCCCAGCTGGCCGGTCGCTCGGTGCCCGCCAGTGTCCTCGCCGAGATCACCGAGAACGTCATCGCGGTGCACGGCCAGTCCGAGGCACAGCGCCTGCGGCGCCCCGCGATGCAGCGCGACGCGCTTGATCGTTTCGCCGGGTCCGCGGTCGCCGAGCCGCTGGCGCACTACGCCCGGGTCTACGCCCGGCTGGCGAAGGCCCGGGCGCGGCTCGCCGAGATCACCGGGCGGGCCCGGGAGCGGGCGCAGGAGGCGGAGCTGCTGCGGCTCGGCCTCGCCGAGGTCGAACGGGTCGCCCCGCTGTCCGGGGAGGACGTCGCGCTGACCGCGGAGCTGAGCCGGCTGGAGCACGCCGAGACCCTGTCCCAGGTGGCGCGGTCGGCGCACGGGGCGCTCGTCAGCGATCCGGAGTCCGGCGACGACACCCCGGGCGCGGTCGACCTGGCCGGCGCCGCCCGCCGGATCGTCGCGGGTGACGCGTCGCTCGACCCGGAGCTCGCCGAGCTCGCGAACCGGCTGGCCGAGGTGGTGGCCCTGCTCGCCGACGTCGCCGCCGACCTGGCCTCCTACGGGGCCGGGGTGGAGTCCGATCCGGCGCGGCTCGCGTCCGCCCAGGCCCGCCGGGCCGAACTCACGACCCTGGCCCGCGCGCACGGGACGGACGTCGACGGCGTGCTCGCCTGGGCCGAGACGGCGGGGCGCCGGCTGCTGGAGCTCGACGCCGACGGCGACCAGTCCGGCGCGCTCACCGCCGAGTGCGCGGAGCTCACCGCGGAGCTCGCCGGGCTCGCCGAGCGGATCAGCGCCGCGCGCAGCGCCGCCGCGGAGCGCTTCGGCGCGGCGGTGGCGGCGGAGCTGGCGGGCCTGGCGATGCCCAGGGCGAAGGTGCTGGCGGTGGTCGGCCAGCGGGACGACCCGGCCGGGCTGTCGGTGGGGGGCCGTACGGTCGCCTACGGGCCGAGCGGGGTCGACGATGTGGAGCTGCGGCTGGTGCCGCACCCGGGCGCGCCCGCCCGCCCGGTGGAGAAGGGCGCGTCGGGCGGTGAGCTGTCCCGGGTGATGCTGGCGATCGAGGTGGTCCTCGCCGCGGCCGACGCCGGCGCGACGATGGTCTTCGACGAGGTCGACGCCGGTGTGGGTGGCCGCGCCGCGGTCGAGATCGGCCGCCGCCTCGCCCGGCTCGCGCGCACGCACCAGGTCATCTGCATCACCCATCTGCCGCAGGTGGCGGCCTTCGCCGACCAGCACCTGGTCGTGCACAAGGCCAGCGACGGCTCGGTGACCCGCAGCGGCGTGGTGGCGCTGGACGGCCCGGCGCGGGTCCGGGAGCTGTCCCGGATGCTGGCCGGCCAGGAGGAGAGCACGCTGGCCCGTGGGCACGCCGAGGAGCTCCTCGCCGCCGCCGCCGCGGACAAGGCCGAGCTGGCCCGTTCCTGAGCCCGGCCGAACTGGCCCGTTCCTGAGCGCGCACGCTCCGCCGCACATCCCCGCTCAGCGGCCGTTCCCGGCGGGGCGGCCTGCGGCCCTGCTCAGGGCGGTGTTACCGTGAAGACCCGTGGAGGCGCCGGGGCCGGTACCGGCGGCGTGACCACGGGAGTTCCGCGTGGCGCAGGCGCATATGACCAAGCATGTGTTCGTAACTGGAGGCGTGGCCTCCAGTCTGGGTAAGGGCCTGACGGCGTCCAGCCTCGGCCGTCTGCTGAAGGCCCGCGGGTTGCGGGTCACGATGCAGAAGCTCGACCCATATCTCAACGTCGATCCGGGCACGATGGATCCGTTCCAGCACGGCGAGGTGTTCGTCACCGACGACGGTGCCGAGACCGACCTGGACATCGGCCACTACGAGCGGTTTCTCGACGTCGATCTGGACGGCAGTGCCAACGTGACCACCGGCCAGGTGTACTCGGCGGTGATCGCGCGGGAGCGGCGCGGTGCCTACCTGGGGCAGACGGTGCAGGTCGTCCCGCACATCACCGACGAGATCAAGGACCGCATCCGCCGGCTGGCGACCGACGCGGTCGACGTGGTGATCACCGAGGTGGGCGGCACGGTCGGCGACATCGAGTCGCTGCCCTACCTGGAGGCGATCCGCCAGGTCCGGCACGAGGTCGGGCGGGACAACGCCTTCACCGTGCACGTCAGCCTCGTCCCGTACCTCGCCCCGTCGGGTGAGCTGAAGACGAAGCCGACCCAGCATTCGGTGGCGGCGCTGCGCAGCATCGGCCTGCAGCCGGACGCGGTCGTGTGCCGCTCGGACCGGCCGCTGCCCGACGCGCTCAAGCGCAAGATCGCGCTGATGTGCGACGTCGACGACGAGGCCGTAGTCGGGGCCCCGGACGCCGACTCCATCTACGACATCCCGAAGGTGCTGCACCGTGAAGGCCTCGACGCCTACGTGGTGCGCCGCCTCGGCCTCAGCTTCCGGGACGTCGACTGGACCGAGTGGGACACCCTGCTGCGGCGGGTCCACCATCCCGCGAACTCGGCGACGGTGGCGATCGTCGGCAAGTACATCGACCTGCCCGACGCCTACCTGTCGGTGAGCGAGGCCCTGCGGGCCGGCGCGTTCGCCGCCGACGCCCGCCCGGACATCCGCTGGATCGCATCCGACGAGTTCACCTCCCCGGAGGCCGCCGCGCACCTGCTCGACGGCGTCGACGGGATCATCGTGCCGGGCGGGTTCGGCGTCCGGGGCATCGAAGGCAAGATCACCGCGCTGCGGCACGCCCGCACCCACGGCATCCCCACCCTGGGCATCTGCCTGGGCCTGCAGTGCATGGTGATCGAGGCGGCGCGCTCGCTGGCCGGGCTGGCCGAGGCCAACTCGACCGAGTTCGACCCGCAGACCGAGCACCCGGTGATCTCCACCATGGCCGACCAGCTCGACGTCGTCGAAGGCCGCCGCGACATGGGCGGCACGATGCGCCTGGGCCTGTACCCGTGCGCGCTCGGCCCCGACACCGTCGCCCGCCGCGAGTACGGCGAACCCGAGGTGATGGAGCGCCACCGCCACCGTTACGAGGTGAACAACACCTACCGCGACCAGCTCGCCGCCGCCGGCCTGGTCTTCTCCGGGACGTCGCCGGACGGCCGCCTCGTCGAGGTCGTCGAGCTGCCCACCGACGTCCACCCGTTCTACGTGGGCGCGCAGGCGCACCCGGAGTTCCGCTCCCGGCCGACCCGCCCGCATCCGCTGTTCCGCGGGCTCGCCCGTGCGGCGGTCGTGCACGCGGACCGGCGCCGCGGCCTGCTTCCCGTCGACATGCCGGCCTCGGCCCTGGCCGGCGCGGCCGGTGTCGCCGACCCGGCCGGCGTGGCGCCTGACAGTGGCGGCCCTGCGGCCGGTGGCTCGAAGGCGGGCCGTTCGAAGGCGGCCGGCTCGAAGAACGGCAGCCGCGCGGCGGCGGGCTCCACCGCCACCGCGGACGTGACCGGTGTCGACGGGGAGCTGGTCTCCCCATGAGCGACACCGTGCACAGCAGCGACACCGTGCACCGCTACGAGGTGGCGGACAGCTCCGTCGTCTACCGCGGCCGGGTCATCTCCCTGCGCCGCGACATGGTGCGCATGCCCGACGGCGACACCTCGCAGCGCGACGTCGTCGTGCACCCCGGCGCGGTCGGCGTCGTCGCCCTCGACGAGCAGGAACGGGTCGTGATGGTGCGCCAGTACCGCCACCCGGTCGGCGGGCCGCTGTGGGAGCTGCCCGCCGGCATCCTGGACGTCCCCGGCGAGCCGGCGTCGGTCGCGGCCGCCCGGGAGCTCGCGGAGGAGGCCGGCCTGCGTGCCGGCCGCCTCGACCTGCTGATCGACGTCTACGCCTCACCCGGGATGACCGACGAGGCGTTCCGCGTGTTCCTGGCCCGCGACCTGACGGAGATCCCCGCCGCCGAGCGGCATGTCGGCGTCCACGAGGAGGCCGAGATGGGCATCACCCGCGTCGACCTGTCGGCGGCGGTGGACCAGGTGATGCGCGGCGAGATCACCAACGGCATGGCGGTGATGGGCCTGCTCGCCACCTACCGCGCCCGCGTCGACGGCTACCGCAACCTGCGCCCGCTAGACGCCCGCTGGGAGGCCAGGCCCGCGGCCAGCGGCTGACCCCCGCGTCGCTTCGACGAACTCCGCCGCCGTTAGCGACACCAGGAACGCCGGCCACCTCGACGAGCGGACCGCTACCGGATCCGGACAACTGAGGGCTATGGGCGGCGGGTCCAGGGGAGCAGACGGCGGTGAGAATGGTTCAGCGCCTGCGGGGCACTGCGCGGGGCGTGTTCCAGCCCAGGGATGGGATCACCCTGCCCGAGCCGTCGAATCGAAGCGACGCCGTCGAGATCGTCGATCTCGAAGCGGCGTAGCTTCACTGCCCACCACACCACGGAGCCGGTATCGACGGAGGTCTTATGCCCCCCGTCAGGAAGGACTGTCGCCCAACCGCTCCGCGTCGACACGAGAGTCGCCAGAAGTGCGCCTGTGGCGGGCGACCACAGCCGCACCGCGCTGCTGCCGCTGTCGCTGGTGGCGAGGATGCCTCGGCCAGGCTGAACAGGCGGATCCGGCGCCGCCGTGCCTGCCGGCGGGCTTCCTCCCCGACTGGCTCCCCGAGATGGACCAGCTCGGAACCGACCCACTCGTCAACCGGAACGTAGACCGGCTTCACCACCGCCTCGTAGAAGGCCTCGACCGCGGCCACGTCGGGGGAGTCGATGCTGGCCCCGACCGGCCATCGCTGCCTTTCGCCGTCGCGTTCCCCGGCCACGTCCAGATAACGGAACAATCCGCCCGGCCCGTCCCGGCGGATAGTCGCCTCGGGGTGGCGTTGCCGGCATGCATCCTCGGCCAGTCCCAGCAGCCGAGAGGTCAAGGCCAGCCGGTCCGGGCCCGGGAACGGCGGTACCTGCCGATCCCAGGCCTCGCCGTTGCACCCCGGAAAGGCCGGTGCGACCGTGGGAAGCATCGGCTCACCCCCGACAGCCGCATGCATCCCCTCGATCAGGACTCGGAGGGCGTCGGCCTCACCATGATCGACCAAGCTGATCCGGGCGATCTCACGTAGCAATGGCGGTGACTCACACGGCGCCACCCGTACGGGAACCAGTAGCCGGCGCCCGGAGACCGACGCTGCTAGCGCCGCGTTCAACTCCGCCCTGGGCCACTCGGAGCTCAGGTAGGCGGGGGAGAGGATCACCATTACGCACGGTGCCGTCGTCAGCTCCTGAACGGTCCATCCGACGAGGTTGCGCCCGGGGACTGCATGCCAGGCCTGCAGTCGGGGTCGGTATCCGGCCTGTCGCAGCTGCCAAGCGACCCAAACCGCCCATGGTTCGTCGGCCGCCGTATAGCTGATGAAGACCATGCGGTGATCCGCCTGCACGCCTGTAGCGCCGTTCTGGCCCGCCATGACCCCCGTCATAGGTGCCAAGCCTGCCACGTACCGTCACAGAGCGGACGGCCGCTCCGGTGATCCCGACATCCGTCGGGGGGTCGGTCAGTCGTTGCCGACGAGGACGCCGCCGGCTTCCTCGATCGTGATCGGGGTGGCGGCGGTGAGGGCGACGGCGTCGAGCGGGAAGGCCTGGGCGACGCCTGGGACGGTGAAATAGCCGTCCCAGGTCACGGTGAGGGTCACCTGGTACGTCCCGGGCCGGTGGTACTGGTGGGTGACGTAGGCGTCCGGGTGGTCGCGGGGGGAGATCGCCGGGTCGTAGGGGCGGCCCGGGGCGTCCGGGCCGGTCTCGCCGTCGCCGAACTGCCAGGAGTAGCGCGGGACCGCGCTGATCGTCGCCAGAACGGGTTGGGTGACGTCGAAGGTGAACGCGGCGGGCACGCCGGTGTACATGATCGTCGGCAGGTTCGCGAAGCTGTTCCCGATCGGCTGGACGACGACCTTCGGGGTGGGCAGCAGCTCCTCACGCAGGTAGTCGGCGAACTGGGCGGCGAGGTCGTTGACGGCGATGCCGTTGGGGTCGTAGAGGACCGGCCCGCAGTCGGCGACCAGGGCGTCGTACTCGGCCCGCTCCGCCGCGGTCATCTCCGGGGCCGCACCGACACCGGTCAGTGCCGCGCACACAGCGTCCGGGTCGGGTGGGCAGTCGTCGCCGCAGCCACCACCGGCGCCGGTGCCGTCGTCGAGCGGGACCTTGGTGAGGTAGCCGCCGCGGTAGTGGTACTGGAAGCCGTTGTCCGTGGCGCGGGTGTCGCAGCTGCCCCAGACGGCTCCCGTGCAGGCGGCCTGCGGGGGTGGTGCGGCGAGGGCCGGCCGGGTGGCGCCGGGCAGCGGCCCGCCGCCGGGCGCCAGTATCGCGGTGATGACCGCCACACCCACCAGCATGGTGCGGGTGGCCGCGCGGGCCGAAGCCGGCGGCCGGGCGCGGCTGTCGCTC
This sequence comes from Parafrankia sp. EUN1f, assembly GCF_000177675.1. Classification (GTDB taxonomy): domain Bacteria; phylum Actinomycetota; class Actinomycetes; order Frankiales; family Frankiaceae; genus Parafrankia. The sequence goes on from NZ_ADGX01000071.1 coordinate 17,564, forward strand.
ATGACCGCTGCCCCGCCGCGTAGGTGATGTTCTGGATGCGCCAGCCCGGGCCGGTCAGGACGAGCTGTGCGACGGCGGAGCGGGTCGGAACCGCGGGCACCTGGCCGGCGTCGCGCCCGGCCGGGTCGAGGAGCCCGACCGCCCGGGTGGTCGCGGCGAACCGGACGTCGACGACGGTGCCGCGGCGTGCTCCCGCGGCCAGGCCGGTGATCTCGTAGGGTGCCTGGGCGGCCCGGGCGCCGGTCTGGTCGAGGTAGCGGGTCATGCCGACGTCGAGCGCGCAGGTCTGGCAGCCGGGCAGCGCGGTCGCGGAGATGTCGGCGACCCGGCCGGCCTGCGCGGCCGCGTTGATCTCGCCGTAGTAGGCGGAGACGATCCGGCCGGCGCCGGCGGGGGAGTCGTCCCTGGCCGCGGGCCCACCGGCGCTGGCTCCGCCCGTGCCGCCGGGGGTGGACTCTCCGGGGTCGGCCGCGCCCGTGGCGGCCGTGGCGTCGGGCCCGGCGGTGGTGGTGCTTGCCGGGGTCTCGGCTCCGGCGCCGGCCGCTGCCCCCGAGCTGGTGGCGGAGCCGGGGCGGGCCGGGGGCGGTGCGCCGGCCGACCGGCCCTGCGCGTCGCCGCACCCGGCGAGCGACACGCCCGCGCAGAGGGTGAGGACGACCGAGACAGCGGCGACCGGGACTGTGCCGGCCGAGACAGTGGCGATGACAAGCCTCCGACATGCAGCGAAACGTGACGATTCAGCGTCAGTCCGCACAGGGTGTCACGATAGACGTTCGGTGGCGCCGTCGGGAACGGGCATCAACGAACCGACGTCCGCGCGCCCTAATATCAGTTCGATGATGACCACGGCGGAAGGCGGCGACGCCCGCCGCGGTGGGCCCGCACACGACCACGCCCCGACCGCGGCCGTTGATCCGGTCGGTGATCCGGCCGATGCCGCGAGCGGTGGCCTGGTGGGCGATGGGGCGGATGAGGGGGCCGACGCGGGCCAGGTCATCGCCCGCTACCTCGATCATGTGGACGGTGAGCGCGGGCTGGCGCGCAACTCGGTGCTCGCCTACCGACGGGATCTGCGTCGCTACCACGAGCACCTGTCGGGGCGTGGAATCAGGTCGCTCGGCGCGGTCGGCGAGGCGCAGATCGCGCAGTTCGCCATCACGTTGCGCACCGGCGACGAGTCGCATCCGCCGCTCGCGCCGGCGTCGGTCGCCCGGATGCTGGTCGCAGTGCGGTCGCTGCATCGCTACGCGGCCCGCGAGGGAGATGTGAGCGCGGACGTGTCCGGGCCGGTCCGGCCGGCGGCGCCGCCGCGGCGTCCACCCCGGGCCCTGACGGTCGACCAGGTGACGGCGCTCATCCTGCAGGCCGGGGCGGCCGCGGGGGCGGACCAGTCCGGCCCGGCCCGCCGGCTGCGCTCCGCGGCTCTGCTCGAGCTGCTGTACGGGACCGGTGCGCGGATCTCGGAAGCGGTCGGGCTCGACCTCGACGATCTCGATCTGGACGGGTCCGCGGTCCGGCTGCGCGGCAAGGGCGGGCGGGGCCGGGTGGTGCCCCTGGGGCGCTACGCGGTGATCGCGCTGGAGCGGTATCTGCGGGCCGGCCGGCCGCTGCTGGTGGCCGGCCCCGGCAGTGCTGGAGCTGGCAGTGCTGGAGCTGCCAGCGCTGGAGCAGGCCGTGCTGAAGCTGGCGGGGCGGGTGCGGAGGGCGCCGGAGCCGGCGTCGCAGGCGGTGCCGGGGCCTTGGGTGAAGCCGATGCCGTGGGTGGTGCCGATCCGGCGGTGGGGGTGGGCCCGGCGGTGTTCGTCTCGCGGCGGGGTACCCGGCTGTCCCGCCAGAGCGCCTGGTCGGCGTTGCGGGCGGCGGCGGATGCGGCCGGCGTGACCGGGGCGTCACCGCATGTGCTGCGGCACTCGTTCGCGGCCCATCTGCTCGATCGCGGCGCGGATGTACGGGTCGTCCAGGAGCTGCTGGGTCACGCGTCGGTCAGCACGACCCAGATCTACACCCTGAAGAACACAGACCTGACGACCATGGACCATCTTCGCGAGGTGTACACGTCGTCGCATCCGCGGGCGGTGCCGTGCCCATGCTCAGGCACGACCGCAACAGCGACAGCGCCGGCGGTGACGAGACCGTCCGTGCCGGCGCCGGTCGGAGAGCGGCCGATCGGCGATGGTGATCCGATCGGCGCAGGTGATCGTGATGGTGTCCGGTCGCCCGAGGCGGGGACGTAACCGCCCGCCTCAGGACGGTGACCGGGAGGCCGGCTCAGGACGGGGTGTACGGCCCGAGGCTCGGCATGCCGTTGGAGGGCGCGGGCGAGGGAACCCCGCCGACACCGCCGACCGACTGGTTGCTGCGCTCGGCCAGGGTCTCGCCCACCTTGCGCGCGATCGCTTCCATCAGGCGCAGTGCCTGCGGCAGCGACAGGTTCAGCACCACTTCGCTGTCGTTCGTCATCGCGAAGCGAACCGATACGTCCGCCATTGCTCGACCTCTCTCGCCTGACTCGGAAGGTCTACCTACCGAAGATCTGTCTGGTGCGTATGACTGGGGTACGTGTGACTGGGAACGGTACGGCCCATCTCGGACGAACGCACGCTCGGGGTTCCCTGAAGCAGGCCACCCCTCACGGTGTGTCAGATCGTTGGCGCTCCATGTCGCGGTCAGAGTTCTGTGCGGATCCGCCACTGGTCCTGCTCCTTCGCCGGTCGCGACGCTTTTCCTGAGGTCCGCGCTGCTGTTCGTCGGGCCTGGGGTGCAGGCCGGCCCGGGAGTCGCGGTCGCGATCGTAGCTGCCCCGTTGTTCCCTCATAGTCCACTATCGGGTGAGTGTCCGCGCCGGCGGGGTGGGGAAAAATGTCCTGCCGTCTCCCGTTGTGGCATCTGTGCTGACCGTGGGCCTTCGTCGGATCTGACGCCCAGTCCACGTGAGCGCCCCGGGGCCTGGCGGATGACCCGGGCAACTGGGAGCGGAGTCACAGGCAGCGACGCGCACCGGCACCTGCGGGCCGATTCGGGCAGGATGGGTCTGTGACCTCAGCCGCGCCCTCTCTTCCTGACGTCTCCTCCCTCGCGATCGGCATCCTGGGCGGTTCCGGGCCCCAGGGTGGCGGGCTCGCGGTCCGTTTCGCGCTGGCCGGGCACCGGGTGCTCGTCGGATCGCGCTCGGCGGAGCGCGGTCGGGACGCCGCCGCCAAGCTCTCCGGGGCCGGGCGGCTCGTCGAGGGTGGGGACAACGCCGACGTCGCCGAGCAGGCGGACGTGGTCATCATCGCGGTGCCCTGGGAGGGCCACGGCGAGCTGCTCGCCGACCTGCGCAAGCAGCTGGCGGGCAAGATCGTCATCGACTGTGTCAACCCGATGGGCTTCGACAAGGGTGGCGCGTTCGCGCTGCCGGTCGAGGAGGGCAGCGCCGCGCAGCAGGCCGCGGCCGTGCTGCCGGACAGCACCGTCGTCGGTGCCTTCCACCACGTCTCCGCGGTCCTGCTCATGGACGTGTCGGTCGCGTCCATCGACACCGACATCCTGGTGGTCGGCGACGACCGCCCGGCGACCGACACGGTGATCGCGCTCGCGAACCGGATCCCCGGGATGCGGGGCATCTACGCCGGCAAGCTGCGCAACGCCGGTCAGGTCGAGGCGCTCACCGCGAACCTCATCTCCGTCAACCGCCGCTACAAGGCGCACGCCGGCCTGCGGGTCACCGACGTCTGAGGCTTCTGAGGACGTCTGAGACGACCGACGACCGCGGAGACGTCCGAAGCGCCTCCCGGCGCGGGCTCGGGTGAGACTGGCCGTATGACATTCCCGCCGGCGGCACCGTTCCCGGGCTCGTCCCGCGGGCCCGCCCGTGACGACCTGGGCGCCCGTGACGACTCGGGCGCCCGTGACGACCTGGGTGATCTGGTGCCCGTGCCGGCGGTGGTCCGGCGGGTGGTGTCCCTGGTGCCGAGCCTGACGGAGTCCGTCGCGGCGAGCGCGCCGGAGCTGCTGGTGGGCGCCACCGACTGGTGCTCCCACCCGCCCGGTCTGGCGGTGCGCCGGGTGCGTGGGACGAAGAACCCGGATCTGGCCGCCATCGGGGCGCTGGCGCCCGACCTGGTCTGTGCCAACGCGGAGGAGAACCGCGCGGAGGATCTGGCCGCGTTGCGGGCGGCGGGTCTCGCGGTCTGGGTCACCGCGCCGACCACCGTCCCCGCGGCGCTGCGCAGCCTCGACCGGATGCTGCGGCTGGGCTGCGGCCTGGCGCGCCCGGACTGGCTGGATGCCGCGGAGCAGGTGTGGGCGGAACCGTTCCGTGGCCCGCGCCGCCGCGCGATCATCCCGATCTGGCGGCGGCCCTGGATGGCTGTCGGGCGGGACACCTTCACCGGCGACGTGCTGGCCCGGCTCGGAGTGGACAACGCGCTGGCCGGATCCGAGCAGCGCTACCCGCGGGTGGACATCGCCGCGCTGCCACCGCACGACCTGGTGGTGCTGCCGGATGAGCCGTACGCGTTCAGCCCGTCCGATGGCCCGGAGTCGTTCGAGGCCCGGGCGGTCTGCGTGTCCGGCCGGCTGCTGACGTGGTACGGCCCGTCCCTGGTGCAGGCACGGGCCGACCTCGCGAACGCGCTGGGGTTCCAGTAGTCGCTGGTCAGACCGCTGGCCGGCGGCTCATGGCCGGCGGCTCGATGGCCGGCGGTCAGTAGCTGTGCTCCACCGTCGGGTACACCCCGCGGGAGACCTCGTCGCTGTACGCCGCCGCCGCGTCGGCCAGTGCCGTCCGCAGCTCGGCGAAGCGCTTGACGAAGCGCGGTGAGTGGCCGCCGCTCAACCCGGCCATGTCCTGCCAGACGAGCACCTGCGCGTCGCAGTCCGCGCCCGCGCCGATGCCCACGGTGGAGATCGTCAGCTCCTTGGTCACCCGGGCGGCCAGATCGGCGGGCACGACCTCCAGCACGACCGCGAACGCGCCGGCCTCCTGCAGGCCCAGCGCGTCGGCGAGCAGCACGTCACCGGCGCGGTCACGCCCCTGGACGCGGTAGCCGCCCAGCGTGTGGACACTCTGCGGGGTGAGGCCCAGGTGGCCGACCACCGGGACGCCGGCGGCGACGAGCGCCTCGACCTGTGGCAGCACCCGCGCGCCGCCCTCGAGCTTGACCGCCTGCGCGCCGCCCTCCTTGAGGAACCTGGCGGCTGTCTCCAGCGCCTGCTGCGGGCTCGACTGGTAGGAGCCGAAAGGCAGGTCGGCGACGACCATCGCGTTCGACGCGCCGCGCACCACCGCCCGCACCAGCGGGATCATCTCGTCGACCGTGATCGGAACGGTGGTCTCGTAGCCGTAGACCGTGTTCGCGGCGGAGTCGCCGACGAGCAGGACCGGGATACCGACCTCGTCGAAGATTCCGGCCGAGAGGACGTCGTAGGAGGTGAGCATGGCCCACTTCTCGCCCCGCTCCTTGGCGGCGCGGATGTCGCGCACCGTCGTCCGGCCGCTGCGGCCCAGGCGGATCGAACGGGTCGAGCGGATCGTGCTCCGCGCGCCGGGCGCGCCGGGCGCGCCGGTGGTGCCGGATGCATCGGTCGCGGGGGGTGCGGTGGCGGTCGCGGCGGTGGTCGGCGCGCCGTAGAGCGTCGCCGCCTCGTCGCTGCCGTCGGCGGCGCCGGCTGGGGTGGAGCTGGGGCCGCCCGCAGCGGAGGGGGTGGAATTGCCGATCGACGAGTCCATACAAACTCCCGGTGAGCCGTCCGGGCGCGGGATCGCGTCCCGGCGTGGCTCCATGCTGCCACCGAAAGGGCCGTCGCCGACAGGTCTGGCGCGGGCCTGCCTGTACCGGGCCATCATTCGTGCCGGTGATGTCGCCAGCTGTGCCGGAACGGCTGCGGGCGGTGTTCTGACGGATGCACGTCGTGGAGGAATCGGTCGGGTGTGGTGTGGCCGGCCGGCGCGGGTGCGTTACTCAGGCGTGTTGTTCGCGCAATCAGATGCATGTGGCGTCGAACGCACGTACTCTCCGATCTTGACAAATCCTCGGGGCCGGGAAACACCGGCACGATGAGCCCGGTGTCGACCGGGCCAGGCATTCGCGGCCGTGCTCCACGGCCGCGTGACGTGAATGGTGCGAAGAAGGCGCGGGTGGCGGCGGGCATGCGGATGGATCGGCCGGGCGACCGGCGCAGGCGCGACGCCTTCCACAGGCGACCCGGCAAGGCGGTCTGATGTCGGTGGCTCATGCCAACGGGACGGACCCGCGTGAACACTCGTCCCGGCCACCGTCAGGTGTGGCCCGCCCACCGGGGCGGCCCCGGGACACCCGGCGTGACCCGCTGATCATCGAGGCGACCCTGACGGAGCTCGCCGCCAACGGCTTCGGGGGCCTGTCCATGGAGGCGGTCGCGGCCGCGGCGGGCGTGGGCAAGGCCACCGTGTACCGGCGGTGGCCGACGAAGGGCGCCCTGGTCGCCGAGGCGCTCGCGACCCTGGCCACCTCGCACGAGCCGCATGACACCGGATCCCTGCGCGACGACCTGGTCGCGACGGTGAACGCGGTGCGCCGGCACAGCATCCAGACGCTGTCGGGGCGGATCATGCCCCGCGTGCTGGCGGAGAAGGAGTCCCACCCCGACCTGTTCGACACCTACCGCCAGCAGGTGATCGTCCCGGCCCGGGAACAGGTCGCGAACGTGCTGCGCCGCGGGGTGGCCAGCGGTGAGCTCAAGGCCGACCTCGACGTCGACCTGGCGACGGACATGCTCGTCGGCCCGGTCTCCTACCGGCAGTACACCGCCGGCAGCAACGAGGTGAGCGGGACGCGGATAAGCCAGATCGTCGACACCGTTCTGGGTGGCATCCGCGCCGACTGAGGCTCCCCGCGGCTGGCCTGGCCGACGCTGACCGAAGCGCCCCGCGGCTGGGCTGGTCGACGCCGCCGGAAAATCGCGTGGGTGCGCTCTGTGTGCACGGGTAGCATCGCGATCGGGGAGGCACCCCGCCGCGCGTGCGTGGCCCCGCCCGGCTCCGGCCGGCGTCGGGTGCCGGGCATCAGGTGCCGGCGTGGGCGGCCGTCCCGACAAATGAACAGCCTCCAGAGTTCATCACCAGCCATGGTCAGGGCGTGCGTGGGTGCGCCCGGCCATCCGTCCACTGCCGCAGGAGAATCCGGTGTCCGACGTCCGCGTTACCGTTCAGCGAGGTCAGCAGGCCGAGGAGCGGGTGGTGCGGGCGGGTACGACGGCCGCCGAGCTCTTCGACGGCGAGCGGTCGGTGATCGCCGCCCGGGTCGGTGGCCGCCAGCGTGACCTGGCCCATCCACTGGCCGCGGGGGACGTCGTCGAGCCGATCACCGTCGACTCGCCGGACGGTCGGGCGATCGTGCGCCACTCGTGCGCGCACGTGGTCGCCCAGGCCGTGCAGGACCTGTTCCCCAAGGCGAAGCTCGGGATCGGCCCGCCGATCCAGGACGGCTTCTACTACGACTTCGACGTCGAGCGCCCCTTCACCCCGGAGGACCTCAAGGCCGTCGAGAAGCGCGCCCAGGAAATCATCAAGTCGGGCCAGCGGTTCTCCCGCCGGGTCGTCACCGACGACGAGGCCCGCGCCGAGCTCGCCGACGAGCCGTACAAGATCGAGCTGATCGGGCTGAAGTCGAGCGCGGGTGACGACGCCGAGGCCTCGGTCGAGGTGGGCGCGGGCGAGCTCACCATCTACGACAACCTCGACCCGAAGTCGGGCGAGCTGTGCTGGAAGGACCTGTGCCGCGGGCCGCACGTGCCCACCACCCGGCACATCCCCGCGTTCGCGGTGCAGCGCTCCGCGGCGGCCTACTGGCGGGGCAGCGAGCGCAACCCGCAGCTGCAGCGCATCTACGGCACCGCCTGGGAGTCGCGGGAGGCGCTGAAGGAGTACCAGCACCGCCTCGCCGAAGCGGAGAAGCGCGACCACCGGCGCCTCGGCGCCGAGCTGGACCTGTTCTCGTTCCCGACCGAGATCGGCCCGGGGCTGGCCGTGTTCCACCCCAAGGGCGGCGCGATCCGCACCGTCATGGAGGACTACTCGCGCCGCCGGCACATCGAGGCCGGGTACGAGTTCGTGAACACCCCGCACATCACCAAGTCCGACCTGTACGAGATCTCCGGGCACCTGGACTGGTTCGCCGACGGCATGTACCCGCCCATGCAGCTCGACGGCGGGGCGGACTACTACCTCAAGCCGATGAACTGCCCGATGCACATCCTGATCTTCCGGTCGCGCGGCCGGTCGTACCGGGAGCTGCCGCTGCGGCTGTTCGAGTTCGGCACCGTCTACCGGTACGAGAAGTCCGGCGTCGTGCACGGCCTGACCCGGGTGCGCGGGCTCACCCAGGACGACGCGCACCTGTTCTGCGCCCGTGAGCAGCTCCCGGAGGAGCTCGACTCCGTCCTGAAGTTCGTCCTCGGGCTGCTGCGCGACTACGGCCTGGAGGACTTCTACCTGGAGCTGTCGACCCGTCCCGAGGGCAAGGCGATCGGCTCGGACGAGGAATGGGCGGAGGCCACCGAGCTGCTGCGCGAGGCCGCCTCCAAGCAGGATCTCGAACTGGTGATGGACGAGGGCGGCGGCGCCTTCTACGGTCCGAAGATCTCGGTGCAGGCCAAGGACGCGATCGGGCGGACCTGGCAGCTGTCCACCATCCAGGTGGACTTCCAGCTCCCGCAGCGCTTCGACATGACCTACCAGGCCGCCGACGGCACCCGCCAGCGCCCGTTCATGATCCATCGGGCGCTGTTCGGGACGATCGAGCGATTCTTCGCGATCCTGCTGGAGCACTACGCCGGCGCGCTGCCGCCGTGGCTGGCCCCGGTGCAGGTCGTCGGCATCCCGATCACCGACGAGCACGTGCCCTACCTGGCCGACGTCGCGGCGAAACTGCGGGAACGCGGCATCCGGGTGGAGGTCGACTCCTCCGACGACCGGATGCAGAAGAAGATCCGCACCGCGCAGAAGCAGAAGGTCCCCTTCATGCTGCTGGCAGGCGACGAGGACGTCTCGAAGGGCGCGGTGTCCTTCCGCTTCCGCGACGGGACGCAGCGTAACGGTGTGCCGGTGGACGAGGCCGTCGCCGAGATCCTCGACGTCGTGGAGCGCCGCGTCCAGGTCTGAGCCGCGAACGCGAGCGTGGACCCGGAGACCACGCCGGGTCCACGGAGTCCACGGAACAGCGACCAGCATCGTGGGCCGCTGTTCGGGCCGGTCCCCGACCCACCCTCGTGGCCGAGGTCAGGGAAGGGTCATCGAGTGCAGCACCCGACCTGCGCCGTCACGGGCGAACAGTGACAGCGGCGGCCTGGCCTCCGCCTGTTCGGGGCTGTCGACCGTCCTGCTCCAGTAGAGGGCGAACGCGCCTGTGTCGCCGAAGGCGACGTTGACTGCCTCGCCGTCCGGGATCACGGCGAACAGTTCCTTCACCTCGAGGGAAACCCGCCCGAAGGCGTGCCAGAACCAGGTCGGGCGCACCCAGTCGACCACGCCGTCCACCTTGGTGCTCGTACTGAAGACCTCGATCGGTGTCACCGGCGGCCGGGAGAAGTCGGGGTCGCGGTCCGAGGCCCACCACTGGAGCATGGGCTCGTCGGACCAGGAGAAGTCCGGTGGGCCGTCGCGGCTGACCAGGTTGACCAGGCAGGCGGCCAGACCCCGGCTGTTCTGGACGAGCACGAGGGGGCCGTCGACCGCGACGAGCAGCCGGCCACTGCTGTCCGGCGCGCTGCCGCCCGGCGCGCTGCCGCCCGGGGCCACCGGACCGCGGATGTTCCCCGGGGCGCAACGGTGGACGACGGCTGCCTCGGCGGCGGTGTCGAGATCGAGCAGCGGTCGGCTCTCGACGAAGCGGAGCGTGACCGGTTCACCCCCGGCCCGGCGGGGAGCACGACAGGCGGGAGCCCGGGCGTGCCGGAAGGCGCGGCCGGTGTCGCCCCGGTTACCGCATCGCCGCACGCGGCCAGTGCGACGACCACCGCGGCGAAGATGCCGGCGGATCGCCAACATCTCCGAAGACCCGTGCGGTCGACTCGCGGCGAGTGCTGTTCCGTCAGCCCACTGGCACACCCGATGCGCAACCGAACCTCCCTGGCCCCGCGAACGCCGCCGACTGCCACCGGTGGGCAGCGACACCCGTCTCGATCTTGTCTCGGAGGGAGTGTCAGGGGCAACTCAACCCCTACCTGGACGAGATCGCCGCCAGGCTCCGCGCGCGGCCTCCGGGTGAGGGTCGAGCCGGTGACCCGGCCAACGGGGGAGGACTCATTCCCGTTCGCGCTCGCGCCAGCGGGAGGTGATCGGCAGGCGGCGGTCGCGGCCGAACGCCTTGGAGGTCACCTTGGGGCCGGGCGGGTTCTGCCGCCGCTTGTACTCGGCGAGGTCGACGAGGCGGATCACCCGGTCGACCGTGGCCGGATCGTGGCCGGCGGCGGTCAGCTCGGCCCGGCCGAGGTCATGGCTGACATAGTCGTCGAGGACGGCGTCGAGCTCGGTGTAGTCGGGCAGCCGGTCGGAGTCGAGCTGCCCCGGGGCGAGCTCGGCCGACGGCGGCTTGACGATGATCTCCTCCGGGATCGGCGGGACCTCCCCGCGGGCCGTCGCCTGCGCGTTGCGCCAGCGGGAGAGCGCCCACACCATCGTCTTCGAGACGTCCTTGATCGGGGCGAAGCCGCCGGCGCTGTCGCCGTACAGGGTGGAGAAGCCGGTGGCCAGCTCGCTCTTGTTGCCGGTGGTCAGCACGAGGTGGCCGTGCTCGTTCGACAGCGCCATCAGCAGCGTTCCGCGCACCCGTGCCTGCAGGTTCTCCGCGGCCAGGCCGTGCAGGCCGCCGGCGGCGGCGAGCGCCGCGTGGAAGGCCGCGACGGTCGGCTCGATCGGGACGACGCTGTGCTGGGTGCCCTGGCGGCGGGCCAGCTCCGCGGCGTCGTCCAGCGACCCCTGGGACGAGTGGGCCGAGGGCATCGCGACCGTGTGCACGGCCTCGCCGCCGAGGGCGTCCACCGCGATCGTGGCGACCAGGGCCGAGTCGATGCCGCCGGACAGGCCGAGCGCCACCGAGCGGAAGCCGTTCTTGCGGACGTAGTCGCGGGTGCCCGTGACCACCGCGGCGTACAGCTCACCGACGGGGTCGGGGCGCTGCGCGATCTGGTGCGGCCGCGGCTCCCAGGCCGGCAGTGGCTCGCCGGCCAGCACGATGTGGCTGACCTCCATCATGGTGCCGTCGCCGGCGGCGACCTGGCCGGTCATCCCGGTGGCCGTTCCCGGGGTGTTGCGGGCGGGCAGGTCGAGATCGACGGTGAGCAGGGTCTCCTCGAAGACCGGTGCCCGGGCGAGGACCGCCCCGGTCGGGTCGACGACGAGCGAGTCGCCGTCGAAGACCAGCTCGTCCTGGCCGCCGACCAGGTTGATGTAGGCGAGGGTGGCGTCCGCTTCGCGGGCCCGGCGTGCGCACAGCTCGTCCCGGTGGAAGGACTTGCCCTGCTCGTAGGGCGAGCCGTTGATGCACAGCAGCAGCCCGACCCCGACCTTGCGGGCCACGGCGACGGGGCCGCCGGCCTGCCAGAGGTCCTCGCAGACGGTGAGGCCGACGTCCACGCCGTGCAGGCGGAAGACGGGGAAGGTCGTGCCGGGCACGAAGTAGCGGAACTCGTCGAAGACGCCGTAGTTGGGCAGGTGGTGCTTGGCCGAGCGGGCGGCGACGCGGCCCTGCCACAGGACGGCGACACAGTTCTGTGGCTCGCCGGCGGGGCGCCCGACCGCCGGCGCCGGGGTGGGGGAGGCGTCGAGGTACCCGACGACGACGGCGACGGAGCCCGTTCCCTCCTCGTCGAGGCGGGCCGCGAGCCGCTCCAGCGTCGCCGCGGAGGCCGCCACGAAGGAGCGGCGCAGGACGAGGTCCTCGGCCGGGTAGCCGGTCAGGGTCATCTCGCCGAAGGCGACCAGATGCGCGCCCTGGGTCAGTGCCTGTTTGGTCCAGGAGCTCACCAGGTCGGCGTTGGCGTCCAGATCTCCGACGGTGGTGTCCACCTGGGCGAGGGCGATCCGAAGCTGGGCCATACCAGCAGCGTAGGCCGCGATCGCCGGCCCGGCGGTCGGTGATGGGCTGCTGGGGCGCAGGTGACACCGGGCATTGCGACCGCGCAACTTCGCTGTAACGTGCGGAGCCCGAGGTGCGATCAGTCGCTACTCTCGGGTCGAAGCACCCGGTGGCACCGTGTCCCGACCTGGAACCGGAACGCACGGCCGGATGATGACTCGGCTCGCCGTGCAGACGAGTCCGCACTCACGCGCGGAGGGCCCGTGGACAAGCAACAGGAATTCGTTCTCCGCACCCTCGAGGAACGTGACATCCGGTTCGTCCGGCTCTGGTTCACGGATGTGCTCGGCGTGCTGAAGTCCGTCGAGATCGCGCCCGCCGAGCTGGAGGGTGCGCTGGCGGAGGGCATCGGGTTCGACGGCTCGGCGATCGAGGGCTTCGCCCGGGTGCACGAGGCGGACATGCTCGTCCGGCCCGACCCGTCCACCTTCCAGGTGCTGCCGTGGCGCGGTGAGCACCCGATGACCGCCCGGATGTTCTGTGACCTGATCATGCCGGACGGCACGCCGGCCGCCGCGGACTCCCGCTGGGTGCTGCGCCGCACCCTGGCGAAGGCCGCCGACGCCGGGTTCACCTTCTACACCCACCCCGAGATCGAGTTCTTCCTGCTCAAGCATCCGCCGACCCGCGGCGGCCCGGTGCCGCCGCCGGTGGACGAGTCGGGCTACTTCGACCTGACCCCGAACGACATCAGCCATGACTTCCGCCAGCAGGCCATCAGCGTGCTGGAGCGCCTCGGCATCTCGGTGGAGTTCAGCCACCACGAGGTCGCGCCCGGCCAGCAGGAGATCGACCTGCGGTACGCCGACGCGCTCACCATCGCCGACAACATCATGACCTTCCGCCAGGTTGTGAAGGAGGTGGCGCTGCGGCAGGGCATCTACGCGACGTTCATGCCCAAGCCGTTCAGCGACCAGGCCGGCTCGGGCATGCACACCCACATGAGCCTGTTCGAGGGCGACCGCAACGCCTTCCACGACCCGACCGACGAGTACCAGCTGTCGAAGGTGGGGAAGGCCTTCATCGCCGGGGTGCTGACGCACGCCGCGGAGATCACCGCGGTGACGAACCAGTGGGTGAACTCGTACAAGCGGCTGGTGGGTGAGGGGCGCGCCGGCGAGCTGCGGGAGGCGCCCGCCTACGTCTGCTGGGGCCACAACAACCGGTCGGCCCTGGTGCGGGTACCGCTGTACAAGCTGAACAAGGCGAACACGGCCCGGGTCGAGTTCCGCTCCCCGGACAGCGCCTGCAACCCGTACCTGACCTTCGCGCTGATGCTCGCCGCCGGACTGCGCGGCGTCCAGGGCGGTTACGAGCTTCCGGCGCCCGCGGCGGACGACGTGTGGACGCTCACCGACTCCCAGCGCCGCGAGCGTGGCATCACCGAGCTGCCCGGATCGCTCGCCGAGGCGATCACCGCGATGGAGAACTCGTCGCTGGTCCGTGAGACGCTTGGCGACGAGTTGTTCGACTTCTTCCTACGGAACAAGCGCTCCGAATGGATCGAGTACCGCCGCCAGGTCACGCCCTTCGAGATTGACCGGTACCTTCCGACGTTGTGAGTGACCGGCCGGCCAGGGGCGTCGACCCCCGCCGGAACACCGTCGGCGCCCAGCTTGCCCGGCTGGGCTTCTCCGACGTCGAGCGGGTCGCGGCCACGATGAGCCGGCTCGGGCTGCTGCCCCCGCCGGACGGGGCGGCGCCCGCAGGGCCCGCGGAGCCCGCCGGGCCTGCCGCCGGGCTCGCGGTGAATGTCATCATCGGCGAGCTCGCCGCCTCGGCGGACGCCGATCTCGCCCTGCGCTGCCTCGAACGGCTGGTCGAGGCCCAGCCCGCCGGGGCACAACCCCGGCTGTTGCCGGCACTGGCCGACAATCCCGGTCTGCGCCGCCGGCTGATCGCCGTGCTGGGCGCGAGCTCGGCGCTGGGGGACCACCTCGTCGCCCATCCGCTGGACTGGATGATCCTCGCCCCGGACGAGGCCACCGCGGGGCCGTCGGACCAGGCCGCCATCCGCCGCGGCCTGCTGCGTGCGGTCGGCGCCGACCCGGCGGCCGCCGTGCCCCGGGCCCGCGAGGACGGCGTGGCGGTCCTCGACGCGCTGCGGCTGGCCTACCGGCGTGCGCTTCTGGTGCTCGCCGCGCGGGACCTCACCGGCACCGTGTCGCTGGACGACGCCACCGCGGAGCTCGCGGACCTGGCCGGGGCGGCGCTCGACGCCGCGCTCGCGGTCGCCCGCGCCGGAGCGAGCCCGGCGGATGTGCCCGTCCGCCTGGCGATCATCGGCATGGGTAAATGCGGCGGACGTGAGCTGAACTACGTCAGCGACGTGGATGTGCTGTTCGTCGCCGAACCGGCCGCCGACCACGGGCCGGGGGCGCTCGGGGAACCGGGGGCGCCGGGGGAGCCGGGGGAGCCGGGAGACCACCCCGGCGTCGGCGCCCCGCCCGACCTGGAGGCGACGCTGCGTGCCGCCACCAGGCTGGCCGAGGGTGTCGTGCGGGTGTGCGGCACGTCCACCGCGGCCGGCGAGCTGTTCCCGGTGGACGTCAACCTGCGGCCCGAGGGCCGGCACGGCGCGCTTGTGCGCACCCTGGAAAGCCATCGCGCCTACTACCGGCGCTGGGCACGGACCTGGGAGTTCCAGGCGCTGCTCAAGGCCCGCCCGGTGGCCGGCGACCTCGAACTGGGGGCGCGCTTCGGCGAGATGATCGCACCGCTGGTGTGGACGGCGGCGTCACGCCCCGACTTCGTCACGGACGTCCGGGCCATGCGGCGCCGGGTGGAACGGTCGCTGTCCCGTTTCGAGGCCGACCGCAACCTCAAACTCGGCCCCGGCGGGCTGCGTGACGTCGAGTTCGCCGTGCAGCTGCTGCAGCTCGTCCACGGCCGGGCGGACGCCAAGCTGCAGGTGGCCGCCACCCTGGACGCCCTGGACGGGCTGCGGCGCGGAGGCTACGTCGGCCGCCGCGACGCGGCCGGGTTCGCCGACGCCTACCGGTTCCTGCGGGTCGCCGAGCACCGGCTGCAGCTGCAGCGGCTGCGCCGGCTGCACACCCTGCCCCGGGATCCCGGCGAGCTGCGCTGGCTGGCGCGCTGCATGGGGCTGCCGGGCGCCGCCGAGCTGGAGGACGAGCACCGGCGGGTGACCCGCACCGTCCGGTCCCTGCACGAGAAGCTGTTCTACCAGCCGCTGCTGGAGGCGGTGGCGCGGCTGTCGGCGGGGGAGATGCGGCTGACCCCGCAGGAGGCCGCGGACCGGCTCGCCGCGCTCGGTTTCGCCCAGCCCGCGCGCTGCCTGCGCCACATCGAGGCGCTGACCAACGGGGTGAGCCGCACCGCCGTCATCCAACGGCGCCTGCTGCCCGCCATGCTGCCCGCGTTCGCGGACGCACCCGAGCCGGACGCCGGGCTGCTCGCCTACCGGCAGGTGAGCGAGGCACTGGGGCGCACGCCGTGGTACCTGCGCCTGCTGCGGGACTCGGCCGGGGCCGCGGACCGCCTCGCGCGGGTGCTCGCGACGAGCCGCTACGTCGCCGACCTGATGACCCGCGCGCCGGAGTCGGTGCGGCTGCTGCGCACCGAGGAGGAGCTGCGGCCGACCTCGCGCGAGGCGATGGTGCGCACCCTGCTCGCGGTGTCGCGACGCAACCCCGAGGCCGCGGACGCGGTCGGCCGGGCGCGGGCGGTGCGGCGGGTGGAGCTGGTCCGCATCGCCTGCGCGGACCTGCTCGGTCTGCTGGACGTGGGCGCTGTCGGGCAGGCGCTGTCCGACGCGGCCGCCGCGACCGTGGAGGCGGCGCTGCTCGTCGCGCGCCGCCGCGTCGCCGGCGGGGACGACGAGGCGCTGCCGGTGCGGCTCGCGGTGATCGCGATGGGACGTCTGGGTGGCCGTGAGCTGTCCTATGGCAGTGACGCCGACGTGCTGTTCGTCCACGAGGCGCTGCCGGGCACGCCGCAGCCGCTGGCCGCCCGGCTCGCCGCCGACGTCATCGGTGAGCTGCACCGCCTGCTTGCGCTTCCCGGGCCCGACCCGGCCCTCGCCCTGGACGCCGGACTGCGCCCCGAGGGCCGCGGCGGCCCGCTGTCGCGGACGGTCGAGGGCTACGCGGCGTACTACGACCGGTGGTCACTGGGGTGGGAGGCGCAGGCGCTGCTGCGCGCCGAGCCACTGGCCGGCGACGCCGAGCTCGGTGCCCGGTTCTGCGCGCTCGCGGACCGGATCCGCTACCCGTCGGCGCTGCCGGCGGGCACGATCGCCGAGATCCTGCGGTTGCGCGGGCGGATGGAGCGTGAGCGTGTCCCGCGCGGAGTCGACCGGGCGATGCACGTGAAGTTCGGTCCCGGCGGGCTGACGGACGTCGAGTGGACCGTGCAGGTGCTCCAGCTTCGGCACGCCCACCGCGTCCCGGCGCTGCGCACGACCGCGACCCGCGCCTGTCTGCGCGCGGCCGCGACGGCCGGCCTGCTCGCGCCTGCGCAGCTGTCCGCGCTGGATGCGGCCTGGACCCTGGCCTCCCGGGTGCGCAACGGCGTCATGCTGACGTCCGGGCAACGCGGTGATCTTCTTCCGGGCGTGGCGCCCGGCCTGGAACGGGTCGCCCGCGCGCTCGGCTACCCCGCCGACGAGGTGGACCAGCTGCCCGGTGACTACCGCCGGGCAGCGGCACGTGCGCACGCGGTCGCCCTGGACGTGCTCGGCCGCGAGCAGTGAGCCTTTTCCGTCACACCCGGGGATCGGTGCGCACCCGACGGGCGGTTCACCGGCTCCGGTACGGGATGCGCCGAACCGGAGCCGATGGACGAGCGGTCCCGCGGGCGGCGAGGCCCGCCCGCGAGTATCCGTCCGCGGGATCTGACGTCAGACCGTGACGGTGGCCTCGGCGCCCTGCGACGGCACGAACAGGGTCGGCTTGTCGCCGGCCAGCGCGCTGCAGCAGGTGTCGATCATGAGCGCGGAGACCACGTACGGGTCCATGTTCGCGTTCGGACGGCGGTCCTCGATCCAGCCCTTCTTGGCCTTCTCGACGGCCCACGGGATCCGGACCGACGCGCCGCGGTCCGAGGCACCCCAGGAGAACTTGTTCCACGGGGCGGTCTCGTGCTTGCCGGTGAGGCGGTCCTGGATGCCCGTCCCGTAGTGGGTGACGTGCTCCAGAACCCGGGGGGCAAGCGACTCGCAGACGGTGACGATCGCGTCCCAGCTCTCCATGGTCTGCTTCGTGGAGAAGTTGGTGTGCGCGCCGGCGCCGTTCCAGTCACCGAGAACCGGCTTCGCGGCGAAGGAGACCGTGGTGTCGAAGTCCTCGGCGATGCGGTGCAGCAGCCAGCGGCCCAGCCAGATGTGGTCGCCGATCGTAGGCGCCGGCAGCACGCCGATCTGGAACTCCCACTGGCCCATCATGACCTCGGCGTTGGTGCCCTCGATCGCGAGGCCGGCGTCCAGGCACGCCTGGGTGTGACGCTCGACGATGGCCCGGCCGGGCATCTTCTCGCCGCCGACGCCGCAGTAGTACGGGCCCTGCGGCTCGGGGAAGCCGACCGCCGGCCAGCCGAGCGGCCGGCCGTTCTGGAAGAACGTGTACTCCTGCTCGATGCCGAACATCGGGGTCATGTCGGCGTACTTGTCGGCCACCGCGCGGGCGATGGCACGGGTGTTCGTCGGGTGCGGCGTGAAGTCGGTCAGCTGCACCTCGCACAGGACGAGCACGTTGTCGCCACCGCGCAGTGGGTCCGGAACGGTGACGACGGGCTGCAGCACGCAGTCGGAGTTCGACCCCGGGGCCTGGTTGGTGCTGGAGCCGTCGAAGCCCCAGATCTCCGGCTCCTTGCCGCTCTTGACGATGCGGGTCTTGCTCCGCATCAACGGCTCCGGCTCGGTGCCGTCGATCCAGATGTATTCGGCCTGATAGCTCACTAGTACTCCCCGTGGTTGACGTGTCACGTGACGGAGCGACTGTGTGATCGGCCGGGGGAGGGCCGACCCCGGCCGCGACTGACGGGAGGGTTCGTCCGGAGCTTGGTCGGGCCCGGTTTCCAATCAGTTCCCGTCTTGTTAATTCTCGGTCACTCGGTTGTTGCCGGGCGGCCAAAGCCGTGCCTCGAAGCGAATACCGGGCGAGCCGCGACAGATGCGGAACGGAAAAGCGGCTGTAACGAGAGAAGGCCCGTGTCCAGGGGTTCACGGACACGGGCCCCGCCTCATCGGCCGATCCCGCCACGGCCTTGCCGAGGATATTCCGGTGGGTCTGACCGCAGGTCTTCGCCGACCAGTCGGAGGTCCGGACCACGGGTGCGGAGCGGAGGTCCGGCGCGGCGCAGTCCTAGGTCATGCCGAAAGCCACCGAAAGCCACCGAGGGCCACCATGCGCGGTGTGTCGAGAGACGGTGGAACCCCATTGGTGACGCTGGTGGAGGACCGGGACGGAATCGAGACTCAGATGTCGTAGTAGAGGCTGAACTCGTAGGGGTGGGGCCGCAGCCGGATGGCGTCGACCTCGTTCACCCGCTTGTAGTCGATCCAGGTCTCGATGAGATCGCCGGTGAACACGTTCCCCTCGCGGAGGAAGTCGTTGTCGGCCTCCAGCGCCTCCAGGACCTTCTCCAGGGAGCCGGGCACCTGCGGGACGGCGGCCAGCTCGTCCGGAGGGAGCTCGTAGAGGTCCTTGTCGATGGGGTCCGGCGGGTCGATCTTGTTCTTGACCCCGTCGAGACCGGCCATCAGCATCGCCGCGAACGCGAGGTACGGGTTGCAGCTCGGGTCGGGCACCCGGAACTCGACCCGCTTCGCCTTCGGCGAGTCACCGCCGAGCGGGATCCGGCAGCAGGCCGAGCGGTTGCGCGCCGAGTAGACGAGGTTGACCGGCGCCTCGTAGCCGGGCACCAGCCGCCGGTAGGAGTTCGTGGTGGGGTTGGTGAACGCGAGCAGGGCCGGCGCGTGGTGCAGCAGCCCGCCGATGTAGTGCCGGGCGGTGTCGGAAAGCCCGCCGTAGCCGTTGGGGCTGTAGAAGAGCGGCTCGCCGTCCTTCCAGAGGCTCTGGTGGGTGTGCATGCCGGAGCCGTTGTCCTCGAACAGCGGCTTGGGCATGAACGTCACCGTCTTGCCCCGGGCGCGGGCCACGTTGCGGATCACGTACTTGTAGAGCATCAGGTTGTCGGCCGTCTTGAGCAGCGTGTCGAACCTGATGTCGATCTCGGCCTGGCCGGCGGTGCCTACCTCGTGGTGCTGCATCTCGACGGTGATACCGACATCGAAGAGCACCCGGCTCATCTCCGAGCGCAGGTCGGTGAAGTGATCCGTCGGCGGCACCGGGAAGTAGCCGCCCTTGAAACGGGGCTTGTAGCCGAGGTTCCCGCCCTCCTCCTTGCGTGCGGTGTTCCAGGCGGCCTCGACCGAGTCGACCGCGTGCATCGAACCGTACGGGGTGTAGTCGTACCGCACGTCGTCGAAGATGTAGAACTCGGCCTCGGGCCCGAAGTACGCGGTGTCGGCGATGCCGGTGCCGCGCAGGTACTCCTCGGCCTTCCGTGCGATGTTGCGGGGATCCCGCGAGTACTGTTCCTTGGTGATCGGGTCGTGGATGAAGAAGGTCATCGCGAGGGTGGAGTGCTCGCGGAAGGGGTCGACGAAGGCCGTCCGCGGGTCCGGCAGCAGCAGCATGTCCGATTCGTGGATCGCCTGGAAACCGCGGATCGACGACCCGTCGAACATGAGACCGTCACTGAAGACCGACTCGGAGAAGACCTCCGCCGGGATCGTGAAGTGCTGCATGACGCCGGGCAGGTCGCAGAACCGTACATCAATGAACAGAACTTTTTCGTCACGGATATAGCGGAGTACGTCGTCGGCGTTCGTGAACATCCACCCTCCAGCGTTCTTCAGGCTTCCAATGACTGACAGAGTACGCTCTGATCGGTTGCGCGGTGTCACCGCGTGGCGCGTCGAGGGAATCAACGCACCGTTTCGTGGATGTTACGTTAACGGCGTTGGTGACGTTCTGTCATGGCCCTGGTGGCGCGAGCGGGCCGCATAGGCTTGCGTGGTGGGACGCGCACTCGGAGGTTGGCTGGAGGGCCCCGGTCTGCCCCGGGACACGCCGCCCGGAGCCCGGCTCGGGCTTCCGGCGGACGGGCCCGGTTCGGTGGTGGGCTTCGGGCCCCGGATCATTGCGTACATCGTCGACGGCGTGCTGGCGAACCTGCTGGTCGGCCTGCTCTTCGTGGTCGGGGTCGACGCGGCGGCGGACATCCGCGGCCTGGCGATCTACGGTGCCTTCCTCCTGGAGGAACTGGTGCTGGTCACGGTGGCCGGGCAGACGATCGGCATGCGGCTCGCGGGGATCAGGGTGATCCGGGTGCGGGACTTCGGGCGGCAGAGCTGGCCGTGGGTCCTGGTCCGGACGCTGCTGTTGGCCCTGCTGGTCCCGGCGTTCATCTGGGACCGTGACCTGCGCGGCACGCACGACCGCGCCGCGGGCACGGTCGTCGTGCGTGACGAGATCGTCCCGTCGAAGGCCTGACGTACAGGCCGTGGAGACAGCCGCGGCCTGAGCGGAAGGCGAGACACCGACGCCCACGTCCCCGCTCGGGGACGTGGGCGTCATGACGTTGATGGGCCGCCGCGACCGCTGGCCGCCGCCGCGGCGCGGCGGGCGGGTTCAGCGCGGGCGGCCGCCGCGGGGGATGTTGCGCGGGATCGGGCCCTTCGGAATCGGCAGGACGGGGCTGCTCACGGCCCGCAGTCGGCGCTCGAGGGCGTCGACGTCGCGCTTGCGCAGCTCACGGCGCAGCCGCATGAGGGTGCTCTGCAGCTTCGGCAACGGGATCTCGCCCTCGCCGTTGCCGACGATGTAGTCGACCATCGGCGCCTCACCGACGATCTTGCGGATGCGTCGTTTCTCGGCGGCGAGCAGCTCCCGAGGCCCGCGCCCGCGGCCCTCCGCGATGAGTACCACGCCAGCCCGGCAGACCACGCGATGGACCACATCCTGGTGCCGGTTGACCCCGACGGCGGGGGTGAGGCGCCAGTCACCGCGCATGCGCTCCACCACGCCGGCCGCCGCGCCGGGCTTGCCTTCCATCTCCGCGTACGCGGTCTTCTGGACCCGGCGGCTGAAGACATTGAGGGCCACCACGATGCCCAGCAGGATCGCGATCGGCAGCCAGACATACAGCGGGCCGACGAAGACTCCGAGCAACACGCCGATCACCACCGGCACGGCCAGCCCGAGCAGGCTTAGCCAGAGCACCTGCGGATCGCGCTGCCGGGTGATCTTGTAGACCATCCGGATCTGGGCGAGCCTGCCCGGCGCGCCGGCGCCCGCGCCGCCGGACGCGGGACCGGTGGCCCGGCCGGCCTTCTCCGGCTGGTCGGCCTTGCCCGACCCTGCCTTCGAGCCCGCCTTGGCGCCGGCCTTCGGACCGCCGTTGCCGGCCCCGCCGTTCTTGGCGGCCCCGCCACTCCTGCCAGCCCCGCCACTCCTGCCAGCCATGGTGCTCCGCTCCGGGCCACGTGGGCCATCACCAGCCGCGCCCGGTCCGTTCCGCCCCGCGGCGCTGGCCTTGCCCGACCGACGGGACGACCCGCCACCACTTGTTCCGTTCCCACCCACGGCCGCGAGCGCCGGCTCCCCGCCGGCACCGGTCGGCTTCCTCCGCAGCGCCATAGGCGCGAGCCTACGGCCTTCGCGGGCCCGGCTGGTGGCCCGGTCGGCGCCTGCGGGTCAGGAACGTGCGGCGGCGGCGGCGCGGGCGCGCGGCGGGGAGACCCGAGGCTTGGGGGCGCGCCCGGTGGAGCCGCGGGTTCCCGGGGCCCTGGCGACCGCTGGCCGCGGCGCCGACTCCCGCTCGCGCGGCGCCGGGCAGTCGCCCCCGGCGGCCGCTGCCACCGGGCGGGTGACCAGCGGCGCACCCGTCCTCGCCTCCGCGGGTATGCCTGCGTGGGCGGTCGTCGCCGGCGGGACCGCCGGCGACGGGACGGACGCGTTCGCCGGGGCGGGGACCAGGCCGAAGGCGGAGACGGAGATCTGGTCGACCCAGCGGTAGCCGGTCGTGACGTGCAGGTCGGTGGCGGCCCGCCAGGCGTTGTGGCGAGCGGTGCGCTGGCCGCCGTGCGGCAGGACGAGAAGAGTCAGTTCCTCAAGGGCGGAGAGGAGTGAGCGGAACACGGTGTCGACGACCTCCCGACGCGGTCGTGGAGCCCGAGGCGGGACAGGTGCCCCGCCGGAACAGCACTGAGTGTGAAGGCGCGGGCGTCGCCGATTACTCCCGCAGCTGGCGGAGATGACGGGGGTGCCCGCAGCGCGGCGAGCCCCGTGTCTTGTGACCGCCGCGTGACGCAGGCACGAGCCTAGTCGTCCGGGGTAGTCATCACCAGCGCACTCGTCACCCGGTGTGAGAGTCGTGCGACACACTTTGGGAGGTAACCGCCTCACCCCGGGCAGTTTCACTACGGAAGGTAATTGCCTGCTGGTAGAGGCGGCCGGCGCGGTAGGAGGAGCGGACGAGGGGGCCGGACAGGACGCCGGCGAAGCCGATCTCGGTGCCGCGTTGCTGCCAGGCGATGAACTCGTCGGGGTGCACCCAGCGTTCGACGGGGTGGTGGCGGGGGGTGGGGCGTAGGTACTGGGTGACGGTGAGCAGGTCGCAGCCGGCGTTGTGCAGCGAGGTCATGGCTTCCTCGACCTCGTCATCGGTCTCGCCGAGCCCGAGGATCAGGTTGGACTTGGTGACGAGGCCGGCGGCGCGGGCGCGGGTGAGGACGTCGAGGGAGCGTTCGTAACGGAATCCGGGCCGGATGCGGCGGAAGATCCTCGGGACGGTCTCGAGATTGTGGGCGAGTACCTCGGGTGCCGCGCCGAAGACCTCGTCAAGCTGGTCGGGGTGCCCGGCGAAGTCGGGGATGAGGACTTCGACGCCGGTGCCGGGGGACTGTGCGTGGATGCGCCGGACGGTCTCGGCGTAGAGCCAGGCGCCGCCGTCGGGGAGGTCGTCACGGGCGACGCCGGTGACGGTGGCGTAGCGCAGGCCCATCGTCGACACGGATTCGGCGACGCGGCGTGGTTCGTCGGTGTCCAGGGGAGTCGGGCGGCCGGTGTCGATCTGGCAGAAGTCGCAGCGTCGGGTGCAGACGTCCCCGCCGATGAGGAAGGTGGCCTCGCGGTCCTCCCAGCATTCGTAGATGTTGGGGCAGCCGGCTTCCTCGCACACGGTGTGCAGGCCGGCGCCGTGGACGAGGCTGCGGACGTCGGTGTATTCGGGGCCGGTGCGCAGCCGGGTACGGATCCACGGGGGTTTGCGTTCGATCGGGGTCTGGGCGTTGCGGGCCTCGAGGCGTAGCAGTGGCCGGCCCTCCGGCACGACTGGCGTGGCCGTCATCCGGCGGCTCCTCCTTCGATGTCTCCGGCGCCGATCAGCGCGCCGGCCTGCGACTGCCGGCGGGCCTGCGCCTCGTAGCCGGCGGTGAGGTAGTCGGTGATGGCGCTGGTCAGGTGGCGCTCCACCACCGGGCGGGCGTCCGCCACCGTCACCGTGCGCCCCAGTTCCAGGCTGAGGCTGGTCACGCCAGCGTCGGAGATCCCGCACGGCACGATCCGGCCGAACGAGCCCAGGGCGGGGTCGCAGTTGAGCGCGAAGCCGTGCGTGGTGACCTTCCAGCTCACCCGGACGCCGATGGCGGCGAGCTTGCGGGTGCCGTCCGCCGTCCAGACCCCGGTGCGGCCGTCGACCCGGCGGGTCGCCACGCCGAACTCGGCGCAGACCGCGATCAGGCCGGCTTCGAGCATCCGGACGTAGGCGACGACGTCCAACGGCATCGGGAGCTGGACGATCGGATAGCCCACGAGCTGCCCGGGGCCATGCCAGGTGATGCTGCCGCCGCGGTCGACGTCGACGACCTCCGCCCCGTCCACCGGGCGGTCGGCGGGGTCGGTGCGCCGGCCCGCGGTGTAGACCTCGGGATGCTCGAGAAGGATCAGCGTGTCCTCGCCGCGCCCGTGACGGCGCTCCTCGGCCAGCGCGCGCTGCCTGCCCCAGGCCTCCTGATAGGGAACGACACCCAACTGCAGGACATCCACGTCCCGAGGGTACGCCGGTGGGACGACCGGCCCGGCCGGCAACGGACGAGTGGCTCGTCCCACCGGCTTCAGACCGGTCTGGCTTCCAGGGCGGATGTCACTCCGGCAGGCGGCGCGGTGAGACGCGTGTCTCGACCGCGGTTGCGCCCGGGCCCGGCTCGACCCGCCAGGCGTGGACGTCCGGCCGGTCCGAGACGGCCTCGACCAGCTCGGTGCCGCGGAAGTGCAGGCCGACGCCGTCGTCGGTGGCCCAGCCGGCGGGGAGCGTCCCGTCGGCCACGAGGCGCTGGTAGAGCGGGCGGCGCGCGCTCTCGGAGTCGTAGTGCGGGGTGTTGCTGTGTGGCAGCAGGCCGAGGCCGTTCGTGACCGGGCGCAGGTCCGGGCCGAAGGAGTCGGTGGTGCCGCCGACATGCCAGCACAGCGACCCGGCCGAGACGCCGCCCAGCACCACGCCGGCCTCCCAGGCCTCACGCAGGATCTCGTCGAGGCCGTGCACCCGCCAGAGCGCGAGCAGGTTCGCCACGCTGCCGCCGCCGACCCAGATGACGTCCTGGGCGAGCAGGTGGGCCCGCGGGTCGGCGACGTTCGGCATCGGGAACAGCGCCAGGTGGGAGACGGCGACGTCCGGCCGGTCCCGGTTCAGCGCCGCGTAGCCGCGGGCGTAGGCGGACTGGTCGTCGCCGAGAGCTGTCTGCAACAGGCAAAGCCGGGGCCGGCCGGTCGGCTCCGCGAGGGCGATCGCGTGATCCAGCAGCGGCCCGACCTTGGCACCCCACCTGCCGTCGGGCTGGAAGCCACCGCTTGTCGCGAGGATCTGCACAGCTGACTCCTGGTTGAGTTCGGCTCCTGGCTCGACCGAAGGCCCGGCCGGCTCGCTCCCACCGTTCGGAACGAAGTTATCCACAACAGCGGAAAGTGTCCTGCGAGGGTTGCCGGTTCGGCCTAGCGTCGACGATCGTGACCTTCACGGACGATTCCGGCGATCGGCCGGGCCGGCACGGCGGTGATCCCACGGTGCCGGGCATTATCCTTCGCCACCGGCGCTACGACGCCGGGGCCGGTGAGGTCTGGGCCGGTCGTGTCGAGCAGCTCGGCGCGGACGTCACGGTTCGGTACGTGCGGCTGCCGGCGGATCCGCTGGTGCGTGCCGAAGGGCTGGGGGAGATCCGGCGTCAGCTCGACGTCCGCCATCCGCACCTGGTCTCGGTGACCGATGCCATCCGGACGGCGGACGGGCTGGCAGTCGTGGCCGAGCCGGTGCCCGAGACCGTCAGCCTGTCCCGGCTGCTCGCGGCCCGGGGCCGGCTGGAGCCGGGCGAGGTCGTGACGATCGGCCTGCCCGTGGCGCAGGCACTCGCGGCGGCGCATGGCGCCGGGCTGGTCCACGGCGAGCTGACCGCGCTGGACATCCTGCTGGAACCGAACGGCCGGCCGGTGCTCGCCGGCGTCGGCGTCGCCGCCCTGACCAGCCCCGGCGGGTCTCCCGCGGACGACGTGCATGATCTCGCGGAGCTTCTGCTCGGGGCTATGAGCCAGGCCACCGGCCCCGACGCGGCCGCGGTCGCGGTGGCGGTCGCGATGGCGCTGATCGACGATCAGCTGCGCCGGCCGTCCGCGGCCGAGCTGGCCGCCGGCCTCGCACGCAGTGCCACCCCACTGCCGATCCGCATGACGGGCGTCTCGCCCGGCGGCTCCGTGGGCAGCGAGATCGAGCTCGCCTCCGACCCGTGGATCGACGAGGCGGAGCCGGTGGCAGACGCCGGTGATGATCTCGGTGGTGACCGCGACCGTGACCCGTGGGCCACGGGGCCGGAGTGGCAGGCCGGTCGCCGCCACACCGCGCGTGCCCAGGGCGGCGGCGAGGTTGTCGGTGAGGACGGGGCCGGCGGGCGGCTGCTGCCACCCGGCGGCGATCCTTCCGAGGCCGCTGTTCCGGACGTCTGGGCGGGCGGCGGGGCGGACGCGGCCTGGCAGGAGCCCGGCGAGCCCTCTTCGCCGCCGTCGGAGGGCATTGCGGAGGGCACTGCGGCGGGCGAACCCGCGGGTACGCCCCCCGGCCCCGGCCCCGGCGCGGGCGCGGCGAGCGGTCGAACCCAGCCGAGAGACGGCCGGACCGCACCCTCCGATCCGTCCGAGCTGGTGGGATCGCTGCACCCGGTGGGCCGTGATCGCCGCGGCGGCAAGGCGGTGCGTCGTGGCGGGCGGTCGGCGACCCCGGCACCGTCGGCG
>NZ_ADGX01000070.1 GCF_000177675.1 Parafrankia sp. EUN1f
CCTGCGCGGGCCAGGTGGAGACGTCCCGGCTGTCCGGGACGATCAGCGTCGCGCCATGCGCCAGCGCGCCGAAGGAAAAATGACGCCGGTCGTGTTGTTGAGGAGACCGGACATGAACACCCGCGCGTCGGAGCCGAACGCGAGCCGCTCCGTCACGGCCATCACCCGGCGGGCGACGACGTCCTCACTCACGCTGATGGCCTTCGGAGCGCCGGTGGTGCCGCTGGTGAACAGGACCAGGAATCCGTCTACGGGATCGGGACACACGATGGGAAGCGCATCGTCGTCATCGTTGTGCCCGCCCGGGGCACCCAGGTCGTTCGGGGCACCCAGGTCGCTCGGGCCGACGAGGCGCGGACAGACCGCCCGCAGATCGGCGAGGCCGACACCGTCACAGCGCTGGTGGACGACGGCGTCCGGCCGGGCGGCGGTCGCGATGGACCGCCACTCGGGCACGGCGGCCGCCGCGAGGTTGTAGGGCATCAGCACACGCAGGCCCAGCGCGCTCGCCGCGGCCAGGGTGACCACGGCATCCAGGTCGTGGTCACAGACCAGCAGCACCCGGTCGCCGGCGGCGACACCGTGGTCCAGCAGCCGGCGCGCGCGTCGGGCGACCGCCGCGCGCACCTGGCCTGCCGTGTGGATGGCCCCGGCGTGTTGGACGCATGCGCCGACCACGCCGGGGCGGCTGCCCCGGTCCAGCAGGGACACGAGCTTGTCGGGAGACACCGCGGACGGCCTCAGTTCGCCACGATCTCGGCGAGCTCGTTGAGTGCGGTGGACAGGCCGCTCTGCAGGTGCGGCCAGATCTTCACACCGAACATCTCCACCGCGTCCTCGGCGATCTCCGCACGGACCTCATGGGTGAGGCGTACCAGTGCGCCGAGTGGCTCCATACGATGACTCGTCCGGATCGTGCCGAACGGCAGGACGGTCTCGTCGGAGAACTCCTCCCCCTGGGTCGCGGAGGTGATGGTGACCTCCATCGGCTGGCCCCCGGCCGGGGTGAGGGTGAAGGTGTTGCCGGCCTTGAAGTTGCCGTGCAGTTTCGTGCTCTCGATGCCGGTGTCCCAGCTTTTCCAGGCGTTGACATCGACCCACACCGCCCAGATGTCATGCATGTTCGCGCCGACCGTCACCGTCGCGGACGCGAGGAAGTCCTGGGTTCCGGCCTTGGCTGCGCCGGACGCCGGCGCGTCGGGTTCCCGTACGTCGGTCATCGTCGGCCTCCTATGCCGTCGCGAGGGTCGGGTCCGCGTCGGGCGCGGCGGGGAAGAAGGTCACACTCCGGTCGCCCAGCCAGTACTCGCGGCTGTGCGCGCCGACCTCGACCATGACGCCGTTCAGGGACCAGTTCGGCTCGTTCAGGGAGTCCGAGTCGTTCCAGAACGACGGGTTGAAGAACTCGAGAATGACGTTGGTGTGCCAGATCAGCCCGAGCTGGGTCAGGCGCATCCGGTCGTCGGTCAGCTCGACGAGTCCCTTGCGTTCGAGGCGCGCCAGTTCGTCGGCGAAGTCCTCCAGGAACGACGTCCCGAACTTGTCCCGGTAGAACGAGTACTCGATCTCGTAGTAGAGCAGAGCAAAGACGACGTACCGCTCGCGCTCGACCCGGGGCGAGAGCTTGTCGGTGATGGTGCTGATCAGGAGGTCACCGCCTTCCACGGCGTCGATGTACTTCTCGACATCGGTCTCGGTGCCCAGGCGGTAGCCGTCGAAGTAGCTGTAGGACCCTGGGCCGACAGCCAGGGTGTCGATGTACACCTTCCAGTTCCAGTGGTTGTACATGTTCTCGTAGCCGGGCTTGCAGAAATGGTCCACCATGTACATGGTGTAACCCATCTGCTTGGCTATCTCGACGGCCTCGCGATACATCGCCTTCACCATCGGACCCTCCGGGTCCTTCGGCGCGCTGAGCCGGCCCCGGCTGATGAGCTTGTCCTGGATGGTGTCCCGGTGAATGCGGTAGAGGTAGATCGTGAAGTGTGGCACGTCGAGCGTCGCCAGCGTCTCCAGGTCACGCTTCCAGATGTCGAGCGTGTGCCCCGGCATGTTGTACATGAGGTCGAGCTGGATGTTGCGGAAGCCCCTGGCCTGGAACTCCCGGATGACCCGGGCGCTGTCCTCGGCCGCGTGCGGCGAACCGATGACCCCGAGAATCTCGGGCTGAAACGACTGGACGCCGAGACTCAACCGGTTGATCCTCGACTGCGCGACGTACTCGATCTTCTCGTCGTCGAAGTCGCGCGCGTTTCCCTCCAGCGTGAACTCGGCGTCGTCGGCGACCTCGAACAACTCGTGCACGGTGTCGACCAGGCGGCGCAGGCTGCTGGTTCGCAGGATGCTTCCGGTCCCCCGCCGATGAAGATGGTGCGGATGCGACCGGTGCCGAACTTCCGGTACGACGCCCAGTGGCGGAGATCCCGCACCAGCGCGTCCACGTACCTCTGCTCACGGCCACGGGAGTCGTTCTCGGGCAGCAGGCTCGCGAAGTAGGGACACGACTTGCAGCGCGTGCGGCAGAACGGAACGCCGATGTAAAGGACGAAGTCGCCGCCGTCCTGGTGCATGTCGATGTGGCTTTCGAGCCACTCCTTCCCACCGGTGGTGCGATGCATTCCCGGCGGATAGAGGATGAACGGCAGGTAGCACTTGCGGGGATACGGATCAGTACGTTCCTCGTGCTCTGTCAGTGTCATCTGCCGGCTCCTCGCGCAGAGTGAGCCTTTCCATCGTCGACTCGGACGCGCGGCGTCCCTGACCGTCGACCGTGAGATGGAAGGGGCTCAGCGTTGGACTTTCGGGCCGTTCCGGTGGTGCCGCCGCGCTCCAGCGCGGCCGACGCCACGATCGCTCTGGTTTCTCGAAGGCCGGTCGGAACACGCTCCATGGCTGCGTCCAGTGCCAGGCCGGCGATCACTGAGGCGGCTTGAGCATGGTTTGAGCGGGCGCGCCTACAAACGGCTCGACCGACACCGGTCGCGAAGACCCGGACCACACCGGTCCGAAGGAATGGAGCAGACATGGTTGCCAGTGCCCGGCGGGTCGCTCTTGTCACCGGAGCCACCAGTGGAATTGGACTGGAAACGGCCCGTGCTCTCGCCGCCGACGGTCACCGCGTCTACATCTGCTCGCGCCGCGCCGAGGCCGTCGCCCTCACCGTGGAGAAGCTCGCCGCGGAGGGCTGGGAGGTCGCTGGACGGGCCTGCGACGTGACGTCACCCGCCGCTGTCGACCGCCTGGTCTCCGCCTGTGTCGAGCACTTCGGCCCGATCGAGATCCTGGTGAACAACGCCGGCAGGCCCGGGGGCGGTGCGACCGCCGAGATCGACGACGAGGTCTGGCGCGACGTCATCGACACGAACCTCACGAGCGTCTTCCTCGTGGCCAAGCGGGTACTGACCATCGGCGGCATGACCCGGCAGCCCTATGGCCGGATCATCAACATCGCGTCGACCGGAGGGAAGCAGGGCGTGGTGCACGCAGCGCCCTATTCGGCGTCCAAGCACGGCGTGGTCGGTTTCTCCAAGGCGCTCGGCCTGGAACTGGCCAGAACCGGAATCACCGTCAACGCGGTCTGCCCGGGATTCGTCGAGACACCGATGGCCGAACAGGTCCGGGAGCACTACAGCGGGATCTGGGGGGTGGGGACGACGGAGGTGCACGAGCGGATAACCGCCCGGGTTCCGCTCGGGCGGTACGTCGCCGCTGACGAGGTCGCCGCGATGGTCCGCTATCTCGTCAGTGACGCGGCCGGCGCGGTCACGGCGCAGGCCCTCAACGTCTGCGGCGGCCTCGGAAACTACTGAGCCCTCGGGCGACCGTCCGCATCGGCCCCCCGTGACAGATGCGGACGCGGCACCGCGAGCGGCTCAGTGCGCGGTTGGCTCAGTACTTCAGGGCTCCTCGGCGGGCACGAACCCGTCCCGCAGGAGGCGTGTTCCTTCACCGGACAGCCGCTCCACCGCGGCTGTCCGGCCGGTGAGCAGCAGCAGGATCGCGTCCATAGGACCGTCGACGGGCGCACCCTCGCCGGCGCTCCAGTCCGCGTCGGACGCGGTGAGCCGCAGTCCCCTGAGTCGTTTCCTGGGGAAGAAGGGGTAGCCGAAGGACGGGAAGGCAACGGACCAGACCCGGTCGGCGGCGACGGCCGCGGCGTCGGCGGGTGTCTCGAGGGCCCGGCCGAGGGGAACGGCAATGTCCAGGCCGTGCACGAGGATGTCGATGAGGGTTTCCCGGTGGGTGACGCCCACGTTGTGCTTTCGCGAACCGACCATTCCGCGAATCTCGGCGATCATCTGCTCGATCGGCATCTCCGCGCGCAGGCACGCCGAGCGGTGGATTATCCGCGTCATCCCGCCCGGTGACCGGGCAGCCATGCGAAGGGCCGCGCCCGGCCCTGTCTGTTGCAGGGTCAGATGGGCCGCGACATCCCGCACCGTCCAGCCGCCACACAGCGAGGGCATGCGCCATTCTTCGTCGGTCAGTTTCTCCAGGAGGTCGGTGACCCGTAGCCGTTGGGTGTCGATGGCCTGCCAGACGTCGTCGATGTTCATGTCTGTTCCTAAACGCTTGGTGGAGTCGCCGCGCCGCGACTCCGCGGAGGCATGGCGAGACGAGGTGTTCGGGAAATTCCCGCCACCGAGATCGATCATGGTGCGTCGGGCGCCTGGCACCCGAGCTCATCAGGAGCCGCTGGCCTGTGAGCCCTGCTCCTGCTGGGTCTGGATCAGCGATCTCAGCAGGGCGTCGAGGTGTGCCGTCGGGTCGAAGTCCGGGTCGGGGATCGCCAACTGGTGGAGAACGAGACCGGTCAGGTAGTTGCCGACGATGTGGAGGTGATGGTCGGGGTCCGTCGACCCCACCAGGCGCAGCCAGGTGGTGAACCAGGCGTTCACCCGGGCGCCTGAATCTGCCAGCCGCGCCCGCAGCTCAGGCCGACGGGAAGCCTCGACGAGGATCGCGTACCGGGACAAGGTTAGCGCCCGCTCACGACCCGCGCTGTCGCGGGCGAAGGCGGCCAGGGCCTTGGCCAGGTCCGTCGTCGTCCGTGGCGCCAGGTGCGCGGCCAGCTCCTCGAAGTTCGCCCGTTCCCGCGTCGGAACCCGCTCCACGATCGCGTCGAACAGTGCCTCCTTGGTCCGGAAGTAATTGGACGTCGACCCCGCGGGCAGGCCCGCGGCGGCATCCACCGCGCGATGCGTCAACGCCCGAACGCCCTGCTCCCCGAGCAGGTCGATCGCCGCGTCAAGAAGGTCATCCCGCCGACTGGCCACGACGGAACACTACACCCATAGTGGATCTCACTGCAAGTGTAGTAGCGGCGCGAGATGTCGCGCCTGCGCGTCGGGTCCGCTGGGGCTCGTTGCCAAAATGCACCGTCCCGCCAGTTGGCATCCGTGGCGAGCACTCGAGCGGCGACAGCCTCCTGAGGTAGGCGAGAAGCACCACTTTGTATCGCTGCACCCGTTACCAGATAACGATCTTCAGATAGTTCATCCCAGCAGAAGGAGAAAAGGCCTGATCAGAGGCGGCGCACAAGGGCGGGGTCGAACCGCCGGCTTGTGGAGCGCCGGACGCGTTGAAAGGCGCACGTCCGGTGCGGGAGGCGACTCGAGGAGACGGGCTGGGCGCGAGCCCAGCACCGCGCCTCGGGTCGACCTCACCCAGGTCTGCTCCAGGCGATGAAAGCCATCGAGACCGAGACGGCCCAGTCCGGGCCCGGAATCGGCCAGCCTGTGATGGAGGAGGCGATGCAGCCGGAACCTCCTGGGGCGACGCCGTCTGTACCGGCGCCGCAGCCGGCAAGGCCGCCGGACGCCGGCACCGCCCCCGTCCGACACAGGCAGAAGACGGACGGCGCCGCCACCGGGCCGGAACCACAAACGCTGGGGCGCTCGTCCCCGACAGCCGGGGCCGAAGAAGGGGAATCGGACCGACGCCCGATAGACAAGAAGGCGCGCGAGCAGGACCTGCTCCACCGGGCCCGCGCCGAGGATGTGCTGCGCTGGCAGCATCACCAGCGCCCCATCTCGGCGGACACGCTGCGAAAGCGGCTGCCATGTGGGTGCCCCCACCGCCCGCAGGCTCGTCGCACAACTACGTAGCGAAACCCACAAGATCGAAGGCGCCGGCGATCAGACGCCCGGTGTCGGCTAGATCTCCCGACGCCGAGGCACAGTCTCGCATCGTGCAGGGTCTAACGGTTCGCCTCCGCGCAGGTGGCGTCGGCCGGGCACCCGTTGCCGCTGCGCGTGCCCACCGGCGGAGAGTCCGGCCTGCTCGACATCGTGCTCTCTCCCCCGCTGGGCATGTGGGCGTTCACTGGCCACCACGGTCGTCAGAAGGCCAGCGGGACGCGCCGACGACAAACATCGCGCTGGCCCCGGCGACATCCTGGCTCTGCTCCGACGCCTCGTCGAGCGGCGCGGCGAGGGCCCGGACACCACACTGGCCCAGCAGCGCCGCCTCGCCATCCGCGACGCCTCCGGGGCATGCCCCACCGAACTGGCCGACGCCCTGTCCGAGACCCGGACGGCTCCGACGGCACCACGGTCACGGTGCTGCGCGGCTGGCCGTGAACCGACGGAGCCGTCATACAACGGCGGAAGTCACTTCAGATCGTCGGCCCCGTCATCGGTACGTCCACGGGCAGATGCCAGCGCCGCCCGTCCCTGCGGCTCGCGGTGTGCATCCCGGCGCGGTTCGTCTCCAGCAGGCCGGGCAGGATCCGGAATGTCAAGCCGGGCAGACCGGATAAATCACATGCAGGAGAGGAGATCGGAATGGCTACCACCGTGGCAGAGGTGATGACCCGAGCGCCGGCCACCGTCCGGCCGGACGAGACCCTCGCCGAGGCCGCGCGGACGATGCGCGAGACCGAGGCCGGCGACGTCCTCGTCGTTGACGACGGTGAGCTCGTCGGCATACTGACCGATCGCGACATCGTGGTCAGAATCGTCGCCGAGGACAGGGACACGTCCGCCGCGAAGGTTTCCGAGGCTTGCAGCACGGAGCTGGAGACCGTCACCCCGGACACCCTGATCGACGACGCCGCCGAGCTGATGCGGCTGCGCGCGGTCCGCCGCCTGCCGGTGGTCGAGGGCACGCAGCCCATCGGCATCGTCAGCCTTGGGGACCTCGCGATCGCCCGGGACGAGGAGTCCGTGCTCGGCCAGGTCAGCGCGATGCCCAGCAACCGCTGACCGCCGACGGGCAGAGGGAACCGGATCGCCCGCCCGCCCGGCGTTTACCTACAGCGGGAGCGGGGCAACCCATCCCCGCCGCCGGGCCCCTTCACGGGCCATCCTGGCCGGTTTGATGTCAACGCCGCCAGGAAGTTGAACAGGCGCGGCCTTCGTCACCGCAGAAGAATCTGTGCGGTATTCGTCTCGGCGGGCGGTCCGCCTGCGCCTCGCAAGTTCCGAAACTCCCGACAACATCATGAAGGCCGTCAGCGCGGCGCAGAATGCTGTAGGGAAATGCAACAGGGCAGCCAGGAAAAGGAGGACTTCTGGTCGACTTCCAGGCCGGCGGATCACGAACAAAGATCTTCCCAGGAGGATCCCGTCGAACAGACGTTGCTACTGCTTGGAATAGGACAGGATCTGCCGGAGGAGGACACACCGGGCACGCGACCTCGGTAACCCCTCGTCGGCGGTGCCTACGTCCAACCGTCCGGCCAGCTCGGCCGCCGCGGAGAGGTCGCGGTCATCGTCGAAGGCCGCCTCGTCGTGACGGTGCGCTTCACCACCTGGCTGGTGCCCTGATGGAGATCGTGTACCGGGCGGCGTTCATGTTCGCCTTCCTCTGGTTCATCACCAGGGTGGTTGGGTGCTTGACCCTCGGCGAGCTCAGCACCTTCCCAACTCCTGATCTCGGAACACACCTGGTGAAGGCGGCACTCGTCGCAGACGGTGGCGCACGGGACCAGCCACATTCGGTATCGAAGGCCCGACGCGCGAGGCTCGGAAGTCGACGATAGCGGAGCCGGGGGTCGAGTTCCCCACGAACCCGCGTCGTACACGCACCTACCGGGTCCTCGGCCTCGAGAGTCAGTCTCCAGGCCACACGCCCGTCGTACGCTGAAAGCCGAGCGCACCGAGTCGGCTGATCGCCGCACCGGTGGCGGCGAATACCGCCCCCTGCAAAGCGGCGAACAGGACGACCTCAGCGAAGCCGCGGTCGAGGCACAGCGGGTCAGGAGTCTCCTTCTCCTCCGAGATGGCGGCCCAGCTCCTCCTCACGAGGAAGCCCGACGTGGTTCCGGCCAGCAGGCCGCCCGCCATTCCCACCGGCTTGTAAGCAATCTTCTTCGCTATGCTCACCCTTGCCTCCTGCCTACGACGACCAAGAGCACCGCCCCGGCGGTCGCGAGGACGCTGACGATCGCGACGAGGCCTACCGACGATCGTCCCCTGCCGTTGCCCTTCACCACACCGCTGGCGCCCTTCTCCAGTCGGCTGAAGAGATTGCTGGTGTGCCGCCGCGCCGGTGCTGTGGCCTCGGCGGCCTTCTCCTGTACCGCCACGGCGGCGTGCTCGGTACCATGGATCACTGGAACGGTCACCGTCGTCACCTTGTCCGCGACCGCCGCGGCCCACTTCGTCATCGGTGTCGTGCCTCCCAAGCATTGCGGACGCTACCTTGTGATCGATCGTCAGCGGATCGGAAGGGCCGGCTTCTTCGCCTTCCTGAGTCCGATCGCCGCCGTCGGCGTGCTCCACCCGATCTTCCCTCGGTCGGCGGGAACACACCTGTCCGCAGACGCGACAGGTGTGACCCTCGCCGCAGCCGTGCCAGGTGGAGTCGAACGGCGATTAGCGAGCCGCCGCCAGCGCTTCGGCGCCGGCCGGAGGTGAACGCTCGCCTCACGAGAGGCTGGTTCCCGCGGCGCCTCGATGTCCGCCTGCGGTCGCCCCAGGACGGGACGGCGCCGGGCGAGGATTCGCCCTCGACGTGTCCGGCGCGGTCGTTCCACGGGCGAGACCGGCCCGCCCGGCAACCACGTCCGGGCAGGCGCCCGGCCTCGACGCAGCGCGGCCCTGCGGGTCACTCGCTCCGGGTGCGCATGCGGATGGCGCGGATGTCACCTGCGGCCCGGCCGGGCCGCTGTCGGTATCGCAAGGACCATGCTGTGGACCCGACCGCGTACGGATGTCAGTGACCGTCGGCGCAGCGATACTCGTGGTCCACTGTGCCGTCGTCAGATTCGTCGTCCGCCCGGTCAGGCAGGGACCTCGGCCAACGGCAGGGTTTGGGCCCTGTGGGACCGGGTACTCCGCTGATCGGCGCCGCCGGGAAACGGAACGATCAGAAAAAGGCGATATTTCGGTTCTGGCGTTATGAGGTCCGTGGTGTTCGGACCCGGCTAACGTATTCACAGCGAGGGGTGACTTCGGTGCTCTGGTTCATTGTCAGCATGATTATCCTCGGTCTCATCGCGGGTGCCGTGGCTCGACTGGTCGTCCCCGGCCAAGATCCCATGGGAATCCCGGGGACAATACTGCTCGGCGTCGTCGGCTCCTTCATCGGTGGACTGCTCGGCTACGTGCTCTTCGGGCATGATCTCAGCGAGGGCGCACTGCAGCCGTCCGGGATAATCGGGTCGATTATCGGGGCAATCGTCGCTCTTCTCGTCTGGCGGGCGGTGCACGGCCGCACCTCGGTTCGGCACTGAATTCGCGGAATTCTCGTGGGGCTCACCTGCTTCCTTCGCACCCCACCGTCTCATGCGTTTAGCTCGATGTCGTGCCGGCCCGCCGCTTCGGCGGGCCGGCACGACGCATGTCCGACAGCCGTGGGACCGCGATTGTGCCTCGACCGGCGTTCTGGGTCAGGGCCTGCCGACGTGGCCGCGCCACGCGCCGGTTTCGGTTCCGCGTCCCTCCATAAACGTCCTGCAGCGCTTCAGGTCGGCCTTGACGCGTCGGTCGTCCGCACCGACGGCCGAGCCGATCGTCTCGGCAACACCGTCGGGCTGCCAGTCGAGCTGAACCGTCACCCGGGTCTCGTCGGAGTTGAGGCGGTGGAAGGCGACGACTCCGGCGTGGGTGGGACCGTTGGTGCTTTCCCAGGCGACCCGCTCGTCGGGCAGTCGCTCGGTGATGGCCGCGTCGAACTCGCGCTCTTGGCCGCCGACCTTGACATGCCAGCACGTGTGGGTGTTGTCGATCTGCTCGATGGACTCGACACCGTTCATGAAGTTCGGGAATGATTCGAACTGTGTCCACTTCTTGTAGGCGCTATCCGTCGTGGCTACCGGGCTGCTGGTGATGCCGGTCAGCCTGCACCGGGCGATGTTCCGCAAACGGGAGAAGGAGACACTCGTCGTGATCGCACCGGCTGGCGCAGGTCGGCCGCGGGGTGTTCGCGGTGGCCGTGGCCGGAGTGGCGGTTCTTATCTCCGACGTGACGAAGGGGCCTGCAGCTGGTATCACTGCCGGCGTGGTGACGCTGGTGCTGTTCGGCGCATTGTCGGTCGTAGTGCCCCTCGCCATGAGGTCCGCTTCGATGGAGGGCGACCGACTACTCGCCCGGTGCGGGGTCGACCGGCGGACGGAGGGAGGATTTCCCGCGGTGCCACGCAGCGAAAATGTCCGCGGCGCACCGGCTCTCGACCGCCATGATGGCGCGGGCGCCGAACAGCACGTCGGCGCCGAGCGCCGGCTCAGCACGTACCAGACCCGCCGCCAGCTCCTGCGAGGCGATGGTCTGATGGTGTGGGGTGTCAGAAGTCGGCCTGAGCCTGTGATCTGGGGCGATGCGCCGGCGCGGGGCCGGCCGCATGATGGTCAACTGTGTCCGTACGCCTGCTCTATCTGATCTTCGTTCGGGTCTGTGGCTGGCTGGTTCCCGGGCGGCCGACTTCCGGTTCCTGGTCCGTGACCGCGCCGGACAATTCACCGCGTCGTTCGACGCGGTCCCTCGCCGACGCCGGCATCACCACCGTCACGATCCCACCCCGGGCTCCGCGGGCGAACGCCTACGCGGAACGGTTCGTCCTGACCGTTCGGACGGAGGTCACTGACCGGATGCTGATCTTCGGTGAACGGCACCTACGCACCGTTCTGGCCGAGTACGCCGCCCACTACAACGGACGACGACCCCACCGCGGCCGCGACCTTCAACCACCACGGCCCGACCACCCCGTCGCAGACCTGAGCCAGGAACGGATCAAGCGCCAGCGCGTCCTCGGCGGCTTGATCAACGAATACGAACGAGCCACCTAAAAGCCCAGGTCAAGGCCGGTGTCCGAGTTCTGGCACCCCACACGGTCCACTGGCATTCCTTGAGGACCGCGGCACGACCACGCCAACCAGTCTCACGACCACGCCAACCAGTCTGGTGCGTGATCTGCGCCGCCTTCTGGCGATGCCGGACATCGGGCCGCTCAGTCACAGTCTTCTCCTTGATCTCGACACTGCGGCAACCAGCGGTCGGCTCCTTCTCTTCGACGGCCTGGACACCGGCTTCGGAAGCTCGACCGAGGCGATCGCCAGACGGACAGCGGCAGTCGCGGGCCTTCTGGAACTCGCCGGAGAAATCGGAGAGAGACTTACCAGAATCAACTTCAAGGTCCTTCTTCGCGAGGACATCTACCGCGCTGTCAACATTCCGAACCAGAGTCATTTCTTTGGCCGGCAGGTGCGTCTCACCTGGGGTGACTCCCAGGAGTACCTGAATGTGGCGGTGAAACGTGCGATGCGCTCGGGGGCGTTCCGGGACCTGCTCTCGAGCACCGTGGACGACGACGCCCGCGACCTGCTTCGCATCGCGGTCGACCGGTGGCCGGTTGAGCTGAGCCAACGTGCCTGGCGGCTCCTCGTGGGCGACCGCATTACCGGTAGCAAGACCGCCTTCACGGCCAACTGGGTGTGGCGCCGCCTGGCGGACGGCAACGACGACCACACACCGCGGTCCCTGATCCAGCTGCTGGTGTCGGCTCAGGCTCGGGAGCAGGGCCTGCGCCAGCACACGGAGCCGGCCCGGAGCGTCATCCGCCCGCGTACTCTCGTGGACTCGCTCGACGAGGTCAGCAGAGAGGCTCTGATAGCGCTGCGCGAGGAATACGCCGAACTGGACCCGGTGTTCCAGGCGCTACGCGACATCGGGCAGACCCCCTTCGACGCCGGCAAACTGAGGGTGGGATCCAAGGCCAAGCTCCTTCCCCTCGCCCAGGAAGTGGGCCTGATCACGCCGATCCTCGACACGTCCGGCCAGGCCACGAGGTTCAAGGTGCCCGAGCTCTACCGCCTCGACCTCCAGATGGGACGCAAGGGACAACGCTGACACTTCGATCAGCGGACAACAGCCGAGGTGACCCCACCGGAGCGGTCATCCTCGGCATCCCGTAGGCGAACCGCCGTCAGCCGCTTTCGACGAGCCGTCCGACCTGCGCGCGGCGAAAGGCCCGTGGCCAGGCGGATGGCGTACGGTTCCGGTGTCGTGTTATGGCTTTCTGCTAGTCTTGCGCGCCATGTCGCTGTTCGGACGCGGAGCCCCGCCGCCGCAGCACCAGCCGCTGCCGTTTCCTCCCGGCTCCCCCGAGGGTCTCGCCGCCCGCTGGGTGCGCTGGGCGGCCAGCACGCGGCTGGGGCAGAATCCGGTGGCCGACACCACCGGGGAATTCGCCGGGAACGGCCAGCCGGACGACGTCTGGTTCCTTGCCGGCACCTTCGGCGGTCACACCGAGCCGGTGCAGCGTCGGTGCGCCGTGCCGGCCGGCCGTCCGGTGTTCATGCCCGCGTTCAATGTCTGGATGACCAGGCCACGCGGCGTAGTCGTCGATCTCTCGACCGCGTTCGGCGCCGTGGCGGTGGACGGAGTCAAGTGCGAGCTCGATGTCATCGCGACGCCGCCCTTCGAGGTGGCCGGCGCCCGGGGCAACCCGGTCACCAGGAGGCGACGCCCGGTCGAGGTGGCCGTGTGGGGACTGTGGCGGCTTCTCGGTCCACTCTCGGTCGGCCCGCACGTGATCGACATCATCGGCGGCGATGGCGGCGACTTCCGCACCTCGGTGACCTACCGCGTGACTGTGCAGCCCTAGCGCGGCCGACCGACGCGGCCGACGGCCAGGCCACGGCATGCGTGGTTCGTCGGGCGCCACCCCTCAGCGCCGTGCCCGTCGGATCCGCCGGACCGCGGTAGGCACGAGAACCGCCGTCAGGACGGCGAAGACAGCGCTGAACAGCCAGTCCCCCGCCGTTGTGGAAGCGGTGTCGGCGACCGCGCCGTCCGTCCAGATCACGGCGATCCCGGTCACGGTCATGAGCAGGCACACCATGGCCGCGGCGACCGTTCCCGCCGCCCACACCGCACGCAGCCACCGGGGCGACCTGGGCGGGACCCGCTGTCCGTCCCGAACCGCCGCCATTGTCGCCCGGACCGACGAGAGACGGGGCACCAGTTCTGCCGACAGGACCGCGGCGCCATCTGTCGCACCGGCGCCTGCCGCACCACCGGCGTCACGGCCGCCGGCGTCCAGCACGGTCAGTATCCGGTTCGGCAGGTCGAGCAGCGTCACGAGCTCGGCCAGCGGGTCGGACGCCCACTCCGACGCGCGCATGATCGTGCGGAGCGCGACCATGTCGGCCCGTCCGCGCGTGACCTGCTCCGACAGGAGGCCGGCGAGGTCGTCCGCCGGGGCCGGGTCGGGCGGGCGCAGGTAGCGCCACCCGCTGTTCCAGCTGGTCGCACCGACCGGCTGGTCGCCACGAAACAGGGTGACGCCAGAGGATGTGCTCCCGGACGCGCGGGTGGTGCCACGCCACAACGCCAAAACGACACCGCGAGATCCGGAGCTCGCGGCGCCGGCCCTGGCCCCCAGGCCGACGTAGTGGGAAGGGTCGGTCGCGTCCGACAGCACCGACCACGTCGCATCGATCGCCGTCAGGAACGACGGACCTTCCAGCGCGGCCGCCATCCGGGCCGCGAGCGGATCACCTCGATGCGCGACGACAGATCGCCGCGGCACGGCCGGGCGGATCTCGGGACAACCGGCGATCGTTCCGGCGAGGCCGTCAGCGAGGTCCTCGATGCGCGCCGAGGTCTCCAGGACCTTGCGCACATCACCGGTCCGGTGCGGGGCGTCGAACAGTCGGCCCACCGCTCCGGCCACGTCGTCAAGGTCTCGGGCGACCGGGAGCCCGTCTCCGATCACGCACTGCGACGTGCCTTCGTCCGTGGCCACCCGTACCAGAACGCCGCCAGGACGTCTGGTCACGGCGAGGTACGGCCGGGTCGCCGCCAGCAGGGCCGCCGGTTCCGTCTCCAGCCACGCCGCCGTCCACCCCTCGGCGGACGTCGGGCCGACCGCTCCCCGACCCGCGTCTCGTCCCAGCGCATCGACAAGCGCCAGTTGCTCACAGCGCACGATAAGCAGCACGGCCCCACCATCCAGTCCGACCACGACATCAGACACTATTCAGGCCTACCGGTCGCGCTGCTCGCCTGCGGGGCGCGACGTTATGGCTGGGCGGTCGCATCCGCCGCAGCCGCAGGACTTGGCGGCCGTCGTCATCCGCCGCCAGGGCGCCGCCGCCCAGCCGGTTGTGGCCCCTTCCACCGCTGCATCTGCACCTTCGTGAACTCGCCAGTGGACGGCCTGCCGGTCGCCGCCGTCGGTGCCCTCGACACCAAGAGCCGGCGGAGCGGTCGCGCGGGCTGGCTTCGAGCGGATCCGTCCGAGGCGAGGCCGGTGACGCCGCGCGGCTTTTCGACTACCTTTACGACCGGCTAGGTGATCGTCGAGAACTCCTCGTGCTTTGTCGGACAGTCTGGTACGGGGGACGATGACGCAGCGCGTGGCACCGCCGGTGTCCGTGAACGAGCGTGAGCCGGCACGGGTCTCCGGCGTTTCGCCGGGTGCGCGGCACGTCGACGGGGCGGCCGCCAACGCCGTTGTCAGCAACCAGCTGTCTGCCGGCTGCTCGGGTCCGGTTCCGGCGGCGCCGAGACGTGATCGAAAAATCCGGCTATTTCCGCAGGTCAAAACGGTGGGCAGGGGCGGGGTCGAACCGCCGACCTTCCGCTTTTCAGGCCGGTCCATACCGTCCAGGAACGTCCATACACGTGCCCTGACGTCCCCTTCTGGCTGCTGGAGTCCCCCGCTGGCGGCCCGCGTTGCCACACGCACTGCCACACATCCACCGCTTCCCAGAGGGCCAGCGACACCCCCGCCGCGCCTTCGCCAAATCCCCGTGTGGCAACCGGTACGGCAGCAGGCAGAGCGAGGCGGACAGCCCTGGCTGAGAGGTCAGCCGGAGCCAGGCAGCCGACCGCAGCCATTCGGGGTCTTCGATGAACGCCGAAACGGCAACAGCCGCTGCCTCGCCCGGCGGTCGCGGCGGCGACGGGACAGGGAGCTCCGCCGTCCGCGGCGTCACCGTGATCATGGTGTTGGTGATGGGCCTCAGTTTCCTGTTCGGCTTCGGCAACTCCTGGACGCTGGGCCTCCACCTCGGGGTCCCGCCATACGTCGCGCCGCTGGTCGCACCCGCGGTGGACCTGTCCGTCGTCGGCCTCCTGCTCGGAATCCGCCACCTCGCACTCGGCGGCGCGACCACCCAGCAGATGCGGCCCGCCTGGCGACTACTCATCTTCGCCGGCTTCGTCACCCTGGCACTGAACGTCTCCGAACCACTCATCGAACAGAACTACGGCCGGGCAGCCTTCGACGCCGTTGGCCCACTGCTCCTGATCGGCTGGGCCGAGGTGGGGCCAGGCCTGCTCCAGGCAATGAAGGCCATCGAGACCAAGACGGTCCAGCCTTCGTCCGTTGATGACCCGCCCGCAATGGACAAGGTATTCATGCAATCAGATTCTCTCAGGGCTACGTCACCTGTACGGGCGTTGCCTCAGGAAAGGCAGCCAGAAGCCGACACCACCCCCGTTCAGCACAGTCAGGCAGTCGCGCCCAGCGCTCCGTCGTCGTCAGTATCGACGACGTCCGTCGTCACCACCGGTCCGGAACCAGGAACACCGGAGGATTCAGTCCCTACAGCCAGGGCCGGAGAAGGGAAGTTGGACCGTTGCCGGATTGACAAGAAGGCGCGTGAGCAAGACCTGCTTCACCGGGCGCGTGCCGAGGACGTGTTGCACTGGCAGCATAACCAGCGTCCGATCTCAGCGGATACCTTGCGAAAGCGGCTCCATGTGGGTGCTCCCACCGCACGCAGGCTCGTCGCGCAGCTACGCAGCGACACCCACACCCAGATCGAAGGCATCGTAGATCAGCCACCCGGTGTTGGCTGAGTTTCCCGATGCAACGACAGTCAACCGGGGTGACGGAATACCCATCTTCCTGCCCTAAACAGATTCTCTTTCGCGGCAGTCCTGACTCTTCATAGCCGACGCCGGACGGAAGATTTCCCTGACCAAACGAGAGAGCTCATCACCAGGCCGTCGTGAACCCGGAGGTCGAAGCCTCCTCGACCGGCCTGCCTCACCCGTACCAGTTTCCAAGGCCCAGCGAGGCGGCTGGGCCTTGGAACTCAACCCGAGCGCTCCGGCATCCCCGCTGGAGCTGTCAGGTTGAGATCACGCTCTGGTACTACGCTTCCTCGTACAGCACGCCGTCGCGCGTGAGGATCGTGGTCACGGCCGCATGCTGGCTGTCGTGGACCACGAGCACCAGCAGCTGCTCTGCTCTGGAGGCACCGACGTAGAGCACCCGGCGGGTTTCGTGGCGTGCGCCGCAGTCCCAGTTCGACACGCCCTCTTGGATCCCGCCGTCCCGCGCCTTGGGGATCACGAGGGCGACGGCGGGTGATTGCAAGCCCTTGTAGCCGTGGACCGTGGAGTAGGCCAGGGCATCTGGGTTACCTGCTGCCGGGATGTGCTTCCACTTCTGGTCCTTCGTCACGCGCAGCTTCTTCGCGATGTCCGGGAACCGCTTGTCCCACCCGAGCTCCGCGATACCGCTCTTGATCGCGTCGCGGAACTCCTGCGGCGTCGCCTCGTAAGGCGAGACCCGCCAGGCGAGGCGCAAGGCCCCAGCGCGGAACTGCCGCTGGGTGATGCGGCACGCCTCGAAGAAGTCGTTGTCGTGGAGATCTGCAAAGCCACCTGCCGACTCCCGCAGGATGCTCTCGAACAGGGCCATCGCGCGGGCGCGATCCTGCGGCTTCCCGTTGCCGTCCCGGATGATGGCTGTCGCCTGGGCCAAACGCTCGATCGTGGTGGTGGCTGACCCGAGGGGCTTGCCCGCGCCGG
The DNA here is from genome assembly GCF_000177675.1 of Parafrankia sp. EUN1f. Lineage (GTDB taxonomy): Bacteria > Actinomycetota > Actinomycetes > Frankiales > Frankiaceae > Parafrankia. The sequence goes on from NZ_ADGX01000070.1 coordinate 17,215, forward strand.
CGTATCGGCGCGCGTCGCTGCCGCCGTGGGACAGCACCACGATCTGCTCTGCTGCAAAGCCCTCGCGCGCCGCGAGCGCTGTGATCTTTTTCGCCGCACCGGCCGGACCCGTGATCTTCAGGACGTAGACGGGCCGGGGCTCGTCCTTGTATGGCCCGCAGGGCGTATCGGCGCTGTCCCCGTAGCGCAGGCTGTCCACCACCTTGCAGATGGCGGGCGTGCTGCGATAGTTGCCGTCCAGGGGCTCGCCGGCCTCGACCAGTCCGGCCAAGGCGCCGGTCTCGCCGGGCGCAGTCTGCCGGAAGCCGTAGATCTCCTGGTCCACGTCACCGACCATCACCACGCTGATGCCCGACGCTTCCAGGAAACGGATCAGCGCCACGTCGCCGTCGTTGGAGTCCTGGAACTCGTCGATAATTACCTCGCCGAAGCGGTGGGCGAACCGCCGCTGAAGGCGCCCCGCCAGCACCGGGTCGACGAGGTACCCGGTCATGAGGTGGCGGGCGTACTCGCAGTCCACGAAGCCTGCACGGGTCAAGGACCGCCACTTATAACGTGCCTCGGCGGTGATGCCGTCCATGACGTCCTTGACGGCGGACATGGTCTGCGGGCGTAGTTCACCGGGTATCCGTCGCCGTACCAGCGTTGCCTCACCGTCTGCGGCGAACGAGAACCAGGCGAGGCGCAGACGCAGGCCAGCCTTCACCGTGGAGGTGTACACCCGCCCCGGCGTCGTCTCCCATGTGTCACGAAAGCTGGGCGGGTGACCGCGTCTGGCCGTGTAGATGGGTCCGACGATGTAGCGGTTGATGAATCCGTCGATCGTGCCGACGAAGTTCGGGGCCCTGAGTAGCTGGGGGTAGTCCTGACAGCGCTCGTGGACGGCCGTGATCGCCGCATTGGTGAACGAGATGAGCGCTACGCCGAGCCGGTCGCCCTCGAGGCCGGGACGCCGGATGAACCGCTCCACGATGCTCTGGGTCTTGCCGGCCCCCGGGCAGGCCCTCACCATCCGGCTTCCGGGCTTCTCGATCAGTGCCAGCTGGTCCGGGCTATAGATCAGCCCGTTCGGAGGCGGCGCCATCAGACGAACCTGATCGCGTCAGCCAGGTACTCCGGGCAGATGAACGGGTAACCGTCCTTGATGAGGCCGGCCAAATCGTGGGCGAACTCGCCCTTGCTAATCAGCTTCTCGTCACGGTACAGCGCGAGGTAGAGCGCCCGGGCCGGGTCGTCGCCTTCGATCTTTTCTTCCCACTTCGCCTCGGAGAGAGGATGCTGCTTCAGGTAGGCCTTGCGCAGCACCGGCTCGTTCCCCGCAGGCGTCAGGAGGTCCGCCTCCAAGGTGTGGGGCGCCTCGGCGACTCGCAGGATGCCGCTCGCGTCAAGCGACGCCGCGATGGCCTCGAGGTCCGCCTTGCGGTCGGCCGGCTTCGGTTCCTTGGCTCGCTCCGCGCCGTCCTTGCCCGCCTTCGTCCTTTTGGCTTCCCGCTCCTCGATGATCTCTGGAAGCACCGGATCACGGTCGGTGATCGCGGCGAGCCGGTCCACGAGGCGAATGCCGTCGCCGGCGGACCACAGCAGCAGCTTGACGTAGGGCGCGAAGTCCACGCTGCCGACGTTGATGATCGATGACGCCCGGTACCGACCCCAGGCCGCCTTAGCTGCTTGCTTCTCCTTCTCCCTCTGCTCCTCTGTCTCGTCACCACGGAGCTTTGGGACGAGGACGCAGTGCTTGGCAAGGGCCGGCAGCAACACCGCCTCGGCGATGCCTTCCACCAAGGTCACGCGGGAGGTGAACAAAAGCTCCGACCGCGTGACGTCGAGGTACTGGTCGATCTTACGGCGCTCGTCAGGCTTTAGGCCTACGTCGGCCAAGGCCAAGGCCACCGTCGTAGCACGCATGGCCGGCTCGTTCGCCTTGACCGAGGCCACCTTGGCACCGTTCACCGGGGCCGGCACCGGCGCCAGCTCGCGTTTGGTCCGCAGGGCGACGATGTTGGTCGTGCCCACGGCGCTCGCGAGATTTGGCGAGTGGGTAGTGGCGATGACCTGGATACGACGGGCCGGTTCGGCGTCGTCTGGGCGGGTCGACTGCTCCGCCTTCTCCCGGAGGTAGTCGAGCAGCACCGCCTGAAGCTGGGGGTGCAGATGCGCCTCTGGCTCCTCGACAAGGAACAGCGTCAGCTCCGAGTCAGGAGCGTGCTCCAGCTCCAGGATCACCGAGGCCATGAAGACCAAGTTGGCATAGCCCAGCCCGGAGTCGGCAATGTCGGCCGGTTCCAGCCCGTGCTCCGCCATCTTCAGCCGCAGGCCGCGGGTAAGCCGCTCCAGCCGCACGAGCTCGAAGCCAAGGCCCACCCGTTGCGGGCGGACGGGCGTCGTGAGGTTGTCAACGTGCCGGTGGATGTCGTTCCGGGTGTTCGTGACGACCGGGTGGTCGGCGAGCTTCTCGAAGCCGTCCTTCGCCTTGGCGAGGAAGTCGTCACGATCATCATCACTGATGAGGTACTTGATGATGTGAGATAGGCGGCTGCCCCGGGCGGAGTCCAGCTCCCGCTGGGCGTCGCGCAGCGGCGCCAGGTAGACATGATTGACGCGAGCCCGTAGCTCCGGCTCCGAATCGACTGCCTTCGCCCGGCCAACCAGCGGCACCCGCCGTTCGCGCTGCGAAAGGTCCGCTTCTACCCGGTAACGGCTGGTGTAGTAGAGGCAGCCATCCTCCGCGTCAACGAGCGCCATGTACTGACCCTCTTGGTAGTGGCTAAGCCCCGCGAACCGCGCGGTCAGCTCGACGTCGTCGCGACTACCGAAGGACGGGTCATCGTCGGCCTCAAAGTAGCGCGTCGGGCGGCCACTCAAGGGCGGAGTGGAGAGACGCAAGGCATCGATGATGTTGGACTTGCCGGAGTTGTTCTCACCGACGATGAGCGTCAGCCCTCGCTGGAACGTGACCGTCGTGTCCCGACACGAGCGGAAGTTCTTCAGCGTGAACTCGGCCAGGTACATCGACTGCCGGACCGACGGCCGCGCCCCGCCATCGTGGGGCAGCGCAAGCCCAGGAGTAGATACAGCCACCAGATGTCCCCGTTTACTTGCCCCGTATTGATCTTGAACCACCCGACAGTCAAGATCGAAATTTGTCGCTCCACGGCGGATACGGGCGAGCGACAACGGGGACTTACTGTAGCGGAGCCATACCAGGTCGACTGCCGCCGGGCGTACTCGGCGATCTACCCGAACGGCCATGTCAGCATCACGACGCGCGGTTCAAGGCCGCTCAAGGCCCGTTGTCTACACCGGTGTGAGCGCGAGAGGTGCGTTCCCTCAGGCGAGCAGGCCGCAGCGCACCACGTGGACCGTCTTGGTGGGGCCGCCACCGTGCTTGACCTTCTGGACTTCCTTCTGGAGTTCCTTCAGCGCCGAAGCCATCACGCCCACCACCATCGCGACACCGCCGGAGCCGGGGCCATGCTCACAGACGATGTAGCGGACACGGAGGGACCGGGTGGGCCGGCCGGGACATGGTGCTGACGCAGGCCTACCTCGCCGAGGTCCATGCTGCCGCCAGCGATCTGGAGGTCTCCCGTTTGTACGCCGAGCAGGCACGGGGAGTCTGTCGGGGCGAATGCAGTCACCGCCGGCCGAGGCCGTACTGACTGGACTCTCAGTCCTGTGAGGGACCGTTGCTGGATAGACCTGATGATCAGTGCCAGAGTGGGCCGCCGCAGGTGACCACACGCAAGCGAAAGCGGGGGACGTGCTCCGAGATGCCGAGGTTCGACGTGCTCTCGTCGACGAGCTCGCCATAGGCCTCGACGCCGACACCCTCGTGCTGGACGAGCTTGACCTATGTGGCCTTACCCGGGTGGATGTCGCGGTCGTCAACGGTCACCTGTCCGGCTTCGAGATCAAGGGCTCGACTGACTCGCTGCGCCGCTTGCCCAGCCAAGTGACTGTCTACTCACAGGTACTCGACTTCGCCGAGGTGGTCGTCACCGAGAACCACTGCCGACGTGCCCTGGACATCCTCCCCGCCTGGTGGGGAGTTCGGGTCGCTTCGGAAACCGGGCGGGTCCATCTTGACGGCTTGCGGCCACCTCAGATGAACGATTCCGTTGATCCAGGCGCCCTCGTGCAGTTGCTCTGGCGAGATGAGGCTCTCGCCGAGCTCGTCACACGCGGCTTGGACCATGGAGTCCGGTCCAAGCCGCGATGGATCATCTGGGAGCGTCTGGCTGCCGAGGTCCCCCTCGACGAGCTGAGGGCCGCAGTGCGCGCACGACTCAAGACGCGAACAGGGTGGCGATCTGCTCGCTGACCAACGTTAGGTGGTGCAGCGTCCCGTGCTGGCGCCACGTCGTCGGAGACCCACCTGTCGCGTCGTCGTCTGCGACCGCAGCGATCCATGCGTCGGCTCGGCAGTGCTGTCGGCCAGCGAAGTAGGTGGAGGCACTTAGCTGTGCGGCGACAGGATTCATGGCCGCCGCGCCCATTCCTCGCGGCTTCCCCGCATAGAGGCCGCCTTTGGCAATGATCCACTGGTCGCCATTCGTGTAGCGCAACGTTGCGCTGATCCTTCCCCCAGGAGGAAAGGCCCCCATGTCCGCAGCCGGGTTGGCGATGGCGTAGTCCCCGAAGGACGGCTTCAGGTCGGGCGGCAGTCGCGCCAGGAGCTGGCGGTAGGCGACCCACTCCGTTCGTTCGATCGAGGAGAGACCCTCCGCCCTTCCCCCCATGGTCGCGGGGAAGGCAGTACCCGCTACGGTGACGCTCCGCCAGCTCCGCGCAAACGGAAGATTGAACAGCTCGGCTTCGAGGATCTCCGCTGTATCCGTGGGATGCCCTTGGATCCGAGTGCCCAGGTCCAGGATCAGGTCGGTTTCGCTAACCGGGACCTTCAACACCCCCAGAAACTCCTTGAGCCCGGCGCCTTTATCGTCCGAGGGCCACTGCTCTGGCGGAAGCCGGAGACAGACGCCGAGCTCGTGTCGTCGGTGCAGCACTGTCACCGCGGAGTCGTACAGCCCTGGCCGACCCGGTGAGGTCACGGGAACCGGGCTGACTCCAGATCGGACTAGGCCATCCACGAAGACCTTAAGGGGGTGGGCACCGTCGGGCCCCTGTTCGTCCTGGAGATACCGCAGGTCGATGAACGCGGGACCGGTCCAGCGACTGCTGATGGCCTCGGCAAGGTCCTCCAGACGTGTACCGAGAGTCTTCTCCGTCTGCTTTTGGGCCGTGTCCTGCGATGCCGGCGGTGCCACAAGTAGGGGAAGCATGCCAGGTCGCGCCGAGGTGGACAGATTTCTGAGCGCGTCCAGCTCACCTCGCCGTGCCAGGAGGATCGGGACATACCGCAAGCTACTGGTCACAGGGAAAGCCTCCTGTCACAGCCAGGCGTGAGAGCCGGCCAACCAGTGACACCTTCCCATACCCATAATACCTGATCTACCACTTTGCGCTACAAGCCCCGCGGGCAGAGCCTCGCCCAGCCGGCGGGATCGCCCCGTTCGTAGCCGACATGGGCCGCCATCTCAGCCTCCGGGCCCCGCTCGAGCACCGCCGCTCCGGCAGGAACGCACCCGGCCCGGTCGACGCCGCCATGCTCCGCCCGCCAGGTCGATCAGCCAGGCGTCATCAACCAGCAGTTCGCGCAGCCGCCGCGCCGATCCCACCGCCGGTGGCCGGCCCGAACAGTTCCCGACCCGCGACTAACCCGCCTCGGACCCACCCGCCTCGCTCTCGAGCACCCCGTTCCGCATCCCAACCCATCTCACTCTCCGAGCCCCCTTCAGAGACGACCTGACCTGGGCAAACGGTATACAGAAGATCCGAACAGTCCCTCATAGCGTCTCTGGCATCATGACTTACGTGAGTACCGACGGGGAGGCGGCGGTGGATCCGCCGGCGTGGGACGTCTTGGTTTCGTACGCCGAGAGCGACGTCCAATGGGCGGAGTGGGTCGCCTGGCAGGTCGAGGCAATAGGATATCGAGTTCTTCTTCAGGCTTGGGACATGGTTCCGGGGACTCACTGGACAGGGCTCCTGGCTGACGGCCTGGCCCGTTCCGGACGTACAGTCGCGATTATTTCGTCCGCCTATGTCGAGTCGGCGCAGGCGAGAGCTGAGTGGCTGGAAGCGTGGCGGAGCGACCGGGAAGGCCTGCAGCGCAGGCTCGTTCCGGTGCGTGTCGAGGATTGCCGACCAGCCGGAGTACTCGGTCAGGTCGTCTCGATCGACATTTTCGGCGTTGATGCTGACACGGCGTCAATGCGTCTAGCCGACGGTCTGCACGCCACAGCGTCCGGACGGACGAAGCCGGACGCCGCACCAATGTTCCCGGGTGATGCTGCGGGTGCGTGGGCGTATCCGGACTCTCGCACGATCGCACCGCCATTCGCTGCGGTAGAACCTCCCGTGCGGCCTCTACCCGCGGTCCTGCCCTTCGCTCAGTTAGGCAGCGAGGAGTTCGAGCGCCTCACAGCGGCGGTCGCGAAGCACGTCGACGGGTTCGCGACCGTGTCCCGTTACGGCACGCGGGGTCAGCGGCAACTGGGTATCGACGTGCTGGCCAGGAACGACGACGAGTCCGCTGTGTGCTACCAGGCGAAGTGCTACGCCAGATACATGCCGGCTGACCTGAGAAAGGCCGTCGACGAGTTCGCAACGCGCCGCCTGTCGCCATGGCGAAAGATCATCGTCATGGTGGCGTCTACGACCAACAGTGTCCAGATGCTAACCGAGCTGGAACGCCTGTCCACGCGGCACACCGACTTCGCCATCGAGCTGCGAGGCGAGGAACAGCTCTCCGACGAGCTTCGCCGCCACCCCAGCCTGGTTGCAAGATTCTTCGGAGAAACCTGGAGGAAGGAATTCTGCCTTCTGCCAGAAGGCGAGTCCGCGACCAGGACGCCGCCGGCCATAGATCAGTCCTTCGCGCCACCGGCCGTTGGTAGCAGTGCGACCGCCCGCCCTTCGCTGGAGGCCGCCGTCCTCGGCGAGCTCGCTGCCGGCTTGATCTCGCCTGTGGTCGCGTTGACAGGCATGTCGGGCGCCGGTAAGAGCACCATCGCGCGCAAGGCTGTCGCGTCGCAGGAGGTGCGAGACCGTTTCGCGGACGGCCTGATTTGGATCACGGCAGGACCCGGAGCGGACCCGACCGCGTGCCAGTCCTGGGTGTTGGAGGCCTGCGGGGACCGGTTTCCCGTGCGGACCGTTGATGAGGGTGTCCGCCGCCTTCGCAAAGTTCTCGGCGGCCGTCGCGTCCTCATAGTGGCGGACGACGTGTGGACAGCCGAGCAGGTCCGCGCGTTGGACGCCCAGGTGCCGGGGTCAGGTCTGCTGGTCACCAGCCGGAACGCCGAGGTCGTTTCGCCTGGAGATGGTTTGGTATGTGTGGGGCCACTCGAACCCGACGAAGCCCGCAACCTGCTCGCCCGCTATGCGGGCGTCGACGCGGACGCGCTACCTGATGAGGCAGACGACGTCGTCACGACCTGCGGCCGCCTGGCCTTGGCCCTGGCGATCGCCGGAGGGATGGTCGCCGATGGCCACCAATGGTCTTACGTGCTGGCTCGCCTCAGAAACGCCGACCTGAGGAGACTGCGCCACCGCTTCCGCGACTACCCCGACCATCCCACCCTGTTCGCCGCGCTGGACACGAGCCTGGCCGCCCTGCCGCCAGCCGACCGGGTCCGCTTCCTGGAGCTCTCGGTATTCGAAGGCCAGACGCCGGTCCCCCACGAGGCTGTGCGTCGGCTGTGGCGACTGTCCGGAAGTCTCGACGGGTTGGATGCCGCTGATCTCTGTGTCACGTTGGCGCAGAGGTCGCTGATCCAGAGCGATCCCTCGACCGCGACGATTCAGGTACATGATCTCCTGTTTGTCTATGCGCGGCACGAACTAGGCGCGAGGCGTCTCTGTGAATTGCACCACCGACTGGCCCAGTCTTTTCTGGCCGGATGGGGAGGACTGAGCGAGGGCCTACCGAAACTGGCCGGGTCTCCCACACTCGACGCTGAGAACGCGTACGGACTTGCACACGTCTGCCACCATCTCCTCCGCGCCGACGACCCGGAGGGACTGCACCGGCTGCTGAGCAGTGAACGACCGGGAGTCGGTGCGGATTCGGCGAACCTGTGGTACCACGTTCACGAACGACTTGACGTATCGGCCTGGTATCTGGCCGACCTCCGGCTGGCCTGGCAGCAGGCCGAACGAGAGGTCGATACCGCCACCGAGCGGCGTCAGCGAGCGGTGTCCGTCATCCGGGAGTTTCGGTATGCGTTGATGACGTCGTCCGTAGTCGGCATCGCCGGGCAGATTCCCGTGCCGCTGCTGGTGCTTCTTCTGCGGGAAGGCGTGTGGACGCCCACCGAAGTCCTCGCTTACGCCTCGTCCATACCTAACTCGGTCGTCCGTTCCCAGGCGCTGGCTGCGTTGTCGCCAAACCTTCCAGGCGATCTTGTCGCGGAGGTCATTGAGGGAGCCCGGCAGATGGGGGACCCGCAGCTCAGAGTGGACCTTCTCGTGCAACTTGCCCCGCACGCGCCCGCAGCGTTGCTCGAAAGCCTATTCGACGCGGTGTGGAGCACACCCGCTTGGTGGGCCCAAACGTCAGGCGCGACCCGGCTAATCAGATTCCTGGCACCGGACCGGCGGATACCGGTACTCGATTCCCTGCTGGATATGGTCCGCGACCGCGATGACCCTTTGGAACGCGTGTGGGGACTGGATGAACTAGCGCCACACCTTACGCCTCCCCTGCGCCGACGGGTCGCGGCCGAGGCGCTGTGCGCCACCAGGGACATCGACGACCTTCCGATCAGAGTCTCCGCGTTTGCGCTTGTGCTGGCGCACCTGCCCCCGAAACGCCGTGCGGTCGTGCTCGTCGAGGCGCTGACCTGCGTCGACGGCCTATCCGACTCCTACGAACGGATCGATGCGGTCGCAGAACTGGCGCCGCACCTAGCCGCGGCCGGAGATGTGCCCCGCCTGCGTGATGCTCTGGCGGAGACTCGCGCGACCCGGCTGACAGCGTTCGGACTTCTGCGCCAGATGATTCCCCACCTTCCACCGGAACTCCACGACGACGCGATCGCGGCCGCGACGGCTATGGACGATCCTGATGCGCTGTCTACTGCGCTGGTAGATCTAGCACCCCACCTGTCGGCCCGGCTGCTGGCATCCGCGCTACAGGCCGCTGGAACGATCCAGTCCACGGACTCGCAATCCAACGCGCTCTGCGGATTGGCGAAGTACCTGCCGCCCGGCCTGCTGGGTGAGGCGCTACGCATTACCAAGAAGATCGACAACCTGGCGGACAGATGCAAATCGCTGATCAGTATCGCCGGTCAGCTTCCCCCGCACGAGCGCAGCGTGATCGTGGACGAGGTCCTCGCATCGGTCCCGACGTTGGATTCGATCAGCGTGCGCGCTGACGTCCTGGCCAGGCTAGTTTCCAGCGATGTCGACGCACCGCTCGACCAAGTGCTCACGCTCACATACAGCATCGATGACCCCCAGGAGCGCGTCAGGATTCTCACCCACCTTGCCGGAGCCGCCTCGTCGCCCGTCCGCGACACAGCGCTGGCAGAGGCGCTGGCTGCGGGTCGTGAGATCCCAGAGGACATGTACCGGGCCAAGGCGCTGACCGACCTCATCCCCCTGCTACCGACCGGCTACCGGCGCCAGGTGCTGCTCGAGGCTGTGTCCGCCGCTCGCAGGCTCAACGACAAAGCCTCGGTTGGCCAGTTTCAGATTTCCTTGGCGTCTTGCCTACCACCCAACCTAATCGGCCCGGCGCTCATGAGGACGGTAAACGAGATCTACGTGGGAGCCGAACGTGCCGACGCGCTCGCCACCATCGTGCGTAGGCTTCCCGCCGACTTGCTCAGCAGCGCCCTGCAGGAGGCGAGGCGGATTCCTTACGGCATGGACGTGGTGCTCGAAGCGTTGGCGCCGCGCCTGCCTCCGGACCTGCTCGGCGAAGCCCTCGCGACGGCGTGGAAGGCGCCCACCGCGCACACACGGATAAGCCAGCTGGTCGTCCTGGCGCCATATACCGACGGCGCAGCGCGACAGCGCCTGCTCGACGAGGTGCTGGCACACGACCAAACGAAGCACCACCGGGCGGGCGTAGTCGCCCGGCTCGCGCCGCTGCTGCCAGACAAGACGCGCCAGGCGCTCCTGAAAGAGTCCGAAGAACTAGACCCGGAGGACCGGGCGGTCGCGCTCGGCGGCCTTATCCCCACACTGTCGGATGCTGCGCGGACGGCCGCGACGGAGAATCTGCTGGGCGCGCTCACGACGATCCCGGACCCGATTCGTCAGGCGAGATCCGTCGCCATGTACATCTCGCTCCTACCCGCCGAACAGCACCCGAGTCTACTCGCAGCGACCATCGAACGAATCATTCACGAATCGGGCCGTTACGGCGACCAAGCCGATGGCCTTCTAGCCCTCGCGCCGCACCTACCGCCTGACCTAGCACGGAAGGCGCTGAACGCGGCCCGCCGCCTAGACGTCCCATCCAGGCAGGCAACAGCCCTCGCCGGTCTCACCAGAATCCTTGTTCCGGCTGACAAGGCCTCGGTTCTGCAGGAGGCGATGACGGCCACCGACCACGTAGAACGGGAGAAATACCGGGTTCAAGCGCTCGAGGATATTGCACGCAACACCGTCGCCGAGACTGTGCCAGATGTGATTGCCAAAGCTCAGACGCTGCGATACCCCGACGACCAGGCGACCGTATTTGCAGAGCTCGCCGCGACGCGCGATACGCTGGAGGGCCCGGCGTGGCCGGGCTCTTGGCGGCTTGCACTACGGACTGCCGCCGCAGCCGGTCGCGGTTCCGTTCTGCACACGCTCCCGAGGGCAATCCTGTCGACGCACCTATCCGACGACACGGATTTTGTTCGAGACGTCTGTTCCCTCGTGCGCGACGTCGCACGGTGCTGGCCTTGAACCACTGCAGGCGAAACCACTCGCGGGATTACCTTGCCCGTGCGCTTTTCCCCTGGACTCCGGCAACCTGCTACCGGGCCTCCTGGCAGCTACCCGGACCAGAATTGCACCGGCTGGCGACGAAGAGCTTCCAGTCAGATCAAACTACTCGACCAGCTCTCTCCTGACCTTGCTGGGCGCACCCCACGGGGGTTGCGCACGGAGAACAACCTCACCGGCTGCAGGCGATTCGCGACGCCGATCATCCTGGAGAACTCGCCCTAGGGACTGTCTGGCCGATCATGTCGCGAGCCAGATCGTGATCGAGGCGATGACGACCTCGGACCGGTAGTAGTGCCCGCGTTTGGCGTAGCGGGTCGCCAGCCCGCGGTACTGCTTGAGCCGATTGAAGCAGCGTTCCACCACGTTGCGCTGCTTGTAGAGCTGCGCGTCGAACGCGGGCGGGCGACCGCCCGCGGACCCGCGACGGCGCCGGTTCACCTGGTGATCCTTCTTCTCCGGGATCGTGTGGGAGATGCCCCGTGCCCGCAGCGACTCGCGGATCTTCTTGCTGGCGTAGGCCTTGTCAGCGAGGAGATGGTCGGGGCGTGTACGGGGCCGTCCTCGCCCCAGGCGCGGAACCCGGATACCAGCCATGACCTGGTCGAAATGGGTGCCATCGCTGGCCTGCCCGGGGGTCAGCACGATCGACAGCGGTCGGCCCCGCCCGTCGCACGCCAGATGAATCTTGCTGGTCAGGCCGCCCCGGGACCGGCCGATCGCCTCTTTCGCCGCTGACGGTCGAGCCCGGTTCACCGCGGTCGTGCACCGGGTCCACATACTCCGGTCGGGTCCTGGCCGGCCCAGGACCCGACCCGATCGGGTGCTGGCGGGGGTGAACACCACCGAGGCGGTCGTCGCGGCCAGCATGCTGAACGAGCTCTTCCACCCAGACGCGCAGACCGCGGTCCAATGGCTCAAGATACTACGCGACACGCTGCCCGACCGCGTCCTAGTCGTCGTGGACTACTACGGCGTGCTGGGGCACTCCCCCGAGCCTCCCCCGCGACGGGCGCTGCACGACTGGATCCAGGCAATCTCCTCTCAGGGGATCCCGCCGCCCGACCTCGATGCCTGGGAATCTGTCTACCACGAAGCCGGCTGCGAACTTCTTCACGCCGTCGAGGACTCCCAGGCCGGAGTCTTCATACACTTCATCCGGCTCACGGCAGCCGATCGCGCCTCGACCGGCCTTCAATAACCCGCTTCCGTTGCCGTGCGCGGATCAGGCCCGCGCACGGCGCAGATGCGGCGCCTGTCCGTGTCCCACTGGGAGACGCTGTCGCGTTCCGCCCTCCCCGGGCCGAATGCCATGTCGAGTGGACTTCCCCGCTGTGCCCGAAGGCTCCAGACACGGCGGGGCGGTCCACGTCGTACCGGATCATCTCGAATGCATGCGGCTGGCGGGCAGGGTCGAACCGATCAAGCGCGCTCTTAGACCTGGTGCAACTCTCCACGGGCGTATCCGCCGAACGAGGGCAACATTACGGATGGCCGCGGCGCACCTCGGGAGCTTGATGGGGTCAGCGGCCGCTCCGGGCTCCTGGCCTTCCGGCGTCCCGAGACCATCCGCCGCACATGCGGACGGTCTACCGGCCACGATCTTGAGCACCGTTGCAGGTCACGGCACTGACGCGACCGGGCCAGACGAGCTCCGTTGCCACACAACGCCCATACCTTGTGGCAACGTCCGCGAACACAGGCCTCGTGACCTCCCACCCGGAAAGCGGATGGTCAGCTTCACCGTTTACGCAGGTCAACCAGGGTGGCAGACGGACCGCCACCGGAATCACGCGACGCCGTTGCCACACCCGTTGCCATATAACGATCAACCGGTGATCGACAAATCCTGCTATTTCCGCAGGTCAAAGGGGTGGGCAGGGGCGGGGTCGAACCGCCGACCTTCCGCTTTTCAGGCCGGTCCATACCGTCCAGGAACGTCCGGACACGTACCCTGACGTGCACCTCTGGCTGCTGGAGTACCGCTCTGGCGGCCCACGTTGCCACACGCACTGCCACACATCGCTTGGCCCCGAGAGGACCAGCAACGCGGCCGAGCCTTCGCTGCACCCCTGTGTGGCAACCGGTATGGCAGCAGGAAGGGCGGTCCAGCCCAAGAGGCCCGCCGGCGCCTGGCAACCCACCACGGCCGCGTGGGGCACCCGATGAACGCCGAAGCGGCAGCAGCCGCGCCTTCGACGCCGACCTCATCCCGGGGTGCAGGATCATCCCCCGCCGCCGTGAAGATCGTCACTGCGGTGATCGTGACCGTCGTCGGGCTGACGTTCTTGTTCAGCTTCGGCAACATCCTCGCGCTCGGGCTTCGGCTCGGCGTCTCCCTCTGGGTCGCTCCCCTCGTCGCGCCCGCCGTCGACCTCTCCGTCGTCGGGCTCCTCATCGGCATCCGCCACCTCGCCCTTCACGGCGGACCCGCCGACCTACAACGATCCGCACGGCGCCTCCTCATCTTCGCCAGCATCGTCGCTCTCACGCTGAACATCTCCGAGCCACTGATCACCGGCCACTACGGCAAAGCCGCCTTCGACGCAGTCGGCCCACTCCTGCTCATAGGATGGGCGGAAGTCGGACCGCGACTCATTCAAGCAATGCAGACGACAGAACCATTTCCGGTCGATACGCTTCCACCCGCCGCGCAGACAGCACCCCTCGCTGATATACCTGTCCAGTCGACATCACAAGCACAGCCTCCGACACAACGTAAATCGGTCGAGCCACGGCCTTCCAGCCACCATGAGCGCGCATCAGACCAAGACCTCATACACCGGGCCTGCGCCGAAGACACCCTGCACTGGAAGCAACATCACCGACCGATCTCAGCCGAAACCCTCCGCAAGCGCCTCCACGTCGGAGCACCCACCGCACGACACCTCGTCACGCAGCTAAGGACCGCAACCCACGCTCGACTCGACACAAAAATCGACGGCAGCTTTTCCGCCAGTCAAGACGATGGGCTATCGGAACCGTAACGTCTGCGTTCCGGCACGCCGGCCGACAGGACTGGAAAACTTATCCAAGGATCTCCGGCCGGTGTGCACGGTACCCGACCGTCCCGGCGGCCGAGGCGCGGTGTCGGGTCTGGTGGAGGTGTTCGACCGGGTCCCGGACCCGCGGAAACCCCGAGGCCGGCGGCACAGCCTGGCGGTGGTGCTGACCCTGGCGACGTGCGCGGTCCTCGCCGGTGCACGGTCGTTCACCGCGATCGGTGAGTGGGCCGCCGATGCCGGCCTCGCGGTCGCTGACCTGCTCGGTATCGTCCGGGTGCCTGACACCTCGACGTTTCGCCGGGTGTTCACCGCGCTCGACGCCGACGCGCTGGACACGGTGCTGGGAGCGTGGGCCACCGCGGTGACCAGCCCGGCGGCGGGGATGCAGCGGCGGGTCGCGGTCGACGGCAAGACGGTGCGTGGCTCCCGCGCCGGTGACAGTCCGGGTCGGCACCTGCTCGCAGCCCTCGACCATGACACCGGTGTCGTGCTCGGTCAGGTCGCGGTGGACGCGAAGACGAACGAGATCCCCACGCTGCCCGTCCTGCTCGCTGGTCTCGACCTGACCGGTGTGATCGTCACGGCGGACGCGTTGCACACCCAGACCGAGACCGCGCGCTGGCTGGTCGGCCGCGGGGCGCACTACGTCCTGACGGTGAAGGCGAACCAGCCCAGCCAGTACGCCCAGCTCGCCGCCCTGCCCTGGGGCCAGGTGCGAACCACCACCGCGCGGACCGTCGAGCGTGGCCACGGCCGCTGTGAGCGACGGACCGTGAAAGCGACCGAGGTCCGTGCCGGGCTGTTGTTCCCGCATGCCGTGCAGGCGGTCCGGATCACCCGCCGACGCCAACCCCTCACCGGCGGGCCCGCCGAGACCGAGGTCGCCTACCTGATCACCAGCGTGGCGACCCATCAGGCCAGCCCATCCCAGCTCGCCGCGTTCGCCCGGGAGCACTGGCATGTGGAGAACCGGCTGCGCTGGGTCCGCGATGTGACTTTCGGTGAGGATCTCAGCCAGATCCGGACCGGTCACGCACCCCAGGTCATGGCCAGTCTGCGCAACCTCGCGATCGCGATCCTGCGCCTGACCGGCGTCACGAACATCGCCGCGGGCACCCGTCATCACGCCCGCCGCCCCGAACGCCCACTTCAGACGATCATGAAGCTTGCTTGCTAACCGACAACAATGCCGGGGCCCTGCCGGCTCGAGGCTTCTCCCGGCGTATGAGGGGTACTTCGACGTGCACACGGTGCCCCTCACCGACGCGACTGACCAGGTTCGGTTGGTTGCCGCGGTCAGCACCGACGTCACCGACCGGGAACTGGCCCGTGCCGAGCAGGCCCAACTCGCCAGCCTGACAGAGCAGGCACTGGTCACGGTCGAACCGGTTGACCTCTGGCAGCGCGCCACGACCGTGCTGGCCGACCAGCTCGGCGCCGCGGCGACGTTCCACGAGGTCGACGTCCCGGCGGGCACGGTGCACAACCTGAAGCTCGCCGTCGGCGTCGGCCCTCCCCCGCCCACTGGCGGTGCCGAGAGCGTGCTGTCCACAGTGATCCGCACTGGCCGCGTGACCGCACGGGCGCCGGAGACGTCGGAGGGCTGGTGGACCCTGGCCGCGCCCGTCGGCCGGCCCGGCGCCTACACCGCCGTGGTCGCTCTACATCATCCGGGGCCGGGCGCGGAGCCGTTCAGCGACCGGGACGGCGACCGGGACGAGGAGTTCCTCGGTGCGGTCGCGGGCGTGCTGGGCTCGGCGGCGGTGCGGTTCGCCACCGAACGGGAGATCCGCCACCGCTCGACGCACGACGCCCTCACCGACCTACCCAACCGCTCCTGGCTGCTCGGCCGGCTCACCCGCGCTCTCGAGCAGCACCGCACGGGCGTGGTCTTCGTCGATCTCGACGGCTTCAAGACCGTCAACGACACGCACGGCCACCGGGCCGGCGACCAGCTGCTGCGCGAAATCGCCCACCGGCTCCAGGCGGCGGTGCGGCCCGGCGACGTCGTCGCCCGCCTCGCGGGGGGACGAGTTCGCTGTGCTCTGCGAGCGGGTCGAATCGCCTGCGGCCGTGCAGCGGCTCGGCCAGCGACTCCTCGCGGCGATCAACGAACCCGTAGTGCTCGCGGAGGCGACGGTACGCATCTCAGCGAGCGCCGGGGCGGCGATCTCCCGCGTCGAGCTCTGCGACCCCGACCGCCTGCTCAACGCCTCCGACGTCGCCATGTACGCCGCGAAGCGAGCCGGAGCTGGGCAGTGCGTGGTTTACGAGTCCTGGATGCACCTTTGACGTCCGACTGGCATCCGACCGGCGGAGGTCACCATCGCCTCGATCAACGAATGGCTGCCCTGACAGACTTCCGAAACCGGGCTGAACCGTCCCGGGTCGGTGGAGACCGATGAGCGTGGGGATGCAACGACAGAAGCTGCGCGGCGAAGGCCTGGACGTAGTCGGAACCGCCCCCGCCGATCTGTGGGTCCAGCAGCTCGGCGCGCAACTCGCGGACCTGATCCTCGAGACCGCCGATGCGCCGCGAAGTGAAGGCACGCGACACCAGCATCCGCAACGTTTTGTGGATCGGAGGGTCAGAGAAGATCAGGAAGCCCGGCGGGATCGGGTCCTTGCCCATGATGTCCGGCAGGGTGCCATAGGCCGAGCCGACGATCTGGTCGGCCTGCTCGGCGAACGCTTCGAGAGCCCGGGCGATCCGGTCGTCGTTGAGCGCGTCCGCGCGGACGTCAGACCTCCTCGAACCGCCCAGGCCGCAGCCCAGTCGGTGACACGGACCATCGCGGCCGGGCTGGTCAGCCGGTTAGCGATTCGGGGATCGATGCCGTGGGTCTCGCGGTCGACGAGCTCACGTGTGATGAGCGCGGCGCCGCCCGCGACCGCGGCATTGGTGGTCCACGCGTACTCGATGAGGGAGGCGACGTCTCGGATGACGGCGTTTTCAGGAGGTCCAGGGGCGCCGGGAACGGCTGGGGCGACGGCGGCGGTCCGGGGTCCTGCGTGCGTCGCCGCGGCCCAGGGCCGGCAGGCGAGAGCGCCGTCAGGTGCCTGTTCGGTCCGTGGGAAGGGCTCCGGCCCAGCGGCTGGCGATGAGCCGGGCGATTCGTGCTAGCACGAATCGGAAGAGACGGGGCCGCGCCTCGGACCACCAGGAAGGGACGGCCCGGATCACACAGGACCGACCCCGATACGGCGGACAGGCGAGCGGACAGTCCCGACGCCGACGAGAGGCCCTGTCAGCTGCCTGAGAGAACGAAGGTCTTCTGGTCGGGGTCGAAGGTGAACACCCGGGGCGGGATCGCGCCGTGGGGCGTCTGCCGGCTGTAGGTCGCGCTGTCGGCGTACGTGGGCAGGTCAAAGGAGCTGAGCGAGAGGGCCGCTTGCTGGAAGGATTCGTAGGTGAGTTCGCGTCCGGCCTTCTCCGCGATCGCTTGGAACAGGGTGAGTGAGTTGCAGGCCGTGCGTTCCGACGTGCCGTAGCTGGGTTCACCGGCTTTCTCGGTCGCCGGGTCGACGAACTTCCCGGTGAGCTCCGGCATCGCGGCTTCCAGGGCGGTGACGCAGGGCTTGTTCGCCGGCCCGGCGTAGTCGAACGCCGAACCTAGCGTGAGGGCGCCGTCCAGCACGCTCAGGTCGCGGTCCTGGCTGCCCTGCACATAGCCCAACGCCTTCCTCATGTCGGTGAATAGAAGCGTCGGGCGGTAGTTCGTTTTCTCCAGCTCGGTGGGGAACCCGGACTGTGAACCGCCGACGAGAAGCACCGTCGTGACGCCTGCCGCCTGGAATTTCTGGATCACGGTGCTCGCTTGCCGGTTGACCGCGGCCGGGTCGCGGAGGTCGGCGTCGAGGACCGCGGTCTCGGTCACGGGGATGCCCTGATCCCGCAGGGTGGGGAGCACGATCTCGTCCAGGACCGCCTGGTCGTCCCGGTAGCTGACGACGCCGACGCCGTCACCGGCCAGGGCTCCCCGCTCGGCGAACAGGCGCAGGCCGTCGGGGATCTCACCGCCGCCGCGCTCGTCGGAGACCCACGGTGCTCGGGCCCGGGCGTAGCGTTCGGCGGTCAGCTCCCCGCCGACCACGATGGTCTCGTGGGTCTGGACGTAGCATTCGACGTCGTCGTCGGTGAAGGTGCCGAGCACGGCGAACACGTCCTCGTCCTCGGTGAGCCGGACGCAGGTCCTCTGGGCCCCCGCCGGAGCCAGCAGGTCGATCGCCCCGTACACCGGGACGACGGTGCGGCCGTTGATCCCGCCGTTCTCATTGACCTTGTCAACGAGTGCCTGGAAGACGGCTTCGTAGTCGCCGTGGTCGATGTCGACGAACTGCCGGACCGTTTCGAGGTCGGGGTAGGTGAAACCGATGGTGATGCTGTCGTCGGTCACGCCCGGCGCGGTCGCCGGGGCGGGGGGCGCCGGGTAGGCGTCGGTGGTGGGAGCGCCGGCCGGCGGGTCGTCGGACTCGACGCTGCAGGCGCCGAGCGCGACGGCGAGCACGCTGGCGCTGGCGAGTAACAGGTGGCGGCGCCGACGGCGGGATGGCTTCATCTGACGGTTCTCCTGGGATTCGGCGGGGTGCGGGGGGCCGGGTCAGGTGCCGGCCGTGGTCGGGGATGGATCGTGGTCCCTCGTCGGGGGGAGTGCACCGCTGCGGGCGACGGCGCGTTGGTCGGTGCCGAGGTAGCTGACGATGACCTTGGGGTCGTCGCGCACCACGTCCGGGGTTCCGGCGGCGATGACGCGGCCCGTCTCGAGGCAGTACACCCGGTCGCTGATCCCCATGATCAGTGGCATGTCGTGCTCGATGACGAGTACAGCCGCGTCGAGCTCACGCCGAATCTCCTGGACCAGCGGCCCGAACGCCTCGGTCTCGCGTTGCGCCACCCCGGCTGTCGGTTCGTCCAGGCACAGCACCCGGGCGTCCAGCGCGAGCAGGCCCGCGAGTTCGACGATGCGGCGGGTGCCGGTGGACAGGTCGGCGATGAACGCGTCGGCGTAGCGGCCGAGGCCGAGGAAGTCGACGAGGTCGCTGGCGTCGGCCCGGTTCGCGCGCTCGCGCCGGAAGGTGTGCGGCAGGTGCAGCGCGGTGGACAGAAGTCCGGTCCGGCCGCGGGCTTCCAGCGCGACCTGCACCGTCTGCAGCACGGTGAGTTCGGGGAACAGGGCGGCGGCCTGGAAGGTCCGGCCGAGCCCGGCGCGGGCGCGGGCTGCCGGGGCGGTGCCGGTGACGTCCCGTCCGAGCAGCTGCACCGTCCCGGCCGCCGGGACGAAGCCTCCGATGGCGTTCATCAGGGTGGACTTGCCAGCACCGTTGGTGCCGATCAGGCCGACGATCTCACCCGGCGCCACCTCGACTGACACCCCGTCGACGGCCGTGCGCCCGCCGAAGCGCACCCGGACGCCGTCGGTGCTCAGCACCGGCAGGCCGGGCAGCAACGGTTCGCGGCCGGCGGTGCGGGTCACAGCCTTCGGGACGTGCGCGCTCTTCATGGGCTGGGCTGGGCCGAGCCTGCGCTCGGCCGCGCGCAGGATCGCGTCACGGGCGGTGTAGCCGATCTGCACCAGCCCGCCGGGGAAGTAGAGGAGCAGGACCAGGAGGCCCAGGCTGGAGGTCAGCAGCGGGACGATCTCGTTGCCGGGGAAGATCGCCGGCAGGCCGACGACCCACAGCGAGCCGAGTACCGGGCCGTAGACGGACCCTAGTCCGCCTACGACCACGATGGACACGACGGCGAGGGAGTCGGCGGTGAGGAAGTACCGGTCGGTGTAGGTGACAGTCTGGACGGCTCCGGCGAGCAGGCTGCCGCCGAGTCCGGCGATCCCGCCGGCCACTGCGAAGGAGCGCAGCTTCACCCGGGTGGCCGAGACGGTGTAGGCGGCCGCCGTCACCGGGTTGTCGCGCACGCCGACGGTGGTCCGCCCGACGCCGGAGCGCCGCAGTCGCGCGACCACTACGAGGACGACGGCGAGCACGGCCAGCACGACGTAGTAGTAGGCGCGTTGGCTGGTGACGTCGATCCCGAAGACGGTGTCGCGGCGGAACGACGCGCTGCGCGAGCCTTCGTCGTGGAAGACCTCCCGGCGGTAGAAGTACTGCTCGGCGGCCATCCCGAACGCGAAGGTGCTGACGGCGAGCAGTAGCCCGCGTACCCGTAGTGCGCCCGCACCGACGGCCGCGGCGAGCAGCGCGGTTACCAGGCTGGCGAGGCCGACGGCCAGCGGGAACGGCAGCGGCTCGAGCGCGACGGTCGATTCCCCCAACGGGACGCGCAGGCCGCGGTGCAGCGAGGCCGCCGTCAGGGCGCCGAGCCCGGCGAATGCCATCTGGCCGAGCGAGAGCTGGCCGGCCCACCCGGTGAGGACGGTGACGGACGCCGCGCAGATCGCGTAGCCGAGGATCACGGTGTACAGCAGGTGCCGTGAGGGCTGGGTGACCACCAGCGGCAGCACGAGCGCGACCAGGCCGAGCAGCAACAACGGCAGGCGGTCCAGGTGGCGCACCCACCACAGGCCCCGCAGCCGGACGGGAACCACAGCGACCTTCGGGGCGAACGAGAACGACGAGGCGTCGGTGTCGCGGCCTCGGCTGACGGCGAACACCGCGACCAGGACCAGCCCTAGGACGACGAGTTCGGTCAGGCCGGTCTGGTCGAGCCAGGTGAACTGGACGAACGACTCCAGCAGCCCCAGGAGCACGCCGGCGAGCAGCGCGATCCGCATCGACGCCATGCCAGCGATGACCGCGGCGGCGAGCGCGCGCAGCAGCGTCGCGGGCCCGAGGGTGGCGATCTGCTCGAGGGACTGATTCTGCGCCGAGATCAGGACCAGGCAGACGGTGCCGAGCAGCCCGGCGGCCGCCCACACCGCCGTGGATACCACCTTCGGGCTGATGCCCTGCAACCGGGCCAGTTCCGGGTTGTCCGCCGCCGCCCGCACGGACCGGCCGAGCACGGTGCGCTCGAGGAACCAGCCGAGCAGCAGGGCAAGCAGCGGGACCGCGACAAGCACGCTCAGCTGCGCGCCGGTGATTCGCAGCTCGGGTGTCGGGGTCCAGGTGCCGTTCCAGGGCACCGGGTAGCGGGCGGTCGGGTAGTCGTCGAGGTCGGGGTAGGCGGTCACGACGGTGAGCGCGAGCTGGGCCACGCCTATCGTCGCCACCAGCATGATCACCCGTGGTGCGGCGAACAGCCGCCGGACCACGGCCAGGTCGACGGCCGCGCCGAACGCCGTGCCGGTGGCCAGCGCGATCGGCAGCGCGCCCCAGTACGGGACGTTCCAGCGGACGACCAGCAGCGCGAACAGCGCCGACCCGACGAGGCCGATGTTGGCGACGGCGAAGTTGACGACCCGGGTGGCGCGGTGCACCAGCACGATACCGACCGCGAGCAGGCCGATGACCAGGCCGTTGACGACGCCGTCGAACAGCAGCTGGGTGGTGGGCAGGTTCATCGTCAGCCGCCTTCGCGACCGAGGAAGACCGCGCGTGCGAGGTCGTCCCGTTCGGCCAGCTCACGAGCCGGCCCGGTGAACCGGACCTGGCCCTTCTCCAGGAACACCGCGCGGTCGGCGACGGCCAGGGCGATGTTCAGCGACTGCTCGACGACGACGATCGTCAGGCCTTCGGCCTTGAGCCGTTCGAGGATCGCGAGCAGGTCGGCGACCACCGTCGGCGCCAGGCCCAGCGACAGTTCGTCAATCAGCAGCACCTCGGGGTCGTGCAGCAGGACCATCGCCAGCGCGAGCATCTGCTGCTGGCCGCCGGACAGCGACCCGGCCGACTGCGACGGTCGGCTGGCGAGGTCGGGGAACAGGCTGAGCACGTAGTCGAAGCGTTCGGCGCGCCTGCCGCGGTCGCCGCGCATCCGGAACCCCGCCATCTCGAGGTTCTCCCGGACCGACATCCCGGCGAACACGCCCTTGCCGCCCGGGAGCAGCTGGACGCCGTAGCGGCCGCGCTGCTCCGGAGAGACGTAGGTGATGGTCCGACCGTTGAGCCGGACCACGCCACGCGACGGCGTACCCAGCCCGCAGATCACTTTCAGGATCGTCGACTTTCCCGCCCCGTTCGTCCCGAGCAGCGCCAACGTCTCGCCGCGCCGGACCTCGAAGGCGACGTCGAACAGCACCTGGACGTGACCGTAGGAGAAGTCGACGTTGTTGACCTGCAACACCGGGACGGCGTCGGGGTCCTCGCGCTGCCGGTCGCGCTCGGCGAGCTCCTCGCGCAGGTCCGCCACCACCAGCGACAGGTCGTTCCGCACACCGGAGGCGCCCCGGATCAGCAGCAGCCCACCGACCAGCGTCGAGGGGATCCCGACCACCAGCACCGCGACCCGGGCGTCGTAGCTGTCGGCGATCAGCCCGGACAGCACCGCGCCCCCGGTGGCGCCGACGAAGAACAGGTAGATCGCGACCAGCGCCATGCCGAGGCCGCGTAGCCGGTAGGGCGTCACGGACTGCACGACGGGGACGGTCATGGCGAACGCCACCGACGCGAACACCGCGCCGGGGACGGCGGCGAGCATGAACCCGATCCAGTGCGGCATGAACCACTGGACGGGCAGCAGCACCGCGCCGGGCAGGACGCACAGCCCGAGCAGCCGCACCGCCTTCGCCGGGTCCCGGCGGTAGAGCCGGTCGTACCGAGGGGCGACGACGGGCAGCGCCACCAACAACGCGAGCCCGCCGAGCGAGCCCATCAGGCCGCGTTGGAACGTCGACATCCCGAAGTGGTCCTCGGCCCACAGGTTTGCCAGGACGTTGGTGGTGAACAGGCTGAAGCCCAGCGCGGAGAACGCGGCGACGGCGGTCTTGATCGTCCTGATCCGCATCAGCCGGGCGAACGCCGCTTCGATCGAGATCGGCATCGGGTCGGTGTCCTCGACCACCTCGCCGAGAACGGAGCGCATCTCGTGCTGGCCGCGCGGAGGTTCCGGGAGGCGGAACGCCAGGACCGCCACGACCAGGGCGGGCAACCCGAGTACCAGGAACGGCCAGCGCCAGCCCTCGTCACCACCAGCCCAGCTGGCGATACCGGCGACCAGCAGCGGGCTGAGCGCGCCGGCGGCCCGGGCGGCGCCGAACGTCGATGCGGAGATCCTGCCCCGGACGCCGATCGGGTAGGTGTCGGCGAGCATCGAAGGGAAGACCGAGTTGGTGCTCGACTTGGCGGCGCCGACGCCGAACCGGGCCAGGAAGAACAGGAACGCGTTCGCGGCGAGGCCGGAGGCGAGCACCATGGCCGAGAAGACGACCCCGGCCCAGCCGATCACCCGGCCGCGGCGGCACCGGTCCGCCAGCCAGCCCATCGGGAGCGCGCCCAACACCAGGAAGGCGCCCGCCGCGGCGGCGATGAACACCATGGCGCCGTCGCTGAGCCCGAAAGAATCCCGGATATCCGGCGCCAGCACAGTCAGCGCCGCCGACTCCAGCTCGTCCAGCGCGGACAGGGTCACCAAGGCCAGGAAGGTGACCGAACCGCCAGCGGCCAGTCCCTGCCGCAGTGTCAGCGGTTCGCCGCCGACACCGGGCAGCAGCTCGTCGGCGAACAGCACCTCGCGCCGCGACTCGGCCTGCCTGGCCCGGCGCTCCGCTTCCGCGTCGATCAGACCGGCCGCGAGACCGGCCATCGTCGAACCGCCCGATGCCGTCTCCGACTGCCCGCTCACCATCGGGAGCGTCCGGCCACGGCCGACCAGGCAGTCACGGCCGGGGGCAACCAGGGGTCGCGGCACGTCGACATGTCGGCCTACCTTCCAAGTGACGTCACCGACGCGAGCGACGCGCGCCGGACGGTGACATGTGAAAGGTAGGAACGGCGCCCCTCCAGAACCGTGGTGTCCCCCACGACCTCGAACTCGCCGCGCAGCCGGACGTCGTCGGAGGCGCTGCCGACGAGCACCCCGACGGGACCCGGCTCGAGACCGAACCGGCCGTCCAAGCCGACGTAGCCGAGCTGGCTCATCGGCAGGCTGACCTCGACCGTCGACGCCGCGCCCGGGCTGAGCGTCAGCCGGGTGAAGCCGACGAGTTCCTGGGCCGGTCGGGTGACGCCGGTGGCCTGGTCCGCGAGATAGACCTGCGCGACCTCGTCGCCGGCCCGGCCGCCGGTGTTGCGCACGGTGAACGTCACGGTCACCGTGCCTTCGCCGTCGACCTCGGCGGGGTCGACCACCAGGTCGGAGTAGTCGAAGGTGGTGTAGGTGAGGCCGTGGCCGAACGCGAACAGCGGCGTCGAGGGCAGGTCGAGGTAACCGGAGTGGAAGTCCTGGTCGGTTCGCCGGTAGCCGCTGCCGGTCGGCTGGCCGGCGTGGACCGGTACCTGACCGGAGTGCCGGGGAATCGAGACCGGCAGCTTCCCACCCGGGCTGACGACGCCGAACAGCACCTCGGCCAGCGCGGTCGCGGCGTGCTGACCGCCGTAGTAGCCGTAGACGATCGCCGGCAACAGGTCGACGACGTCGGCAAGCGCCATCGGCCGGCCGCTGTTGACCACCCCGACGCACCGGGCCCCGCTGGCGACCACCGCCCGGACCAACTCGACCTGCCGCGCCGGCAGGGCGATGTCGGCGGTGTCACTGCCTTCGCCTTCGGTGCGGTGCGGGATGAACCAGCCCGCTCGGCCGCCGAGCGCGAGGATCACCACGTCGGCGCCGCGGGCCGACTCGACCGCGGCCGGGATGTCGGCCGGCTCGTCGTCGGCCACACCGCACCCGGCGCTGACAGTCACCTCGGCGCCCGGGCACGCCGAACGCACTGCCTCAGCCAGGGAGCGGGCGCCGTAGTACTTGCGGACGTAGTCGTCGATCGGGATGCCCAGCGGTTCCGCCAACTCGTCCATGATCTGTTGGATCGCCTCGTCGGGGACTTCGCTGACGAAGTGCTCGGTGCCGGGGAGCGCGGCACTCGCCCCTGACCGCATCGCGTCGACCATCTGCAGCGCGCCGGGGTAGGTATAGGCGGGGAAAGCCAGCGCCGGGCTGTCGGCGTGCGGCCCGATCACCGCGATCCGCCGGACGTCACGGGACAACGGCAGGACGCCGCCGTCGTTGGCCAGCAACGTCACTGATTGCCGGGCCAGGCGGTGCGACAGCTCCAGGCCCTCGCGCGCGACCGTCTGGATCACGACCGGGTCTTCGTCGGCGTAGGGACGGTCGAACAGGCCGAGCGCGAACTTGTCCCGCAGCACCCGCCAGGCCGCCTGGTCGAGCTGTTCGGTCGGGACCGCGCCGCGCTCGACCTCCCGCGCAAGCGTGGCGCCGTACCCGACGGCGACGGGCAGCTCCACGTCGAGGCCGGCGGCCAGCGCCAGCCGCCCGGCTCCGGCGGCGTCGGAGGCCACGTTGAGGCGCCGGTGCAGGTGGCCCACGGTGTCGTAGTCGGAGACGACGGTCCCGGTGAAGCCCAGCCGCTCGCGCAGCAGGGTGGTGAGCAGCTCCCGACTGGCGCCGACCGGGACACCGTCGACGGTGCTGTAGGAGTTCATGATGCCGCGCAGGCCGGCAATCTTGATCGCCGCTTCGAACGGCCGGGCGTAGACCTCGTAGAGCTCGCGCGGCCCCGCCATCGTCCGCGCCATGTTCTGGCCGCCCTCGGTGACACCGTAGCCGAGGAAGTGCTTGCCGGTCGCGATCACGGCCTCGCGCAGGTCGTCACCCTGCATACCGCGAACGAAGGCGACACTCATCGCGGAGACCAGGTAGGGGTCCTCCCCGTAGGTCTCGTGCACCCGCCCCCAGCGGGCGTCCCGGGCGACGTCCATGACCGGTGAGAGAACGTAGGTGTGGCCGGTGGCCCTGGCCTGCCGGCCCAGCACGCCCGCCATCTCCTCGACGCCGTCAGGGTTCCAGGTCGCGGCCAGGCCGATTCCGGTCGGGAAGCTCGTCAGCCCGGCGGCCACCACACCGTTGAGCGCCTCGACATGGAAGATCGCCGGGATACCGAGCCGGGTACGGGTGACGAGGAAACGCTGGATCTCGTTGACAGCCTTGGCCAACTGCAGCGGGGTCTTGTGACCCAGCATGCCCAGCGGGGCGACGTGGCCGATGCCCAGCCCCAGCCGCTGCTGGGCCTGGGCCTCGATCAGGCCGTTGACGCCGACCAGGCCGATCGGCATCACACCGGTGATCTGCTGGGCCTTCTCCTCGGTCGTCAAGGACGGCAACAGCGCACTGGCCCGGACCTCCGGGCTCAGGTTCCTATCGTCGGTCACAGGTTCCCTTCCTGCGGTGGCTTCACGGCGGCCGCGACGGTGCGCACCGCCACCGCTCGCACATCGCGGCGGCGGCGCGGTACCGGTGATCGTCCCGGTGCCATGCGGATGGACGACCGCGAGCGCCCGCCCGTCGACGGTGGTGCGTGGTTCTTCACCTCGATCTGGCTGTCCTCGGCGGACCTCGACCACGGGTCGGTTGGGAAGCAGGAATACAGGTAGCCGTCGACGTGGTGCCAGCGCGGTCCTGCTCACAGCACGCTGTCGCGCCGGGCGGTAACGTGACCCGCTCCTGGTCCTCGCCGCCCGTCATTTCCGAGGAGAGAAACGAACGAACTAGCCCTCGGGCCGAATTGTCGGTCGTATCGTTGGATCTAATACTCCAGCCCGACTTTTGTGATCAGTTGAGTTGTAGGGCTTCGGCCTGGCGGTGGTAGTGGCTGATTTGTGCGCGTGCCTGGTGGCGGCGTCGCCACCGGGACCAGGCCAGCACGAAGCCGGCGGCCGGGGCGGGTCGGGGCATCGCGAGCTGGATGATGAGGTGGCGGACCTCGTTGACGGTGAGCGGGATCAGCCCGTCGGCGGGTTCGGTGTCATGGGCCCGGGCGGTGGTGACGGCGAGGAAGGCGTGGGCGAGCATCGCGAGCAGGGTCCAGCGGTGCCAGCTGGTCCAGCGGCGGACCTGGTGCTCGTCGAGGGCGGCGAGTTCCTTGGAGGACTGGAAGTCGTCCTCCACGTTCCAGCGGATCCCGGCGACGCGGACATAGGTGGCCAGCGGGACCGGGGTCGGGT
>NZ_ADGX01000069.1 GCF_000177675.1 Parafrankia sp. EUN1f
GCGAGGAGCCCTTCCTGGCGCAGGCGCGGCGCATCCGCGACTTCGGCGCCGGCGTGGTCGTGATGGCGTTCGA
The DNA here is from genome assembly GCF_000177675.1 of Parafrankia sp. EUN1f. Taxonomy (GTDB): domain Bacteria; phylum Actinomycetota; class Actinomycetes; order Frankiales; family Frankiaceae; genus Parafrankia. Next base: position 74 of record NZ_ADGX01000069.1, read on the forward strand.
CGAGCAGGGCCAGGCCGACACCACCGAGCGCAAGGTGGCGATCTGCGCCCGCGCCTACGACCTGCTCACGCAGAAGGTCGGCTTCCCGGCGACGGACATCATCTTCGACCCGAACGTGCTGGCGGTGGCCACCGGCATCGCCGAGCACAACGGCTACGCGAAGGCGTTCGTCGACGCGCTGCCGCTGATCAAGCAGCGGTGCCCCGGGGTGCGCATCTCCGGCGGCATCTCGAACCTGTCGTTCTCCTTCCGCGGCAACGACGTCGTCCGCGAGGCGATGCACTCGGCGTTCCTGCTGCACGCGGTTCGCGCCGGGCTCGACATGGGCATCGTCAACGCCGGCCAGCTCGCGGTGTACGCGGACATCCCCGCCGACCTGCTGGAGCTGGTCGAGGACGTCCTGTTCGACCGCCGCGACGACGCCACCGACCGCCTCGTCGCGTTCGCCGAGACGGTCAGCGGCAGCGGCACGAAGCGCGTCGTGGACCTCTCCTGGCGCGAGGCGCCGGTCGCGCAGCGGCTCTCGCACGCACTGGTGCACGGCATCGTCGACTTCATCGAGGCCGACACGGAGGAGGCCCGCGCGGTGGCGGCCCGCCCCCTCGACGTGATCGAGGGCCCGCTGATGGACGGGATGAAGATCGTCGGCGACCTGTTCGGCTCCGGGAAGATGTTCCTGCCGCAGGTGGTCAAGTCCGCCCGGGTGATGAAGCGTTCCGTCGCCTACCTGGAGCCGTTCATGGAGGCGGAGAAGCAGGCGCTGCTCGCCGCCGGCGGCTCCGCCGAGGCCGACTCGGGCCGCCGCGGCAACGGCCGGGTGGTGATGGCGACCGTCAAGGGCGACGTCCACGACATCGGCAAGAACATCGTCGGTGTGGTGCTGGGCTGCAACAACTACGAGGTCATCGACCTGGGCGTGATGGTCCCGGCGAAGGTCATCCTCGACACGGCGGTGGCCGAGGGCGCGGACGCGGTCGGCCTGTCCGGGCTGATCACCCCGTCGCTGGACGAGATGGTCGCGGTGGCCGCCGAGATGCAGCGCCGCGGGCTGAAGCTGCCGCTGCTGATCGGCGGTGCGACCACCTCCCGCCAGCACACCGCGGTGCGCATCGCCCCCGCCTACGACGGCACGACCGTGCACGTGCTGGACGCCTCCCGGGTCGTCGGTGTGGTCTCCGATCTGCTGGACGACGACCGGGCCGCCGAGCTCGCGATCCGCAACCGCTCCGAGCAGCAGGAGCTGCGTGAGGCGCACGAGAAGCGCCAGCAGCAGCCGCTGCTCACCCTCGCCCAGGCCCGGGCGAACCGCGAGCAGGTCTCGTTCGACGACCTGCCCGTGCCCGCGTTCACCGGGCTGCGCGTCGTGCGGCCGGAACTGGCCGAGCTGCGCGCGATGATCGACTGGCAGTTCTTCTTCCTCGCCTGGGAGCTCAAGGGCAAGTACCCGGCGATCCTGGAGCAGCCCGTCGCCCGCGAGCTCTACGACGACGGGAACGCCCTGCTCGACCAGATCATCGCGGACGGCGGCCTGCGGGCCGAGGGCGTGTACGGCTTCTGGCCGGCCGCCGCCGACGGCGACGACATTCTGATCGACGTCGCCGCGGCCGGCACCGCCGCCACAGTCGAGCCGACCGTCTCGGCCGCCGATGGCCGGCTTCGGCTGGCGATGTTGCGCCAGCAGACGACCAAGCCCACCGGTCGGCCCAACCGCAGCCTCGCCGACTACGTGGCGCCGGCCGGCGACCACCTCGGCGCGTTCGCGGTGGCCATCCACGGCGCGGACCGGCTTGCCGCCGAGTACGAGGCCCGCCAGGACGACTACCGGGCGATCATGGTGAAGGCGCTGGCCGACCGGCTGGCGGAGGCGTTCGCCGAGTACGTCCACCTCGAGGCCCGGCGGGCCTGGTTCGAGCCGGGCTCCGAGCCGGCGCTGGAGGACCTGCACGCCGAGCGGTTCCGCGGCATCCGGCCCGCGTTCGGCTACCCGGCGAGCCCGGACCACACCGAGAAGCGGCCGCTGTTCGACCTGGTGGGCGCCGAGCAGGTCGGCCTGGGCCTGACCGAGTCGTTCGCGATGACCCCGGCGTCCGCCGTCAGCGGGATCATCTTCGCGAGCCCGGCGGCGCGCTACTTCACCGTCGGGCGGATCGGCCGTGACCAGGTCGAGGACTACGCGGCCCGGCGCGGCATGAGCGTCGCCGAGGCCGAGAGGTGGCTGCGCCCCAACCTCGCCTACGACCCGGAGTAGTCGCCGGTCGTCGCGGTCGTCGCACCGCGTGGCCGCGGGTCGTTGCACAGGGCCGCTCCCCTGGTGTGGGATCCGCGGTGTCGGGGTGGTCCGGGTGCCGGGGGCGGCCCGTGCAGGGACCGCCCCGGGCCGGGAGGCGCCAGGTGGTCAGATCGTCCGAAGCGCCTGACGGGTCGGCGCGACCCGACGGGTCGGAGTCGGCCGGGCAGTCGGACGGCCGGCTGGGCCGATACCAGCGGAAGCGGGACTTCGGCGCCACCCCGGAGCCTGCCGGTGGTCTGACGGTGGCGCGCCTCGGTCCCGACGGCGCGGCGCGGTTCGTCGTCCAGCGTCATCGCGCCCGACGGCTGCACTACGACCTGCGCTTCGAGATGGGCGGGGTTCTCGCGAGCTGGGCGGTCCCCCACGGCCCGACGCTCGATCCCGCCGCGCGGCGCATGGCCGTGCACGTCGAGGACCATCCCGTCGAGTATCTGGACTTCGAAGGGGTGATCCCGGCCGGCCAGTACGGCGCCGGTGATGTGATCGTGTGGGACATCGGCACCTGGGCCCCGCACGGCACGGATGACCCGGTCGCCGCCGTCGCCGCCGGCGAGCTGCACGCGGACGTGTTCGGCCACAAGCTGCGGGGCCGGCTCGTGCTGATCCGCCGGCAGGAGCCGCAGTGGCTCCTGCTGCACAAGCGGGACGCACAGGCTGTGGCCGGCTGGGACCCGGAGAAGCACCCGCGCTCGGTGCTCAGCGGCCGCACCAACGACGAGGTCCGGGCCGCGCCCGACCGGATCTGGCGGTCCGGTCCGTCCGCGGGCCAGGACGCGGCGGACGCGGCGGACGCGACAGGCACGACAGGCGCGGTGGGCACGACAGGCGCGGTGGGCGCGACAGGCGCGGTGGGCGCGACAGGCGCGGTGGGCGCGGTGGGCACGACAGGCGCGGTGGGCACGGCGGATCCCGCGGCGCCGCCACCGGGGGACGACGAGCTGCGGGCCCTCGACGAGCTGGGCGCGGGCGGGGTCTGGGAGGTCTTCGGCCGGCGGCTACGCCTCACCAATCTCGACAAGGTGCTGTTCCCAGCGGGGGCGGGACGGCCCGCGGCGACCAAGCGGGACCTCGTGCGCTACGCGGCCCTGATCGCGCCGACGGTGCTGCCCTACCTCGCCGGCCGGGCTCTGAACATGCACCGCTTCCCGAACGGGGCGCAGGCCCCTGGCTTCTGGCACAAGCAGGTCCCGGCGCACGCGCCCGACTGGGTCACCCGCTGGCATCCCGGCGGCGGTACCGCCGCCGGGGGGACCACCGAGCATCTGGTCGTGGATTCGCCCGCCACGCTGGTGTGGGCGGCCAACTTCGGGGCGCTCGAATGGCATGCGTGGACGGCGCCGGTGAACGATCCGAGGCACCCGTCCTACGCCCTCATCGACCTGGACCCGGGAACGGAGACGGCCTGGGAGGACGTCCTCGTGCTGGCCCGGCTGCACCGCACGGCGCTCGCGCATCTCGACGTCCGGGCGGGGATCAAGGTCACCGGGCGCCGCGGCATCCAGATCTGGGTTCCCATCACGCCCGGGCCGGACTTCGACAAGACCCGTGACTGGGTGGAGCAGCTCTCGCGGGCGGTCGGAGCCGTCGTCCCGGAGCTGGTGAGCTGGAAGTGGGAGGTGCGTGAGCGAGCCGGGCGCGCCCGGCTCGACTACACGCAGAACGCCCGGAACAAGACGCTGGTCGCCCCGTACAGCCCGCGCGCCGCCGCCGGTGCGCCGGTGTCGGCCCCGATCGACTGGGACGAGCTCGACGACCCGTCGTTGCGCCCGGACGGTTTCACGATCCGCACGTTGCTGGCCCGGCTCACCGAGCGCGGTGACCCCTTCCGGACCGTGCTGGCAGGCGGCCAGCCGCTCCCACCGGTGCGCTGATCCCCGATGCGCCGGGCAGCGGCCCCCCGTAGCCGCAGCTCGAAGATCTGAGGATTTCGGTTGTTCCAACGACCACGATCCTCAGACCTTGCTCGGCAGCAGCTCAGTCGTCGCCATCGATCTGGCTGATCTGCATGACCGGGGTGATCGTGGTGTAGTTCGACAGGTCCGAGGCGATCGCGGTGCTGTCGGCCTTCATCGCCGTGCTGAGGGCGTCCATCGAGTCGAAGCGGAAGTGCGCTGCCGCCACATACGGCCCACGGATGCCCCGGTCGACCTCCACCTGGGTCAGCCCCCACATCCTGCAGGCCATCGGGATGTGCTTGTTCAGGTAGTAGTCATGGTCGAACGTCGCGCCCTCGGTCTTCGGGTACAGCACGCTGAGCCGGATCACGGCGATGGCCTCCTCGCTCGCGGCGCGCCGGATGCGTCGCCTTTTTCCCAGCTTCCCGCAGACCCCCCGACAGGCGCATCTTTCGTGGCAGACCGGGCCGGCCCGGCGGCCGCGAAGTAGTCCAGCGTGGCGCGCGTCTTGGTCTGCTGCGGGCCGGTGAGGTCCACCCCGTGCCGGCGCAGGACGTCGGCGGTGCGGGCGGCGACCCGCAGGGCCTCGGTGGGGGCACAGCGGGTCGACAGCTCGACGATGCGGGAGCCGTCGGGGTAGGTCCACCGCTCGACGAGCAGGCGGCGGCCCAGCCCCTCCGGGCGGATCTTGGCCCGGCGCACGTCCACCGGGCCGAACACCCGCAGCTGGTCGAGGCCGAGACCGGTGGGCAGACGGGCGCTGAGCAGGCGCAGCTGCGGGCGGGTGAACAGGCGGTGCAGGCCCCGGCCCTGGGCCATCACCCGTTCGACGTCGTCGGCGCCGAGGCGGGCCCGCAGCGCGCCGGAGCAGACGTAGTAGCCGGGCATTCCGTCGACCTCGACGACGAAGTCCTTCGATCGGCGCAGCCGCCGGGAGACGTCGCCGGGAACCATCGGACGTAGCTTGACCACCGCGTCGTCCGGGCCGCCGACGATGCTGCGAACCCGGGCGACCGCACCGTTGCGGTGCAGGGCGCGGTCCGCGGTGTCGAGGTAGAAGACCCGCTGCCGGCGGCCTCGGGTGAAGTCGACACCGAGCGCCGCGCAACAACTGTCGTGGGCGTCCACCGGGACGACCAGCTTCAGCTCGACCCGGTCCACCTCGCTGGCGAGCTCCAGCAGCCGATCGAGCTCCTTGTCGGGCAGCTGCCAGAACCGCTGGGCGGCCAGCCGCCGCCGGGCCGACCGGGCTCCGTTCGCCACCGTGGGCCCGGCGTGCGACCGGCCACGGGAAGGACCACGCGACAGGCCGGGCAGGCCGGCCGCGCGGGACACCCGCAGCACGCGCACAGCGCCGGGTCGGTGAGGTTTCATCGTGAATGATCGTAGAGAAGCGGGCGGCAATTCACGCAGCAAAGGGGCTCATTTTTCTTCCAGCCGGGGCTTGACAGGAGGAAATACGTGCACGGGCGGACGTGCCGCCCGTGGTCCCTGCCAGCTCCCCCCGCGGGCCGGGCTCAGTCGTCCGCGAGGCTGATGGCCTGCTTCGGGCAGGCCGCGACGGCTGCCTTCAGGTCGGCGCGCAGGTCCTCGCCGGGCTCCTCGTCCAGGATCACCAGATAGTCGTTGTCGTCCAGCTCGAACACCGACGGCGCGATGCCCACGCACAGCGCGTTGCTCTCACACAGCTTGAAATCGACGACTACTCGCATGCTGACCTCCGTCAGACAGACAGTTCGAACCCGGATGACGCCCGCCGCCCCCGGTGCCGGCTTCCACCGCCGCCGGAGGAGCCCGATGGACGCCATCCCCGTCATCCTTTCGCGCACCTGCTCGGTGTGCGGAGGTCAGGCTACGACCTCTTCGCCTACGAGGGTGGTTCGGTGCATCAGTCTGCGCGACGTAGCCGTGTACGGAATTGCCCGGTGCAGCATGCCGGTGTTGTCCCAGATGACCAGGTCGCCCGGGCGCCAGTGGTGGCGCAGGACGAACCGCGGCTGCGTCGACCAGGCCAGCAGCCGGTCGAGCAGGGCTCGGCTTTCCTCCTCCGGCCAGCCGACGACGTGGCTGGTGGTCGCGCCGACCAGCAGGGACTTGCGCCCGCTGCGGCGGGTCCAGACCAGCGGGTGCTCCCGGCTGGGCACCCGGGCCCACAGCGCCCGGGTCTTCTCCGAGGCGTCCGGCTCGGCCAGACGCTGGGAGGCCGCGAAGCTGTGCACGACGCGCAGCGTGGCGAACTGGGCCTTCTCGTCGTCCGTCAGGGCGTCGTAGGCCGCGTAGGTGTTCGCGAACTCGGTGTCGCCGCCCTCGTCGGAGACCTGGCGCGCCGTCAGCAGGGTGGCCTTCTGCGGCAGCTCGTCGTTCGCGCCGTCGATGTGCCAGAAGAACGTGCCCTTGCGGTACGCGGCGAGCACGCTCTCCGCCGGGTCAAGGGTGATCTTCGAAACCTCGGGGAGACCCTCGATCCCGCCCGTGGGCGCGACCACGACGGTGCCGAGCATGCGGCTGAAGGCGACAAGATCGGCGTCGTCGATGTTCAGCTCGCGGTAGACCACCACGCCGTGCTTCTCCAGCAGCGCCTGGCACTCCGCCGCGGCGGCCGGATCGACGAGCTGGTGGCCTCGCAGGCCGGCGACCTCGACGCCGACCTCGGGGCTGATCGGGGACACGGTCCCGGCCATGGGGAAACTCCTGTCAGATCGTCCTGATCGGACCGTCCGGTCAAACCGTCCGTGGGGCCTTCCGGTCAGATCATCGGTACGGTGCGGTGCCGCCCCCGGCCGATGCCAGGGCGGCGGGATCGTTCGCGGTCGTGACTCGCAACGGTCAGTTCCGGCTCACGACGGTCAAACGGTCAGTTCCGGCTCGCGACGGTCAGTCGTGGCTCTCGTGGAGGTCGTCGTCGAGTGGCAGCTCGAACGAGCTCATCATCATCGCGAGCATGTCGTAGGTGCCGGTGGTGAAGATGATGTCGAGCAGCTGCTGCACGTCGAGCTTGCTGGCGAGAAACTCCCACGTCGCCGCACCGATCCCGCCGTCGATGATCAGTTCGTCGACAGCGCGCAGGAGGGCCGCGTCGAGCGGGTCCAGGAAGGGCGCGTCCGGGCCCCAGGCCACCCGCGCGATCTCCGCGTCGGTCATGCCGAGATCGCGAGCCATGATCACGTGCTGCGCCCACTCGTAGCCGACCTTGCGCACCGTGGCCACCCGCAGGACGATCATCTCGCGCTGACGCAGCGTTAGCGTCGTACCGCGCAGGATGTGCCCGTTGAACGTGAAGAACGCGTGGGCCAGCTCGGGATGGTGGGCCATCGTTCCCAGCGTGTTCAGGGCCTTGGAGCGCCCCTCGGTGGGCAGCGGAGGATGCCGGGGCGCCTCCGGAGTCATCGCCGCGAGGGCCGCGCGCATCTCCTTCGGCCACTCCCGCAGGGGACGCGGTTCGATCCGTGCCATGTAGGCGGCTCCTCTGCCCTTGAACCCAGCACATGCCCTTGAACCCAGCGCACGCGGCCCGACCCCGGCACACGCCCGACAACCGACCGTGATAGCGATCACATTGGGTGCCTTCAGGCCATCATCGCCGAGCCCGGCCCCGAAAGCACCCGATCGACCGAGCCCGACCACCGCCCGGGTGACCACAGCCCAAGCGACCATCGTCCAGGGTGACCACAGCCCATTCGAACGCAACCCACGCTACTGGGCCCACAAAATGCCTATCACCTGGTGTTCGACTGGTCAAGAGCCGCTGATTGACCCTCGACCAGCCGCCAGCCCGGGCCCGCAGGCACTCGCAGGGGCCGCCCATAGCACAATTCTCACCGGCATCACGAGGGCATCTAAGAGAACCCTATATAGCGGCTTCGAGAACAGCCCGCCGTGCGCTTCTCCGCCGCTCTGGAGGTCCAGTTGAAGATCACCTTCTGCGCCCGCCCACAGCGCTCCAGCGAGGTCGACTCCTCGTAGCTCATCAGCTCCGCGCTCGGTCGCGGGTAGCGCTCGACCCGGCCCCCCAGACGGGTTCGCGAAGTGTGGCATCGGCCGGCTCCCGCCGCATCAGCCGTCAGACCGTGAGCAATATTCTCCATTAACGAGAGGCATATTTCCGTTAAGGAGAGCGGAAAGATGACGAACGGAAGGAGTGACCCGAACAGGCCACGGAAGAAGCGTTCGCAGCCCATTGAGAAGCGCGACCGAAACCATTTTCGCGAACCACTCACCGGCGGCCATGTATTTCATTTCGCGGCCACTTCGAAGCCATTTTTCCGGTTTCTTCACGGAGGTTTCCCCGAGCCGGCCACGGGCCGCGAGATGCGGGCTCCGGCGAGATCGGCACCGCGGGAGACCGGTGCCGGGAGAGGTCAGCCGTCCCGAACGAACGGGTAGATCCGGGTGAAGTCGGCCCCGGCCTCGGCGGCCGCGAACCGGTTCCACACCCGCGCCGTGACCGGGGCGACCACCGGCGGGCGGCCGAGCTCTCCGACAGCCTCCAGGTAGAGCGCCACGTCCTTGGCCATCAGCGTGTTGGCGAAGCCGGCGGCGTAGCGCCCGGTGAGAACGTGGTGGGGAAACTTGTCACTGGTCGCCGTGTTCTGACCGCTCGCGCCGTTCAGGACGTCCAGCATGGTGGCCAGGTCGAGGCCGGCCGCGGTGCCGAACGCGACAGCCTCACTGGTGGCGACGAGCGCGGTGGCGGAGAGGAAGTTGTTCGCCAGCTTGAGCGCCTGGGCGAGCCCAGGCCGCACGCCGACCCTCAGGCACCGGTCGCTCAGACCGGCGAGAACGGGCCCGACCGCCGCGCAGTCGTCATCCGAACCGGCGAACATCACCGCGATCGTGCGGGCCCGGGCCCCCGCGACACCGCCCGACACCGGGGCGTCGACGTAGCCGATACCCGCGCCGACCAGCAGCGCGGCCACCCGCCGTGCCGCCGCCACCCCGATCGTCGAGGTGTCCACGACCTGGGTGGCCCGCCGATCCGCCGACCCGACGATCTGCTCGGCGACCTGCTGACTGGCCGCACCGTTCGGAAGACTGAGCACCATCACCTCGGCCCGCCCGGCTACCTCGGCGACACCGCCGGCGCCGGCGGCACCGGCCGGCACCCGCTCCGGCCCGGCGGGGTCGAACGCCACGACCTCGAGCCCCGCGGCGACCAGGTTCGCGGCCAGCACCCCGCCCATGTTGCCCAGGCCGACGAAGCCGACCACCGGGCCGCCGCTCCCTGGACCGCCGCTCCCTGGATCGCCGTCCGCCGGGTGGCCGCCCGCCGGATCGCTGCCCGGACCCGCGTCCGTCATCGCGCGCCCCCTCCCGCCGGCTCCCGACCTTCGAACCCGTCGCGGCACGGCCAAAAGTAGACCTCAACGTATACTTGACGCCCATCACATCAGAGGTCGGACCAGGTAGCAAGGGCCGAGCCCCTCGCGGTCCGCCAGGCTGGACGAGCGGGGCAAGACTTGACAGTAAGTATACGAGTCAGTCTACTTATGGCATGAAGTCGGAGGCCGAGACCACCGAGACCGGGGCGGTGGTGCGGACCCGCACCGGACGGCCGACACCGGCCGAGGCAGCCGAGATCACCGCGCGCCTGCGTCGGGCAGCCGTCGAGATCTTCCTGCGGGACGGCTACGACCGGACCACGATGGAGGCGGTCGCGCAGGCCGCGGGGATCACCAAGCGCACCCTCTACGCGCGCTATGCCGACAAGCGGACCCTGTTTCTCGCCGTGATCTCATGGGCGCTCGCCCGGCACGAGAGGGACCCTGTCGAGCTCGACCGGGTGCCCGACGGCCTGACCGAGGGCCTGACCGTCATCGCGCGGTCGCTGCTGGCCCGGGCGGTGGACCCCGACCTCGTCGCACTGCACCGGATGGCGATCGCCGAGGCGGCGCGGTTCCCCGAGTTCGCCGCGCACTCCCGGACGCTCGTCTGGTCGCCGCGGCTGCAGGCGGTCATGAGCCTGCTGCGCAGGCACGCCGAGCGGGGAACGATCGTCGTCGACGACGTCGAGATCGCCGCGGAACAGTTCATCGCCCTCGTCAGCATGTCTCCGGCCTGGCTGGCCACGTTCGGCATCACTCGGGACCCGGAGGCCGCCGAGCGGCACCTGCGCCACGCGGTCGCGCTCTTCCTGAACGGTGTGCGCCGCCGGGACAACGCCCACGACGCCGGCTTCCCGGCGTCGCACTGACACGCCGGCGGGTCCCCCTCGCCGGCGACCAGCGGAAGGAAGTGTGGAGATGGCTGGGACACTCGCCGGCAAGGTAGCGGTCGTCACCGGTGGCGCCTCGGGGATCGGCCGCGCCTGCGCCGTCCGCCTGGCCCGGGACGGCGCCCAGGTGGCGGTGCTCGACCTCAACGGCGGCGAGGCCAAGGGCGTCGCCGAGGAGATCGAGGCGGCCGGCGGAACGGCCCTGTCGGCCACCGTCGACGTCGCCGACCGCGCGAACATCGACCAGGCGCTGGCGGAGGTCCGTGAGCGCTTCGGGCCGGTCGCGATCCTGGTGAACTCGGCCGGCAAGGAGGGCTTCAAGCGCTTCCTCGACATCACCGTCGAAGCCTGGACGTCGATCCTCACCGTCAACCTGACCGGGACGTTCCACTGCTGCCAGGCCGTCGTCCCCGACATGGTCGAGGCCGGCTGGGGCCGGATCGTCAACATCTCCTCGTCCAGTGCCCACAGCGGCCAGCCGTACATGACCCACTACGTCGCCTCGAAGGCGGGCGTCATGGGCTTCACGAAGGCGCTCGCGCTGGAGCTCGGGCCGTCCGGCATCACCGTGAACACGATTCCGCCCGGTTTCATCGACACCCCGATGACGCGCCGCAACGAGGAGCGGGGCTTCTTCGGCTCGACCGTCGACGAGCTCGCGGCCCGCACACCGGTGCGCCGGGCGGGGCTGCCGGAGGACATCGCCGCGGCCTGTTCGTTCCTCGTCTCCGAGGAGGCCGGCTATGTCACCGGTCAGGTCATCGGTGTCAACGGCGGCCGCAACACCTGAGCCGGCTGCTGACCGCTGGCCGCTGACCGCTGGCTGCTGACCAGGCCGAAACGCCCAGCGCGGGCCCCGTCCGCAGTAGTCCGGACGGGGCCCGCGCTGTTGTCGCAGGACAGCCTTCCCGGCCAGGGGCCGGGAGTGTGCTCAGCGGCGGCTCGAGCCGCCCCGCGGCACGTCGCGGAACGCCACCCCGCGGTCGAGCGCCTGCTCCCGGGGCATGCCGAGCACCCGCTCGGAGACGACGTTGCGGGCCATCTCGGTGGTGCCGCCACCGATGCAGCTCACCTGCCGCAGCAGGTAGTCGTTGCCGCACTCGGCGGTCGCGCCGTCGGCGTCCTCCCAGGCCGCGCCCGTGCCGCCGGCGATCTCGAAGGCCAGCGTCGTCGTCCGCGCGGCGACCACACCGGTGAACAGCCGCCCGACGGCCGCCGACTGGTCCGGAATCCGGCCGGAGCGCAGGCCGACGGCGATCCGCTCCTGCAGGGCGTGGGTGACGACGTCGAGCGTGCGGCCCTCACCGATGAGGTCCCGGGCCAGCGGGTCGTCGAGGCGACCCGCGTCGCGGGCGATCTCGACGAGGTGGGCGGCGCGGATGCTGCCGCGCGCCCCGCCCTTGGGAATGGTGACCAGGGGCGAGTTGTGCAGCATGCGCTCGTGGAACATCCACCGGGTGCCGACGGTCCAGCCGTCGTCGACGTTGCCGACCCGGTCGGAGTCCGGCACCCGCACGTCGGTGATGAACTCCTGGCAGAACTCCTTGTTGCCGTTGAGCATCTCGATGCGGTTCACCTCGATGCCGTCCTGGTGGATCGGCAGGATGAAGACCGTCAGACCACGGTGCTTCGGCACGTCCCAGTTCGTGCGGGCCAGCACCAGGCCCCAGTCGGACCACCAGGCGCCGGTCGTCCAGATCTTGGAGCCGTTGAGGATCCAGTCATCACCGTCCCGGACCGCCGTGGTCAGCGCCGCGGCGACATCCGAGCCCGCGCTCGGCTCGGACAGGAACTGCATCCACAGTTCCTCGCCCTTGAGGATCGCCGGGATGTGCTGGCGCTTCTGCTCCTCGGTGCCGAAGTCCAGGAGCACCGCGGCGCACGGCGAGAAGGTCGGCGCCTGGATCTCCGACGGGTACTCGTACCCGGAGATCTCCTCGCTGAAGGCGGCCTGGTGCTCGGGGGTGAGGCCCTGCCCGCCGTACTCCTTGGGGAAGCAGATGCCGGCGAAGCCCGCGTCGAAGAACATCCGCTGGATCTCGCGCTGGCGAGCGATGGAGGCGAGCTCCTCCTCGTCGCTGTGGCTGGCCCGCATCACGCCGACCAGGGCGTCCGCCGAGAGCGGCGCCAGGTTCGAGCGGATCCAGTTCCGCGCCCGGAGCCGGAAGCTCTCGACGTCCTCGATGTCGCTCGCCGTCGCGGCGCTGCCGCCTGTCGCGCCCGTGCTCATGCTGACCGCTCCTTGAGGTGCTCGACCACACCGGCGATGCGCTGCCGGTGCTCGGCCGGTGTTCCGAACAGCGCCCGGTCAAGCACGACCCGGCGCAGGTAGAGGTGCAGGTCGTGCTCGAAGGTCACACCGATACCACCGTGCATCTGGACACAGTCCTGCAGCAGCTCGGACCCGTAGTCGCCGATGAACGCCTTGGCGATGCTGACCAGCTCGGCCGCGTCGGGCGACTGGGCGTCCACCGCGGCGGCCGCCTTGTCGCTGATGGCGTGCGCCGCCTCCAGCCACGACTTCATGTCCGCGAAGCGGTGCTTGAGCTCCTGGTAGGAGGCCAGCGGCCGACCGAACGAGTAGCGCTCGAAAGCCCACTGGACGGTCAGGTCGAACGCGGTCTGCATCGCGCCGACGCTCTCCGCGGTCAGGATCACCAGCGCGATCTGGAGCTGGCGTTCCACCTGCTCCGCGGCACCGCCCAGCTCACCGACGACGGCGCTGCGCGGCACCCGCACACCGTCGAACCGCACCGTCGAGAAGCGCCGGGTCAGGTCGACCGTCTTCAGCGGGGTGATCGTGATCCCGGGTGCGTCGGTCGGGACCAGCACCTGGGTGAGGCCCTCCTCGGCGCGCCCGGTGACCAGCAGGTACCCGGCCTGGCCGGCCGACTCGACCGGCCGCTTCACCCCGTCGAGGACGATCTCGTCGCCGTCGACCCGGCAGGTCAGCGTCACCGTGCCCAGCCGGTCGTTCGGCGCGGGCTCCGTGTGCGCCCACGACGCGATGGTCTCCCCGGCGAGCAGCGCCTCCAGGACCGCCAGGTGCGCCTCACCGCCGGCCGCGCTCAGCGCCGCGGCGACGACGTTCGCCGACGCCAGCGGGCCCGGGGCCGACCGCACGCCGAACTCGTAGGCGGCGATCGTCAGGTCGACCAGGGGCGACCCGCTGATCGACCCACCGCCGTGTTCCTCCGAGACCAGCAGGGACGTCCAGCCGAGCTCCGCCCCGGCCTGCCAGTAGCCCGCGTCGAAGCCGGCGGGGTCGTCACGAAGCGCCCTGATCCGGTCGACCGGGACGCGGTCGGTCAGATATCGGGCCGTCGCCTCCCGCAGGACTTCCTGATCAGCGTCCAACTCCAGCAGCACAGTCTGATACCTCCACGTTGCTCGACCCCTCACGCGACATCCAGGTCCGCAGGAGGTGACAAAAACTTATAGGCGAATTTGACCAGCGTTCAACCCTTGCCGCGACATCGGACGTCCGGAGCCCGAGCGGACCCCCCAGCAGCAGCGATACTGGCCTGCGCCGGGTGCCGCCGGCAGCCGACCAGGCCCGCAACTGGGACACCGGTCAGCTCACCCGTCAGCGGTTCCGGCGGCAGCCTCGCCAGCGCTTCCGGCGGCGGTCCCGGCGGCAGCCTCGCCGGCGGTCCCGGTGGCGGCCTCGTCGTCCGCGCCGATCTCGAAGTCGTACTCCAGTGGGACGATCGACCGGTACGGCAGAAAGGCGAGCTCCTCGTACGCCCCGCGGTGGGCCGGGTACCGGCCGACGGCCCGCCAGTACACCCTGGCCCGGTCGATCCGCTCCATCACGGCCGCGGGATCGTCCTCGCACAGCAGCAGGTGCAACACCAGGTCGGAGTGCCCCTGCTCCTGGGCCGACGACCCCCGGCCCGGATCGGCCCCTGGAGCAGCCCCCGGAGCGGCCGCGTCGTCGGCCCCCGGAGCGGCCGTGTCGTCGGCCCAGCCCAGCCGGACCGCGGCGAGCACGCCGGGCACCGCCGCCAGGTCGGGCAGGTGCACCCGCTCCCACCAGTCCACCGCCTCGCCCAGCCGGTCGGCCGACGGTGCCCGCCCCAGCGCCACGATCACTCCGCGGTGGGCCAGGTACGGCACGGCCACCGGACGGACCAGGCAGCCGGGGCGGGTCCACGCCGAGGTGACCCGCCACCGCGAGTTGTGCCGCGCCCGCCCGGGCCGCCAGAACCGCCCGGAACGCAGGATCGTCCGGTCCAGCGCGAGCCAGCCCTCGCGGGCCTGCTCCCCGCACATGTCGAGCGGCCCGCCGAACCAGTAGGTGGTCAGGTACGGCGGATGCCCGCCGAGCAGGTCCGAGCGGACGATCCCCGGCGCGGCGCGCAGGTCGCGAGCCGCCACGTAGCGGCGGCCGGCCAGCACGTCCGGTTTGGCGAGGTGCTCGGGCATGTGATCGAGGTCGTACCAGCGGTTGTACTCCGCGGTGAACTCCGCCGGGATCTCCAGCAGCGCGAGCATCATTCCGGTGATCTCCACACCAGCCCCTTCCAGTCGCCCGTTTTCACCCTGGCACCCGGCGCCCGCACGAGCTCGGGACGCCACCGGTCGCCGGTGTTGGGATCTGTTGACCCTCGGTGTGCCGGTGTGGGTCAATGCGGCATCGGCACCGAATTTCGGGGGCCGTCGATCACGGTTTGCATCCGTCCGCCTGCTTCCGGCGAAGGAGACCGATGCGTCCCGAGCATGTTGGCTACGACGTCGTCGACGATCACATCGGTGTCATCACGTTCCGCCGGCCCCGCGCCGTCGAGGACCACGGCGCCCGCGGCGCCCACCACGCGCAGCTCCTGCGCGAGCTGGACGACGCCTGGCAGACCGCCGCGGCGGACAGTCGGGCTCGGGTCATCCTGCTGAGATCAACCGGCCCGAACTTCTTCGCCGGGCCGGACGGCTCCGGCGACCGCGCGGGAGCCGGAGCCGGTGCCGGAGCCCGCGCCGGTGCCGGAGCCCGCGCCGGTGCCGGAGCCCGCGACAGCGCGGTGGTCGCCGCGGCTGGTGCGTGCAATGGTGACCACGACTGGGAGGTCCGCCAGCAGCTCCACTACGCCCAGGTCTGGCGCGACATCCCCAAGCCCGCGGTCGCGGCGGTCCAGGGCCGGTGCATGGCAGGCGGGGTGTTGCTCTGCTCGCCCTGCGACCTGGTCGTCGCCGCTGACGACGCCGAGTTCGCCCGCCCCGTGACCGGCACGGGCGGCGGCCCGGCCGCGGCAGGCAGCCCGCCTCCGGGAGGCAGCTCGGTCACGGCAGGCAGCTCGGTCACAGCAGGCAGCTCGGTCACAGCAGGCAGCTCGGTCACGGCAGGCGGCTCGGCTCCAGCAGGCAGCTCGGCTTCGGCCTGCGCCATCCTGACCGCCGCGCAGGCTCAGGACCTCGGCCTCGTCACCACGGTCGTGCCGCTCGCCGCGCTGCATCGCACAGCCCTCGCGCTGGCCCGCGACCTGGGCGGGAACCGGTGACCGCACGGCCGTAACCACTCAACGAACGCGGCTGGGCGCCTGAGCGTGATGGCCAGGGGGCAAGAGGGCGAGTCCGCCGAGTGCAGGATTGTGGTCGTTCGGGAGCCCGTCGTAGAACCCCGAGCTTCGGGTTTCCGCCGTCGCCACTGCTCTCGAGCAAGAAGTGAGGATTCTGGCTGCGGCAGCATCCGAAATCCTCACCGCTTGCGGATCGCCAAGCAACCTTGCGTCCCGTTTGCGGGGCTAGCCTCCGGCGGCGCGGGCCTGCCGGTCGTCCAGGACCACCACCAGCGCGACGAGCGCCCACACCGGCAGCGCCGCCAGGACCGCGAACCAGGGCAGTGGCAGGCCCGCCGCGGCCGCGGCCGCGATGGCGGCCAGTGCGCCGCAGGCGATGACGACAACACCGAGGCCGGTGATCGGGAACGCGTGCAACGGGGCGTGCAACACCCACACCAGCAGCAGGAACACGATGATCGGCAGTGCGATCGCGAACCCGACGACACCGTCGGACACCTTGATGTGATGGACGAGCGTCTCCGCCGCCACCTCCAGACCGGCACCCAGCGCGGCCAGCGCGGCGAAGACACCGTAGTGGCCGTAACCCCATCCGAACGCCCGCTCCGGGTGGCGGGCGAGCCCGTGCCCGGCGGGAGCCGCGAAGTACAGCCACCAGCATCCGAAGAGCAGCAGCAGCCCGCCGGCACCGAGCAGGACGGTGTCGGCGGTCGCGCCCGCCTCGACGGCCGGCGCGAGCGCCCGGGACGCGGCCAGCACGCTCTCCCCGAGCACGATGATGACGAACAGCCCGTAGCGCTCGGCGATGTGATGGGGATGCCAGGACGTCCGGGCCGCGCGCTCGGCCCACGGCGGGACGGCCAGCTCCAGCGGCACGAGTACGAAGAACGCGATCAGCCCGGCGGTGTCCGGCAGCGCGAGCCGGGCGAGCCAGCCGGCCTGGATCACGGCGGTGCCCAGCGCGTAGCGGTACGCGGTCGCCCGGCTGGCCCGATCGCCACGACCGGCACGCACCCACTGCGTGACCATCGCAACCCTCATGATCACGTAGCCGACGGTGACAGCGGTGTAGTCGGTGTCGTCGAAGGCGGCCGGCACGCCCGCCGCGAGCACCAGCACCCCGGCCATCTGCAGCAGGGTCAGCAGCCGGTACGGGACGTCGTCGCTGTCATACGCGGAGGCGAACCAGGTGAAGTTCATCCAGGCCCACCAGATGGCGAAGAAGACCATCACGAAACCGACGACACCGTGGCCCAGGTGGTCGTCGGCCACGGCATGCCCGAGCTCCGCCGCGGCGGCGGCGATGGCCACCACGAAGGTCAGGTCGAACAGCAGCTCCAGCGGGGTGGAGGCCCGGTGCGGCTCCTCGGCGGAACGCGCACCCATCGGCAGCCGCCACCGGCGCCCGGCGGACGGGCTCGCCGGTTCAACGGTCTCCGGCATACACGCCCCCTTCGTGGTCGGTTGCTGTGGCATCGTCGCCTACCGGCAGCGAGACGCCGAACGCCGCCCCGCCCTCCGGGGCGTGGCCGGCGAAGGGGGTGCCACCGAGCCGGCGGGTCAGGCCGGCGACCAGCGCGAGACCCACCCCGGTCAAGACCGGCCGCCGGCCGCGGTAACGCTCGAACAGCGCCGAACGCTCGAAGGCGACAGCGAGGTCGTCGTCGGTGAGGCCGGGACCACCGTCACGGACCTCGATCACGGCGGCGACCGGGTCCGCGCGCAGCGCGATCACCACCGGCTGGCCGGCCGGCACCACCCGCAGGGCGTTCTCGGCCAGGCCGTCCACGATCTGGCGGAACCGCATCGGATCGGTGCGGGCGGGCACCGGCGCGCCGGGCAGCTCGACCCCGAGACGGACACCGGCAGCCTCGCAGCGGGGGCGCCAGACCGCCGCCGCCTCGGACATCAGTGCCCGCAGGTCGACCTCGGCGAGATCGACACGGAAGTCGTCGGCGCCGAGGCGGGCCAGGTCGAGCAGGTCGCTGACCAGCCGGTCCAGGCGCTGGGCCTCGCCGAGAATGATGCGCCCGGTGCTGGTGACGTCGTCCGGTTCGGTCACGCCGTCCGCGAGGGCCTCGGCGAAGCCCCGCACCGCGGTCAGCGGTGTGCGCAGCTCGTGCGAGACGGACAGCAGGAACCTGCGCTGGCGGTCCTCGCTCTCGGCGAGCGCGGCGGCGAGACCGTCGAGCGCCGCGCCGACGTCCGCGACCTCCGCCGGCCCTGAGCGGACGGTCACCGTCTCCGCGACCGCCCGCCCCGGACGGCCCACCCGCCCCGGCCCTCCCAACCACCCGGGACGGCCCAGCCACCCCGGACCTCCCGCCCGCTCCGGGGCCACGTGCTCCGAGGCCTTGTGTTCCGAGGCCACGTGCTCCGAGGCCTTGTGCTCCGGGCGCACGGCGGCCCGCGGGTCGCGGCCTCGGCGCCCCGCGGCGAGCTGGTCCGCCACCTCGGCGAGGCGCCGCAGCGGCCGGGCGAGCCGGCTGGCGAGCAGCAGCCCGACGGCCGTCGCCGCGGCGAGCCCGCCGGCCAGCGCGACCCCGAACCGCCGCAGCATCGCGCCGGCCAGCTCACCGTTCTCTGTCGCGGGCTGCACCAGCGCGATGGCCCCGCCGCCGTCGAGCGGCCTGGCCGCCACGATCACCCGCCGACCACCGACCGTGCGCGCCGCGCCGACGTCCTGCCCGGCGCCGATCCTGGTGAGGACGTCCGCGGGCAGTTCGAGGCCGTGGCCGGCCCCGGGACCCTGGCGGGTGATCGGGCGGCCGTCAGCCGTGACCCGCACGAAGGTCACCCGCTGAGCCGCGATCGTCCGGGCCACCCCGGCCCTCAGGTCCGCCGTGGCGTTCGGCCGGGCGAACAGTGTCGCGACGACGTCCGCCTGCCGGCCGAGCGCGCGGCGGGCCTCGTCGTCCGCGGCGCCCCCGACCAGACCGGCGAAGATCGTTCCGGTGAGCGCCACCGCCAGCACCGCGACGGCGGTGGTCGCCAACGCGATGCGCGCGGCGAGGCCCGCGGGCCGTCGGCCGTCACGCATCGGCGGTGTAGCCGACGCCGCGGACTGTGCGCAGGGGGCTCGCCGGGCCGAGTTTCGCGCGCAGCTGCGCCACATGGACGTCGACGGTCCGGCTGCCGGCCGCCGCCTGATAGCCCCAGACCTCCGCCAGCAGGCGGTCCCGGGTGTGCACCAGGCCGGGCCGGCGCATCAGCACCGCCAGCAGGTCGAACTCGGTGGCGGTCAGGGTCACCTCCCGCTCGCCGGCCATCACCCGGCGGCGGTCCACATCCAGCCGGACCTCGCCGGCGCGCAGCAGGCGGCCCGGTTCGGAGCCGGAGATCGAGGTCGGGTCCGGGCTCGGGCTCGGGCTCGTGACGGTGCCCCGCGCCGGTGCGTCCCGCGCCGACGCGGCCCTCGCCGACGCGGCCGGGCCGGACGTCCGCCGCAGGACGGCCCGCAGCCGCGCGACGAGCTCCCGCGGGGAGAACGGCTTGGTGAGGTAGTCGTCGGCGCCGAGCTCAAGCCCGACGACGAGATCCACCTCCTCGTCCCGGGCGGTCACCATCAGCACCGGAACCCAGTCGCCCTCGGCGCGCAGGGTGCGCAGCAGTTCGCGGCCGTCCAGGCCGGGCAGGCGGACGTCCAGGATCATCGCGGCGGGCCCGAGGGTGCGCGCGGCGGTGAGGCCGGTCGGGCCGTCGGTGCGGATCTGGACCTCGAAACCCTCCCGGGTGAGGTACATGCGGATGAGCGCGGCGATGTGCGCCTCGTCCTCGATCACGAGGATCAGGTCGGCGCGGAGATCGTCCCTGTCCGCGGGCACACGGGTATCCACCGGTTCGAGTGTGCTTGCCGGTGTCGGCAGGACCGACACCGGATGGGCTGGCACGACCGGCCGGTCAGACGAACGCCAGGCGGGGAAGGCGTGCGTCCGAGCCGAGGACGACGTCCGCCTCGGTCCCGAGCACGCCTTCCAGCAGGGTCGCGTACACCGAGCGGAAGTCGGTGGTCACCCGCAGGTCGCCGTCGTCGAGCGCGGTGAGGCTGGGCTGCTCGCCGAAGCAGCCGCCGCGCACCGGGTGGCCCAGGATCAGCACGGGGCCCGCCGTTCCATGATCGGTTCCTCCGCTGGCATTGGGTACGACCCGCCGCCCGAACTCCGAGTAGACCATCGTCGTCACGGCGCCGGCCCGCGGGCCGGCGGCCAGAGCCCGGTCGAAGCGGGTCAGCGCGGCGTCGAGCTCGCCGAGCAGGCGGGCGTGGGTGCCGCTCTCGGCGGCGTGAGTGTCGAAGCCGCCGAGGCTCACCGAGTAGACCCGGGTCGGCACCCCCGCGGCGATCGCCCGGGCCACCACGTCGAGCTGCACGCCCAGCTCACCGCCATCACCGCCGTCACCGCCGTCATCCCCGGCACCGCCGGCAGCGCCGGAGTCACCGCCGCCGGGCGCCGCGCCCTCGAGCTGGCCGGAGGTCCCCGCGGCACGCTCGGGGGTGTCGGCCAGCACCGGCCCGAGAGCGCCGGCGACCGTGAACATGTCGGCCCCGGACCGCGCCACGCGGGCCCGCAGCGGGCTGTCGGCCGGGTCGGGGCGGTACAGCGTCCGCAGCAGCTCCCCCGCCCGGCCGCCCGGCGCGGCGAACTGGCCGGTGGGGACGGCCGCGCCGACCGCGTGCTCGCCGACGAGCAGTGGCGGGAGCGTCGGCCCGATCGCCAGCGCGAGCAGCGGATCACCGCCGGACGACCCGGTCCGCGTCGCCGTGGCGTCCAGCCACCGCCCGATCCAGCCGGAGGTGGACGCCGCGCGTGGCGACGCCGACTGCCAGATGGCCATCGACCGGAAGTGGCTGTGGTCCGGCTCGGGGTACCCGACTCCGGACACGACCGCGAGCCGGCCCGCGTTCCACAACCCGGCGAGGCCGGACAGCGCCGGGGCGAGCGCGAGGCCGTCGGCGAGCGGGTGGACGTCCTGGGCTGCCGCGGCGAGGTCGCCGCGGGCGGTGCGGTACGCCGGGTCCTCGATGGGCACGAGGGTGTCGAGCCCGTCGTTGCCGCCGTAGAGGGTGACGATCACGAGGATGCCGGTGCCGTCCGCGAGTGGTCGCCGGGTCGCCGCGTCGTGCAGGACATCCCAGCTGACGGCCCCGGCCCCGGCGGCGACGGCCGCGGCCCCGGTCACGCCGGAGGCGAGGAGGAAACGGCGGCGGCTCAGCGGCATGGCGGTCCTTCCGGGTCAGGTCGGGGTCGCGGCTCCGGGCCGCGGTTCGGGGTCGCGGTTCGAGGCCGGGGCCGCGGTTCCGGGCCGGAGTCGGGAGTCGGAGTCGGGAGTCGGAGTCGGGAGTCGGAGTCGGTCAGGTGACGACGTACTCGGGGGCGAGCAGGGCGAGGGTGACCAGCTGCCGCGGGTCGTCCCGGGCCGCCGACAGCGCGTCGCGGGTGCGGGTGCTCCACGCCGGCACCGAGAGCAGCCGGGCCGCGGCGTCGACCCGTTCACCGGGCGGGACGTCCGCCACCGCCGACAGGTCGGCCAGGCCGGTGACCGCGGTGGCGAACCGGGTCCGGGTCAGGCTCGCCGCGGTCGTCAGCCAGGCGCCGCCGGCCGGCCAGCCACCCACGCTCGGCGGGACGAACGGGACCTGCCCGAGGCCGCGCAGCACCGCGATCAGGCGGCTCGGCGCCGCCGCACCCGCCGCCCCCGCCCCCGCCGCCGCACCCGGCTCCGGTACCGCGAGCCGCAGCGCGCGGAGCACACCGACGACGTACTCCACCGGCGGGACGACCAGCTGCCCGGCGGTGGCGCGCAGGCCCGGCGCGAGCAGCATCGCGCGCAGCGCCGCGCCGGTGTCGAGACCGGGACCGTAGGCGGCCAGCAGCCCGGCGATCGCCGGATCGCCCGGTGCCACCGGTGCCGCGTACCGGCTCCACAGCCGGGAGCACACCCAGCGCGGGGACGCCGACGCGTGCGTCACGAGGTCGATGACGTCCTCGCCGCCGAGGTTCCCGGTATGCCCCAGCACGGTCTTGGTGCCGGAGTCGTGCTGGCGGGCCAGCACGGTGAACCGCCCGGACCGGTCGGCCCGCCAGCCGGTGAACGCCCGCGCGGCCTCGCGGACGTCGGTCTCGCCGTACGCGCCGATACCGAGGGTGAACAGTTCCATCAGCTCGCGGGCGAAGTTCTCGTTGGCGTTGGCCCTGACGTTGCGGCCGGCGTCCAGCCAGAGCAGCATCGCCGGGTCCTGGGCGACCGCGAGCGTCAGCTCGTCGAACCGGCCGCGGCCGACGCGGCGGAGGATCTCGTTCTGCGCCAGCATCAGGGCCGGTGACCGCACCTTCTGGATGGAGGTGGCGAAGTGGCCGTGCCAGAAGAGAGTCAGCTTCTCGGTGACCGGGTCGGCGGTCGCCACCATGCGGCGCAGCCACCAGCCGATCAGCGCCTCGGTACGCTCCCGCAGGCCCTTCGCGTAGGCGGCGCGGGCCGCCTTGTCAGCGAGGTCCGGGGGTCGGTGATCGGCCTCCCGGTCGAGGTCGGGTGGTGCCACCGCGGCGGGATCCGGGCGGTCGCGTGCTCGCAGCAGGCTGTCGACGGTCGCCTCGAAGCCGGCCTTCTCGGCGGCGTCGAGCTCGTCGGGGCGGGCGCCGAAGCCGGCCCGGCGGAACAGCAGCGCGAGGGCCGCCCGCCCCTCGGCCGGGGCCCGCTCCTCGGCCGGGGTGGGTGGGCTGACCCGGCCCGGCGTTGTGGCGGCTGGGCCGGATGCGGTGGCGAGAGCCATGGCACCGAGGATGGCGGCGCAACATCAGGAACCGGCGAGGGTCCTGTTCGGGTTCGGTAAGGATCCGAATCAGCCCATGCCGGGCGCGAGTCGTCCGCGTGACCGTTTCGCCACCCGGATCGGCTGCCGTTCGGAAAACTTCCGGTCCGTTCCGGTGGCCGACTCCGACCGCCCCCCGTACAGATGTCGAAGCGAGAGTCATTCGACCACACACCGCTACCAATTAGCATACGGAACGCGATGTTCGTCTTTGGCGAATCAGATGCGCAGCGGCGCCCGGCACGGGATTGTCTGTCATGGCGGATCCCGCCGGGTCCCGCCGCCGTCCCGCTCAGCCTCGTCCAGTGGAAGGTCGACCGATGCACTTCGAACTCACTTCGGATCAGGAGCAGCTCAGGGCCGGGGCGCGCGAGCTCGCCCGCAGCTTCGGGGACGACTACTGGGCGGACAAGGACCAGAAGTGCGAGTTCCCGTGGGAGTTCTACAACGCGTTCGCCGAGGGCGGCTGGCTCGGCATCGCCATCCCGACGGAGTTCGGCGGCGGCGGGCTGGGCATCACCGAGGCGGCGCTGCTGCTGGAGGAGATCGCGGCCTCCGGTGCCGGCATGAACGGGTGCAGCACGATGCACCTGACGATCTTCGGCCTGAACACCATCGTCAAGCACGGCAGCGCCGACCTGCAGAAGGAGATCCTGCCCCGGGCGGCGGACGGCTCCCTGCACGTCTGCTTCGGCGTCACGGAGCCGAACGCCGGTACCGACACCACCCGGATCTCCACGTTCGCCCAGCGTGTCGACGGCGGCTACGTGATCAATGGCCGGAAGGTCTGGATCACCAAGGCCGGCGACTCGCAGAAGATGATCCTCATCACACGGTCGACGAAGCGTGAGGAGGTCACCCGTCCCACCGACGGCATGACGCTGTTCCTCATCGACATCGACCGGGAGAAGATCGACCTGCGGGCCATCCCGAAGATGGGCCGCAACGCCGTCTCCTCCTACGAGGTGTTCATCGACAATCTCTTCGTTCCGGAGAGCGCGCGTATCGGCGAGGAGGGCAAGGGCTTCAAGTACCTGCTGGACGGGCTCAACCCGGAGCGCATCCTGCTCGCCCACGAGGCGCTGGGGATCGGGCGCGCGGCCATCGAGAAGGCGACCCGGTACGCCAAGGAGCGGGTCGTGTTCGAGCGCCCGATCGGCCAGAACCAGGGCGTCGCCTTCCCGCTCGCCGAGGCCCAGATCCGGCTGGACGCCGCCGAGCTGATGGCGCGCCAGGCCGCGTGGCGCTACGACCAGGGCCTGCCCTGCGGGCCGCAGGCGAACATGGCGAAGTGGCTGTGCGCCGAGGCCGGGTTCCAGGCCGCCGACCAGGCCGTCCAGACCCACGGTGGGATGGGCTACGCCCGGGAGTACCACGTGGAGCGCTACTTCCGGGAGTCCCGCGTCATGCGGATCGCGCCGGTCAGCCAGGAGATGGTGCTCAACTACGTCTCCCAGCACGTGCTCGGCCTGCCCAAGTCGTACTGAGCCCCCAGCTGCCCAGGTCCCGGAAGGCCGGTGGGTCCCCTCCCGCCGGCCCCGGGAGCGCGCCGGGCTCAGGCCCGGGTGGAGGAGACGAACTCCAGCAGGTCGGTGCTCAGGCGTTCCCGGAAGGTGACGGCCAGGCCGTGCGGACCGCCCTCGTACACCTTGAGCGTCGCGTCCTTGATCAGTTCCGCCGAGCGCTTCCCGCCGACCTCGAAGGGCACCACCTGGTCGTCGTCGCCGTGGATGACCAGGGTCGGCACGTCGAACGCGGCGAGGTCCGGCCGGAAGTCGGTCGCCGAGAAGGCTGCCACGCACTCGTAGGAGCTGCGCAGGCTGGACTGCATGCCCTGGGCCCAGAAGGAGTCGCGGGCCCCCTGCGAGACGTTGCTGCCGGGCCGGTTCGCGCCGAAGAACGGGCCGTCGGCGAACTCGCGGTAGGCCTGGGCGCGGTCGTTGACCAGGCTGGTGCGGATTCCGTCGAAGACCTCGATCGGCAGGCCCTCGGGGTTGTCGTCCGTGCGCAGCATGAACGGCGGCACCGCGGAGACCAGCGCGACCTGCGCCACCCGGAACGTGCCGTGCCGGCCGACGTAACGGGCGACCTCTCCCCCGCCCATCGAGAACCCCACCAGCGTCACGTCGTGCAGATCGAGGTGGTCGATCAGGGTCGCGAGGTCGTCGGCGAAGGTGTCCATGTCGTTGCCGTCCCACGGCTGCGACGAACGACCGTGCCCGCGGCGGTCATGCGCGACGACGCGGTAGCCGTGGGCCGCGAGCGCGACCGCCTGGGATTCCCAGCTGTCCGCGTTCAGCGGCCAGCCGTGGCTCAGCACCACGGGACGCCCCGTGCCCCAGTCCTTGTAGTAGATCTCGGTTCCGTCCTGCGTCGTCACGGCCGCCACGATCGTCCCCTTCTCCGCGTGGGTGGGTGAGGGTTACGTCCCCCTCTCACGCTAGGCCCGCCCACGGGAGAACGCGCACCGATCAGGCACCGATCGACACCGCGCAGCCGCCGACCCGGCCCGACCCGACCCGACCCTGCCCGACCGGCGGCTGCGCGGACAGCCACCGGCCGGCTCAGGCGGCTGTCAGGCCGCGGCGGGGCGGCGGCGCCACGGCCGGAGCAGGCCGCCGGGATCGCGGGCGACCACGCCCGTCACCGCTCCCGAGACGGCACCGCTGACGGTGCCGGTCATCATCGCCGTCACCGCGGCCGCGGCGGTGGGCAGGCGCTGGGCCGGCACGGTGACCCGGGCCCGCGGAGCACCGTCGCACGGGGAGCTGTCACGCAGCGCGGCGAGCTCGTCGAGCCACAGCTGCGCGAACCGGTCGTGGTTCGGCACGCTGTCGCTGGCGACGACCATGACGCCGACCCGGTCGTCGACACCGAACATCGCCACGGCCAGGTGCTGGCGCCCTACCAGCAGCGGGCCCATGCCGATCAGGCCGGTCATCCGCCGGCCGGCGACGGACAGCGGGCCGCGGATGGTCCGCGCGTTGGTCGCGACCAGCGCCATCTTGCTGATCTGGGTCGGGTAGCTGCCGACACTCGCGAGCATGCGCTTGCTGGCGAACCGCGCCATGGCCGGGAAGTGGGCCCGCTCCACCAGGCCGAGGCCGCCCTTCTTCATCCGCGCTGTCGCCTCGGCGATCCGGGCGAGACGGCGGGCCGGGTCGGGCTCGCCGCAGTACAGCGGGACCCGCACCCCGGTGTTGTAGTTCGACAGGACGTCCTGCTCGGCCAGCGTGCGGATGCTCACCGGCATGAGTGCGTGGACGGGACGTGACCCGCTCTCCCAGTCGGCCGGTGACCAGGCGCGCAGCGCGCCGGCGAGCGCGGCGAGGTACACGTCGTTCACGGTCACCCCGTGCTGGCGGGCGATCGACCGCAGGGTGCTCAGCTCGGTGGTGACCCAGCTGTGCCGCGCGGGGCCGGACGGCGGGCCGCCCCAGCCGGCGAGGCGGCGGGTCGGCAGCAGGCAGCCGATGCCACGGCTGACGAACTTCGCGTACTCGACCGGGCGGGGGCGGCGGATCGTCTCCGGCAGGCCCAGGTCGATCCGGTCGCTCTCCCCGAAGAGCAGGTACATGACGCGGTAGAGCGCCATCCCGTCCTGCTGGATGTGGCTGGAGCGGTAGACCATCGCCGTCCGGGTCGCCGCCGGGTCCGGGTCGCGCAGCAGGTAGAGCATCCACGGCGGCCGGGTCATGTCGACGGGCCGGCTGACGATGTCGTCGACGGCCGCCTGCAGCCGGGCGTCACCGAAGCCCGGGTCCCCGCCGATGTGTGCGGCGGCGTCGGCGCCTTCCCCTGCGCCGGCACCGGCACCCGCGTCGGCACCGGCACCCGCGTCGGCGGGAGGCAGGTCGACGACGACGATGTGGTGGTCGAGGTCCACCCCGGGGTCGGAGACCCAGCGGGTCTCCTTCGCCGAGGATCCCCGCTCGGGCGACCAGATCGTCACGGTCTCCAGCCGGTCGGTCAGCATTCGCGCCCGCGGGTCGCGCAGCCGTTCGGCGATGTGCGCCCGCAGCTCGTCGATGCCCACCTGGGGACCGTCGAAGAACAGCAGGGCACCGATGTTCTGGTACTCCCCCGGATTGCGGTCGACGAACGCGAGATACGCCCGGTCGCCGGGGGTCAGCGGGCGCACGTGCGCCGGCGTGTAGTCGGTCTTCCTGAGCGCGCCGAGCAGAGCCATCAGACGCTCCCCCAGCCCGTCCGCGGGCAGTGGGTACAGGTCTGAACCGTCCGGTCGTCAGCCCTGACAAATGGGCGCAACTGCGCGCAAAACGTACCTATACCCATGAACCAATTACAACTGGTCACTAACGCGGTAAGCGTGGCTGTGTCGGACGTCTCCACGCCAGCGTTGTGACACGCACGGCAAGAGGGTGATCGCAAGTAGCGATGGAGAAGGATGAGCTGCGGATACGCCGCGTTCCCCCATGACAACGGTACAACCGGCGCGCGGGCACCAAGGTGGCTCGGCGCCGGCGCGACGGCGGCGAGCGGCTCAGTTCCAGTGCACCGCGAGGCCGTCCCGACGCCCGAACCGCTCCAGGTGCGAGCCCACGACGTCCTTCACCACGTCGAGCTCCTCGGCGGTCGGTGCGGCCGCCAGCAGGTCGAGCGCCTCAGCCCGCGCCGTGAGCGGCCGGGCGGTCCGGGCGGGTCCGGGCCTGGGCCCCGCCACCCCGACCACCTGCCCGGATATCCGCCGGTAAAAGACCCGGCCCGACCTGGGACGGGAAGGCGACAACGCCGGAGGGCACCTTCGGCAGGCACTCCCGAGACGCTGCTCACAGCCCTCCAGAAGGCGCCGCAGATCGTGTTCATCCAGGATTCCCTCCGGCGGGGGCACCGAATCCCGGCCGCGCCGGACGAGCCGGCGGCCACGGCGCCCGCATCGCACCGTCCTAGGCCTTTCTCCCCGCGAATGGGCCGCCCAACCACGCGCCGCCAGAGCTCTGACCAGGTAGAACCCGTGCCAACACCGGGTTCCAGACGTTCCCGGCGCGGCAGCGGAAATCGGTTTCAGCCGCAGCGGCGACCTTCTTTTCCGGCAGCATCCCGAGTTCCCCGGGCTTTCTTCCGACGGCCGGCGACACCATTCTCTGGCGATTTCCAGCACGGCCCCGAGTAGGCCCCAGGGTGATTCTGAACACGATCCGCCCCCGCACCCGAGGCGGAAAATCGGTTGGCAGCGACCGACTACCGCCGCAGTTCTGGTCCGCCACCAACCGCCTCCGCCACCAACCGCCGAAGGTGGACCTTGACGATCCTCGACGCCAACACCACCCCCGGGCTCGCCGGGCAGCCGAGCTCCCACGGCCCGCGGCGCGACGCCGCGCCGCTGCTGCCCGAGCGTGAGCCGGTCCGCGTGCTCGGAACGGAGGCGGCCGGCACGGTCGACCCCGACCTGCTGCGCGATCTGCACCGCCGCCTGGTGCTGGGGCGCCGTTTCAACCAGCAGGCCACCACGCTCGCCCGGCAGGGCAGCCTCGCGGTGTACCCGTCGTCCACCGGGCAGGAGGCGTGCCAGATCGCCGCCGCGATGGTGCTGCGCGAGACGGACTGGCTGTTCCCCACCTACCGCGACACCCTCGCGGTGATGGCCCGGGGCGTGGCGCCGATGGACGTCCTGGCGCTGATGAGGGGTCACACGCACTGCGGCTACGACCCGCGCCGGTACCGGACGGCCCCGCTGTCGACCCCGCTGGCGACCCAGGCCTGCCACGCGGTCGGGCTCGCGCACGCGGCCCGGCTGCGGGCCGCCGGCGACCCGGGCGGTGGTCACGACGTGGTGGCGCTCGCGCTGATCGGCGACGGCGGGACCAGCGAAGGCGACTTCCACGAGGCGCTGACCTTCGCCGGGGTGCTCAACGCGCCCGTGGTCTTCCTCGTGCAGAACAACGGCTACGCGATCTCGGTGCCGCTGACCCGGCAGAGCGCGGCGCCGACGCTGGCGCACAAGGCGGTCGGCTACGGCATCACCGGCCGCCTGGTCGACGGCAACGACGCGCCCGCCGTGCATGCCGTGCTCGGCGCCGCCGTCGAGCACGCGCGGTCGGGCCGGGGTCCGGTCCTCGTCGAGGCCATCACCTACCGACTGGACGCGCACACCAGCGCGGACGACGCGACCCGCTACCGGACATCCGAGGAGGTCGAGGCCTGGCGCGCCCGCGACCCGCTCACGCTGCTGGAACGGCACCTGCGCGGCGCCGGCCTGCTCGACGACGCGGGCCTGGCCGCCGTGACCGCGGCCGCCGAGGAGCTGGCCGCCTCGATGCGGGCCGCGGTGGCGCGGGCGGACACGCCCGACCCGCGGTCCCTGTTCTCCCATGTCTACGCCGAGCCGACCAGCCAGCTCCGTGAGCAGGCGGCGGCACTGGCCGCCCGGCTCGCGGACGAGGCTTCGACCCCCGCGACCCCCGCGACGCCCGCCGAGGCCCAGGCATGAGCGGGGCCGCCGGAACGACCATGGTGCAGGCCCTCAACACCGCGCTGCGCGACGCACTGCGCGAGGACCCCGACGTGCACCTGCTGGGTGAGGACATCGGCGCCCTCGGCGGCGTCTTCCGGGTCACCGACGGGCTCGCCGCCGAGTTCGGGACCCAGCGCTGCCTGGACACCCCCCTGGCCGAGGCGGGCATCCTCGGCACCGCCGTGGGCATGGCCATGTACGGCCTGCGCCCGGTCGTGGAGATGCAGTTCGACGCCTTCGCCTACCCTGCCTTCGAGCAGCTCGCCTCGCATGTCGCCAAGATGCGCAACCGCACGGCGGGCCGGCTGCCGCTGCCCGTCACGATCCGGATCCCGTACGGGGGCGGCATCGGCGGGGTCGAGCACCACAGCGACTCCAGCGAGGCGTACTACGCCCACACCCCGGGCCTGCACGTCGTCACGCCCGCGACGGTCGCCGACGGCTACGGTCTGCTGCGCGCCGCGATCGCCTCCGACAACCCCGTGGTCTTCCTGGAGCCCAAGCGCCTGTACTGGTCCAGCGAGCGGTTCCCGCCGACCGCGGTGGCGCCGATCGGCCAGGCGGTGGTGCGCCGGCCCGGCACCGACGCGACCCTGCTGACCTACGGGCCGTCGCTGCCGGTGTGCCTGCGGGCCGCCGAGGCCGCCAGCGCCGAGGGTCTGGAGCTCGCCGTCGTCGACCTGCGCTCACTGGTGCCGTTCGACGACGAGACGGTCTGCGCGGCGGTGCGCGCCACCGGGCGTGCCGTGGTGGTGCACGAGTCGGCCGGGTTCGCCGGGATGGGTGCGGAGATCGCCGCCCGGGTGACCGAACGCTGCTTCCACCACCTGGCCGCCCCGGTGCTGCGGGTGACCGGGCTCGACATCCCGTACCCGCCGCCGCTGCTCGAACATCACTACCTGCCCGGCGTGGACCGGATCCTCGACGCCGTCGCCCGACTCCAGTGGGAGCAGTGACCTCCGTGGCCGCGGTACGCACCTTCGCCCTGCCCGACCTCGGGGAGGGGCTGACCTCCGCCGAGATCGTCCGCTGGCTCGTCGCGGTCGGGGACGTGATCGTCATCGACCAGCCGGTGGCCGAGGTCGAGACGGCCAAGGCCGTCGTCGAGGTCCCGTGCCCGCACGCCGGCGTGATCACCTCGCTGGCTGGGCCGGCCGGCAGCCAGCTCCCGGTCGGCGCGCCCCTGGTCACCGTGGCCGTCAGCGAGGCCACGGATGAGGCTGCCGGCGCGGCCGCCACGGATGAGGCCCCGGTCAGCCCACCTGAAGGATCGGGCAGGCCCCTCGTCGGCTATGGCGTCCGGGACGAGCTCGGTGGCTTCGGCACCGCCGCCGTGTCCGGTGCGCCGCCGGGACGGACGGTGCCCAAGGTCATCTCGCCGCTGGTCCGCCGGCTCGCGCGCGACCACGCCATCGACCTCACCCGGCTCACCGGTTCCGGACCCGACGGCCTGATCCGTCGCGGGGATGTCGAGAACGCCATCGCCGCCGGTGGGTCTCCGTGGCCGCCGCCCGCCGCGCCGCAGCCGCCGCCGTCGTCAACGACGCAGCCCATGCCGCCGTCGACGGCACATTCAACGGCGCAGCCCACGGCGCCGCAGGCGGCGGCCGGCGCGATCACCGGGCCGGGCGGTTCCGCGGAACCGTCCGTCGTCGCCCTCAGCCCGCTGGCCCGCCACGCGGCGGAGACCTTCGTCCGCAGCCGGCGGGAGGTCGCCGACGCCACCTGCTGGGTCGACGCGGACGCGACCGCCCTGCTGGCGGCGAAGAAGGAGCTGAACCAGGACGCCGGTCCCGGTCCCGGAGCCGGAGCCGCGTCGACGGACGGCGCCATCGGCCTGCTCGCGATCATCGCGCGGATCTGCGTCGCCGCGCTGCTGCGCTTTCCCGACCTGAACTCCCAGGTCGTCACCGATCTGGACGGGCGGGCGACCGCGGTGCGCCGCCACGGTGCCGTCCATCTGGGCTTCGCGGCGCAGACGCCGCGCGGCCTGGTCGTCCCGGTGGTCCGAGACGCGCACGCCCGCAGCACCGCCGCGCTCGCCGCCGAGATCACCCGGCTGACCGCGGCGGCCCGGGCCGGCCGGCTCACCCCCGCCGACCTCGCTGGCGGCACGTTCACGCTGAACAACTACGGCGTCTTCGGGGTGGACGGGGCCACCCCGATCATCCACCACCCCGAAACCTCGATGATCGGCATCGGCCGGATCATCCCCCGGCCGTGGGTGGTGGACGGGGCGCTGGCCGTCCGCAGTGTCACGCAGCTGTCGTTCACCTTCGACCATCGGGTCTGCGACGGGGCGACGGCGGGATCGTTCCTGCGGTTCGTCGCGGACGCCGTCGAGGCGCCCACCCGCCTGCTGAGGTTCCTTTGACGACCCGCCCGGTCCTGCCGGTGGTCGATGTTCCCCGGCAGGTCGGCGACAGCCGCCGCCGGCCCCGTCCGGGAAAGGATCTTTTGCCTGCTCACCCGCAGCGATGCACCTACCTCGGGCCGGAGGGGACCTTCACCGAGGCCGCGCTGGGCACGCTGCCCGAAGCCACCACCCACGAGCTGTTCCCGTCCGCGACGGTGGCCGCCGCACTGGACGCCGTACGCGACGGCGACGCCGCGGCGGCGCTCGTGCCGATCGAGAACTCGGTGGAGGGGCCGGTGACGGCGACCCTCGACGAGCTCGCCACCGGCCAGCCGCTCACGATCCGTCGGGAGGTCCTGCTGCCGATCAGCTTCGCGCTGCTGGTACGTCCGGGCACCACCCTGGACGACGTCAAGAGCGTCACCGGTCATCCGGTCGCCCAGGCGCAGGTGCGGCGCTGGCTCGCCCGGCACCTGCCGCACGCCGTGTGGGAGTCGGCGGCGTCCAACGCCGAGGGAGCCCGGCTGGTCCGGGACGGCCGCTACGACTGCGCCTTCGCCGGCGAGTTCGCCGCCCGCCGCTACGGGCTGGAGGCCCTGGTCACCGACGTCAACGACGCCGCCACTGCGACGACCCGCTTCGTCCTGCTCGGGCCGCCGGGCCGGGCCGCGGCGCCGACCGGCCGGGACAAGACCTCGGTGGTCGTGTGGCCGGAGGCCGACGGCCCCGACGCGCTGCTGGAGGTGCTGCAGGAATGGGCCGTGCGCGGGGTCAACCTGCTGCGGGTCGAGTCCCGGCCGACCGGCGAGGGCCTCGGCCGGTACTGCTTCTCCATCGATGCCGAGGGCCACATCGGCGACCGGCCGGTCAGCGAGGCTCTGATGGGACTGCACCGCATCAGCCGCAAAATCCGCTACCTGGGATCATACGAACGCGCGGACCGGGCGGACGCGACGATGCAGGCCCGCCGGGCCGAACGGAGGTTCGCGCTGGCGGCGGACTGGCTCGCCCGGTGCCTGCATGGTCTCGGCGACAACACGGCGCCCTGACCCGGGAGATCGCGACGGGGGTGGGTGGCGTGGTCGGTGGCGGCCCGATGTCCGGGGTGCGCGTGCTGGAGGTCGCCACCCATGTGTTCGGGCCGGTGGCGGCGGCCGTCCTGGCCGAATGGGGTGCCCAGGTCATCAAGGTCGAGCATCCCGGGACGGGGGATCCCTACCGGGCGCTGACCACCGTCGGCCTGCACCCCGAGTACCGGGGGGTCGACCCGTACTTCCAGTCCGCGAACCGGGGGAAGCGGTCGGTCGGCATCGACCTGACGCACCCGCGGGGACGTGAGCTGCTCGACCGGCTCCTCGCCGGCAGCGACGTGTTCGTGACCAACCTGCGTGAGGGCGCCCGGCGCCGGCTGGGCATCGACGTCGACGACATCCGCGGGCGGCACCCGTCGATCGTCTACGTCCGGGCGAGCGCGTTCGGTGCCCGCGGCCCGGACGCGCACCGCGGCGGCTACGACGCCGGGGCGTTCTGGGCCCGCAGCGGCATGCAGCACCTGCTCGGCTCACCGGGCACGGCGGGTGCGGCGGACGCGGCGGGTGGGCAGTGGCCGGGGCCGCCGCGGCCGGCCTTCGGGGATCTGGTCGCCGGGCTGGCACTGGCCGGCGGGGTCAGCGCCGCCCTGTACCGCCGGGCGACGACCGGGGAGGGCGCGCTCGTCGACGGATCACTGCTGGCCGCGGGCCTCTGGCAGGTTCAGCCGGACATCATCAACTCCTGGATCGACCAGGCCGAGCGCTCAGCCGCGGAACCCGCCGGCGGCCGCACGGAACCGGGCGGCTCCGCGGAACCGGGCGGCAGCACCGAACCGGGCGGCAGCCCGGAACCCGCAGGCAGCGCGGAACCAGGCGGCACCGCGGAACCAGGCGGCTCCACCGGCCCCCGGTCCGTCCGGCACCGGGCCTGGAATCCGCTGATGCTGCCGTACCGGACCGCCGACGGCCGTTTCGTCGCCCTGATGATGCTGTCCCCGGACCGCAACTGGCCCGCGCTCTGCGACGCCCTGGGCCGGTCCGACCTGGCCACCGACCCGCGTTTCGTGGACCTCGACGCCCGGCGCCGCAACGCCCCCGCCTGCGTCGACGAGCTCGACGCGATCTTCGCCGCGCGCCCGCTGGCGGCCTGGCGCGACGCCCTCGCCGGATTCGGGGGCGAATGGGCGGTCACCCAGCATCCGGGTGAGGTGCACGATGATCCGCAGGTGGCCGCCAACGGCTACGTCACCGAGGTCGAGACGGGTGGCGGCTTCGGGATGCCGATGGTCACGACTCCCGTGCAGTTCGACGGACGTCCAGGACGTCCTACCCGCGCGCCCGAGCACGGCGAGCACACCGAGGACGTCCTGCTCGAACTCGGGCTGACCTGGGAGGAGATCCTGCGCCTCAAGGAACACGGCGCGATCCTCTGACGGCAGCTCACCCGTCCCCTGCGGCCCAGCCCGGCCCGGCGAAGCTCGGGAGTTGCCGTCGACTCTCCAGCGACCAGGATCCTGGGCGACGGCCCGCCAGACGATCGGTTGGGCGCAACCACTCCCCTGTCAGCCACAATGTGGCTAATCTCACCGTCTATGACGCGGGACGAGCACAGCGGGGCGCTTCGGCCGTACCGAGCGGTGCGGCCGTCGGAGGAATTACCCGTCACGCCAGCGTGGTGGAGCCACCCACTCACCGGGCTCCTCGCCGCGATCCGCGCACGGCCCGCTGGTGCCGCTGGTGCCGCTGGTGCCGCGGGAACGACTGGAACCACTGGAACCACTGGAACCACCGGGGCCGGGCGCTCCGGAGCCGGGGTCGGCCGTGCTGGCGCCGACCTCGCCGGCCGGACCTTCACCGGCCGGAACCTGCGCGGGGCCGACCTGCGCGGGGCCTTTCTCAGCGGCGCCGACCTGCGCGGCGCGGACCTGCGCGGGGCGTGCCTGCGCGGCGCCGACCTGCGGGACGCCGACCTGAGCAGCGCCGCATTGTCCGGCGCGGACCTGCACGGGGCGCTGCTCGTCGGCACCTATCTCAGCCGCGCCGACCTGCGCGGCGCCGATCTGGGCCGGGTGTACCTGCGCCGGGCTGATCTGCGCGGCGCCTTTCTCGGGCGCGCCGACCTGCGGGGAGCGGACGCCGCCGAGATCGTCCTGCGCGGTGCGGTCCTGCGGGGCGCCGAGGCGACGGGCGCCGTCCTGGCCACCGCGGACCTGCGGGGGGCGGACCTGCGTGGGCTCCGGCTGGCCGGTGCGCGCCTGCTCCGCGTCGACCTGCGTGGGGCGGATGTGCGTGACACCGACCTCGGCGAAACCGTCCTCTGTGCCGCCAGGCTTGATCGACTGCGCTGGTCCACGACGACGACCTGGCCCCGCGACGAGTGGGCTCACCGGGTGCGCTCGGCCTCCCATCGGACCTCCCCCGACGTGTTCGAGGTCGTCGACGGCTCGGCGCGCTGACCCTCGCCGGCTCTCCCCTGCATGACGCTTCGGCCTTACCAGTCGAGTCCGAGACGGGTTCGTCCTACGATCCACTGATGAGGCTGAGCCTGATGAAGCTGAACCCGCGGCGTACGACCACGGTGTGCGCTCCGAGGTCTGCCTGATGGGCCTGTTCCGGCGCCGCCCGGACGCGGCGCGTGACGACGAGCCGGCCCCGACCTTCGGCGGGCGGACGTTGAGCCGGCTGTTCGGGGTCTCCTGCACCGAGTGCCGGCTCGGGCCCGCGTCGTTCACCCGGGTCGCGGCCGAAGCCTACGCCTGGGCCAACACCCACAACGAGCTGCACCACCCGGCCAGGTCCTCCGCCCGGGTCGTCACGCACCGCTGACCACGACTAGCGGACCGCGGGCTCACCCGCCGCCGCCGACGGCGACGGCAGCCGAGCGGGGTGCCTGGTGAGCGAGGGCAAGATGTTCGCCGGCGAGGTCGATCATGATACCCGACCCGTCCGCCACCTCGCCGGCGACCAGGGCCCGACCGATGCGGGTCTCGACCTCCCGCTGGATGAATCGGCGCAGCGGCCGGGCGCCGAACACCGGGTCGAAACCCTCCCGGGCGATGAACTTCCGGGCCTCGTCGGTGATCTCCAGTGTGATCCGACGCTCGGCCAGGCGGACGCGCAGGTCCGCGAGGAGCAGGGTGACGATCCGCTCGATCTCGACCAGGGTCAGCGGCTTGAACAGCACGGTCTCGTCGAGCCGGTTGAGGAACTCCGGCCGGAACCGCTCCCGCAGCTCGGCCGTCACCCGGGAGCGGGCCTCCTCGTCGATGTCGCCGTCCGGCCCCACCCCGTCGAGCAGCCACTGTGAGCCGATGTTCGACGTCATGATGATGACGGTGTCGGAGAAGGAGACCGTGCGGCCGCGGCCGTCGGTGAGCCGGCCGTCGTCGAGGACCTGCAGCAGCGTGTTGAAGACGTCGGTGTGCGCCTTCTCGATCTCGTCGAGCAGGACGACGCTGTACGGCTTGCGGCGCACGGCCTCGGTGAGCTGACCGCCCTCCTCGTGGCCCACGTAGCCGGGCGGCGACCCGATGAGCCGGCTGACGGTGTGGCGCTCCTGGTACTCGCTCATGTCGATGCGGATCATCGCGTCCTCGGAGTCGAACAGCGCCTCGCACAGCGCGCGGGCGAGCTCGGTCTTCCCGACCCCGGTCGGGCCGAGGAACAGGAAGGATCCGACCGGGCGCCGCTGGTCCCGGATGCCGGCCCGGGCCCGGATGACCGCGTCGGCGACCAGCCCGACGGCCTCGTCCTGGCCGACGACCCGCTCGTGCAGGATGTCGTCCAGGCGCAGTAGCTTCTCCCGTTCGCTCTCGACGAGGCGGGAGACGGGGATGCCCGTCCAGCGGGACACGATGTCGGCGATCTCGTCCTCGGTGACCTGCTCGCGCAGCAGCGGCTGGCCCTGCTGGCGCCCGCCGAGCCGGTCCTCCTCGGTGGCGAGGCGCCGGCGCAGGTCGGGCAGCTTCCCGTGCCGCAGCTCGGCGGCGGTGTTCAGGTCGTAGGCGCGTTCGGCCTCCTCGGCGTGCCGGCGCACCTGCTCAACCTCCTCGCGCAGGTCCCGCACCCGGCGGATCGCCTGGCGCTCGGACTCCCACCGGGCCCGCATGGCGTCCGCCTCGGCACGCAGGTCGGTGAGCTCCTTGCGGAGCTGGTCGAGCCGGGCGACGCTGGCCGGGTCGTCCTCCTTGGCCAGCGCCGCCTCCTCGATCTCCAGCCGGGTGACCCGTCTGGTGGTCTCATCGAGGGCGGCCGGCATGGAGTCGATGTCGGTGCGCAGCATGGCGCAGGCCTCGTCGACGAGATCGATCGCCTTGTCGGGCAGGAACCGGTCGCTGATGTGGCGATGCGACAGCACCGCCGCCGCCACCAGGGCGCCGTCCTGGATGCGCACCCCGTGGAAGATCTCGAACCGTTCCCGCAGCCCGCGCAGGATCGAGATCGAGTCGGGGACGGACGGCTCGTCGACCGCCACCGGCTGGAACCGGCGCTCGAACGCGGCGTCGGACTCGATGTGCCGGCGGTACTCCTCCACCGTCGTCGCGCCGATCAGGTGCAGCTCGCCGCGGGCCAGCATCGGCTTGAGCATGTTCCCGGCGTCCATCGCGCCTTCGGCCGCACCGGCGCCGACGACCGTGTGCAGCTCGTCGACGAACAGCAGGATCCTGCCCTGCGCGGCCTTGACCTCGGCCAGGACCGCGGTGAGCCGCTCCTCGAACTCGCCGCGGTACTTCGCCCCGGCGATCAGCGCCGCCAGGTCCAGCTGGAACACGATCCGGTCGCGCAGCCCCTCGGGGACGTCCCCGTGGTGGATGCGCTGGGCGAGGCCCTCGACGATCGCCGTCTTGCCCACCCCCGGGTCACCGAGCAGCACCGGGTTGTTCTTCGTCTTCCGGGAGAGGATCTGGATCACCCGGCGGATCTCGGCGTCCCGCCCGATGACCGGGTCCAGGCGGCCCTGTGCCGCGGCGGCGACCAGGTCCTGGCCGTACTTCTCCAGCGCCTCGTAGGTCGCCTCCGGATTCGGCGAGGTCACCCGCTGGTGCCCGCGGATCCCGGACAGGGCGCCCAGCAGCTTCTCCCTGGTCACGCCACTGCCGGCAAGGAGGCGCCCGGCCGCGGTAGCCGGGCCCTCCTCGGCGAGGGCGAGGGCGAGATGCTCCACCGAGACGTAGTCGTCGCGCAGCCGCTCGGCCTCGCGCGCGGCGGTGTCCAGCAGGCGGGCCATCCGCTGGGTCACGTACACCTCGCCCGGGCGCGCACCCGGCCCGGACACCCGCGGCCGCCGGTCCAGCTCGGCCGTGACCGCCTCCGCCAGCGCGGCCGGGTCGGCGCCGACGTCCGCCACCAGCCGCCGGACGAGGCCTTCGGACGGTTCGAGCAGCGCGGCGAGCAGATGCTCGCCGTCGACCTCGGCGTTGCCCTGCCGGACGGCGCGGGCCTGTGCCTCGTCCAGCGCCTCGCGGGACTTCTCGGTCAGCCGGTTCATGTCCATCTGTGCAGCACCTCGCCTCGGGCGGGTCGGGCGGCTCGCAGCAGCCGTTCCAGATCGTCGATGCGGTCGAGCAGGTCGAGCACGACCCCGGACGCCGTGTAGGTGATCCCGAGATCGCGCCGCAGCCGTTCGATGCGCCCGGCGCGGGCCACCGCACGCACTTCCAGGACGTACCGGCCGCCCGGGTCGGTCTCGGCGTCGAGCAGGCCCAGCGCGACCAGCCGGCGGACCAGGTCGGGATGCAGCTGGGTCACGGCGCAGAACGCGTCGAGCTCGAGGCGGTCGGGGCCACCGGGACGGTCCGCGCCGCCAGTGCGGTCGGGGCCACCGGGGCCGTCGGGGCCACCGGGGCCACCGGGGCCACTGCCCGCGGGACGGTGGCCCCGCGACTGGACCCGGACGAGCAGCGCGTTCATGCCGCCTCCCTCACCTTCATGCCGCCTCCCTGGGGTTGAAGGAGGAATCCCGGGCGAGCTCGCGGAACAGCTCCGTCTCACGTTCCGTCGGGCTGGCCGGGACCATGATCCGAACCTGCGCGTACAGGTCACCGCCGCTCGGTTGTTTCCGTCCGGGCAGGCCCCGGCCTCGCAGGCGCAGCCGGCGGCCGCTGGAGGTGCCCGCCGGCACGGCGAGGCTCACCCGCTCGCCGTCCGGCGTGTCCAGGCTGACCGTGGTCCCCAGCGCGGCCTCCCACGGTGTCAGCGGCAGGTCGGTGTGGACGTCGCGCCCTTCGACCCGGAACCGCGGGTCGGGCAGCAGCCGCACCACCAGGTACAGGTCGCCGGCGTTCCCGCCGCCCCGGCCGCGCCCGCCCTGGCCGGCGAGCCGCAGCCGCTGGCCGTCGCGGATGCCCGCGGGGATCGTCACCTCGATCTCCCGCGGGCCGTCGGCGCCCGGTAGCGTCACCCGGCGCCGCCCTCCGTGGTACGCCTCGCTCAGGGTGGCCTGGATCTCCGCCTCCTGGTCGGCACCGGGCACCGGGCCGGCACCGCCCCGTCGGCGGGAGAAGGCGTGCGCGCCCATGCCGAACAGGTCGCCGATGTCGAACCCCTCGAACCCCTCGAAGCCGCCGCCGAGTCCCCCTTCGAAGCCGCGAAAGCCCGCCGCGTCCTCGAAACCGAACCGCTGGCCGGCTCCTCCGGCCCCGGCCCGACCGCCTCGGCGGGCGCCGGCCCGCGCCCCTGCCGCCCAGTGCTCCGCCCCCTCGGGGACGCGGCGGAAGTCGGCGCCGAACCGGTCGTAGCGGGCGCGGGCACCCGGGTCGGAGAGCACGTCGTACGCCTCGGACAGATCCTTGAACCGTTCCTCGGCCGACGGATCGGAGTTGATGTCCGGGTGGTACTTCCGGGCAAGCTTGCGGTACGCCCGCTGGATCGCGTCCGAGTCAGCGTCCCTTGGAACGCCGAGGACCTCGTAGAAGTCCTGGCCGGTCGCCCCGGTCGCGCCGCCGCTCACGGCGACGTCCCCGGCGGCGTCCAGGCCGGTCGCCCCGCCGACCTCGGCCCCTCCGGCCGCGGCGATTCCGGCCGACGACCCACCGTCCATGGCGTCTGCGGCGCCCGTGGCGCCTGCGCCGTCTGCGGCGTATGCGGTGTCCCCGTCTGCGGGCCGGCGCTCACCGCGACCGACGCGGGCCGCAGCACCCGGCCGTCCGCGGCGAACCCGGAACGCAGGACGTCCATCACGGTGCCGGCGGGCGGCGGGTCCGGTGTGGTCGAGACGTCGACCACCGCGCCCACCTCGTGCCGGTTCGGGTCGAACGGGCCGTGCTCGTCGTCCAGCCGGACGACACCGCAGCGACGCAGCGCCTCCAGCGCGAGCTGGCGCACCCCGCGCACCCCGTCGAGCAGCGAGGCGGGTTCAGCGGACGCGTGCGACAGTGCCAGCTCCAGGTGATCGAGCACGGGCAGCCAGGCGAGCACGACCCGGTCCCGCTCGGCGGTCCGGGCCGCCGCCAGCTCCCGGCCGGTGCGGCGGCGGAAGTTGTCGAAGTCGGCCAGCGTCCGCAGCTGTCGGTCCCGGCATTCCTCCAGCTCGACCGCCAGGTCTGTGGCCGCCGGCGCCTTCTCGGGACGCCCGTTCTCAGTCATCGCCGCGGGTGGTGAACTCGGCGTCGATCACATCGTCGCCTGCCGCACCGCCCCTTCCAGCACCAGCCCCGCCAGCCCCGCCAGCCGCACCAGCCCCACCGGGCCCGCCGGCCGCACCGGCTCCACCGGGCCCGCCGGCCGCACCGGCACCGGCTCCCGCTCCCGCGGAGCGACCGCCGCTCGGCGCCGACGCCGTCTCCCGCGCCGTCGCCGACGGCAGGCCGTAGAGCACCTGCTGAAGATCGTTCACCAGCGGGCGGACCCGGTCGAGTTCGGCCCGCTCCTCCAGCGCCCGACGCGCATCGGTGATCAGCTGATCGGCACGGGCCCGCTCGTGCACCGGCACCTCGTCGCCGAGTTCCGTCAGCCGACGTTCCACCTGGTAGACGATCGTGTCGAGCTGGTTACGGGCGTCGGCGTTCTCGCGCAGCGCCGCATCCTCCGCACGGTTGCGCTCGGCGTCGGCGATCATCCGTTCGATGTCCTCCGACGGCAGGTTCGTGTTCTCGGAAATGGTGATCTGCTGTTCCGCGCCGGTGTCGGCGTCCTTCGCGGTGACCTTCAGAATGCCGTTGGCATCGATGTCATAGGTGACGTTCACGCGGGCCTCGCCGCGAGCCGCCGGGCGTATTCCCTCCAGCCGGAAACGGCCCAGCGTCCGATTGTCCGCGGCCATCTCACGCTCGCCCTGCAACACCACGATGTCGACGGCCGACTGGTTGTCCTCGGCTGTCGAGAACGTCTCCGTGCGCCGCGCGGGAATCGTCGTGTTGCGCTCGATCACCTTGGTGCTCACACCACCGAGCGTCTCCACTCCGAGCGAGAGCGGGGTGACGTCGAGCAGCAGCACGTCGGACACCTCGCCCTTGAGCACCGCGGCCTGCACGGCGGCACCGACGGCGACGACCTCGTCCGGATTGACGGTCATGTTCGGGTCCTTGCCGGCCGTGAACCGGCGCACCGCGGCCTGCACCGCCGGCATTCTGGTCGCACCCCCGACCAGAATGACCTCGTCGACGTCCTGCTCCGCGGTCTTCGCGTCCTTCATCGCCTGGCGCAGCGCGGGTGTGCACCGCTCCAGCAGGTCGGACGTGCTCGCTTCGAACTGCGCCCGGGTGAGCGTCGTGCTCAGGTGCTGGGGCCCGTTCGCGTCGGCCGTGATGAAAGGCAGACTGACCTGCGTCTGGGTGACCGACGAAAGCTCGATCTTGGCTTTCTCCGCCGCCTCGAACAGCCGCTGCAGCGCCTGCGGGTCCTTACGCAGATCGATACCGGACGTCTTCGCGAAGTCGTCCGCGAGGACGTCCACCAGGCGGCGGTCCCAGTCGTTGCCGCCCAGGTGGGTGTCACCCGCCGTCGCCCGCACCTCGACGATGCCGTCACCCACGTCGAGAACCGAGACGTCGAACGTGCCGCCACCGAGGTCGAACACCAGGACGGTCTCATGCGACCGTTTCTCCAGCCCGTAGGCGAGCGCCGCGGCGGTCGGCTCGTTGATGATCCGCAGGACCTCCAGGCCGGCGATCCGGCCGGCGTCCTTGGTGGCCTGTCGCTGCGCGTCGTTGAAATAGGCCGGCACGGTGATCACCGCTTCGGTGATCCGCTCCCCCAGGAACCGGCCGGCGTCGTCCACCAGCTTGCGCAGCACCATCGCCGAGATCTCCTCGGGCGCATACCGGCGCCCGTGCACCGCGATCCGGACGGCGTCGTCCTTTCCCGCCTCCAGATCGAAGGTGACGGTCTTGAGCTCACTGGCCACCTCGCTGTAGCGGCGGCCGATGAACCGCTTCACCGAGGTGATCGTGCCCTTCGGGTTCAGGATCGCCTGCCGGCGCGCCAGCTCACCCACCAGCCGCTCGCCGCTCTCCGTGAAGGCGACCACCGACGGTGTCGTGCGCGAGCCCTCGGAGTTGGGAACGACGGTCGGTTGACCGCCCTCGACGACCGCGATAACCGAGTTGGTCGTCCCCAGGTCTATTCCAACAGCCTTTCCCACAATGTCCTCCCGCTGGGGGATCGTCCTGCGCAGCGTTGCCACCGAAAACAGGCGGTTGCCACCGAAAACCGTGACGGGCACGCAGGACCGCCGGCGATGTCTCACCGGACTCACCGGACCGATCCGGCGCTGTCTCACCGGACCGATGGCGCCTGACTGTGCGATACCACTGGTTGCCGGTCCAAAACTCGGCGAGCATTCGGCGGGCCCGTGACGACTCCCGCCGTACCAGCCGTGCCGGCCAGGCCGATCAGGCCGATCAGGCCGCCTGCGCCAGCCCGAGTTGCCGGTCGGGCCGCTCGGACAGACCATCGCCGGGTAGCCGATCGAGGCCATCCAGGGAGGTACCACGATCATGTCTCAACCTGTGCGCGCAGGGTCCGACCAACCGCTGCCGACCGTCCGCTGGGACCCGTTCCGCGAGATCGAGGACGCCTGGACCCGAATGGGGAGCCTGCTCGGGGACGTGGTCGGAGGCGAACGCCGGCCCTACGGCGTCCTGGCCGGCCGGACGCCCGGCCTGGACATCGAGGAGACCGACGACGCCTTCATCGTGGAGCTGGAGCTGCCCGGCGTCCGATCCGAGGATCTGTCGATCGACCTGCGGGACAACGAGCTGACGGTCAGCGGCGAAGTCAGGGAACGGGAGGCCCGCGGAACCCTTCGCCGCCAGGGCCGGCGGACGGGCCGGTTCGAGCACGCGATCGCCGTCCCCGGCGAGGTCAACCCGGATACGACAACCGCCAGCCTCGACTGCGGCGTCCTGACGCTGCGCCTACCGAAGGCCCACAGCAGCCAGCCCCGCCACATCAGCATCTCCGAGCCGACATCCACGGAAACGACCTGACATTCAGCGGCGCCCGTAGGAACGCTTCCCGATCAGAGTCAGGCTTCGCCGGATGTCGAGGCGGACACGTCGGCGAGTGACGCCTTGGCGGTCCGCGTCGAGGGGTGGCCGGGGCCGAGCACCCGCGTTCCTCGGGCCCCACCGGTCGGCATCCTGCGCAACTCACCGAGAACGCCGATGGGGAGGCACGCCGAACCGCTTCCGGTGCGACTGATGATAAGCACCTGTTCGTGGCATTGTTCGTCCGTCACCGCATCGACGCGACCATGGGTGACGTCCTGGCCGCCCTGCTCGCCCTGGCTGCGGGGGCCACCGGGGTTTGGTCCCGCACCGGCCGCCAGTCAGCGGGCGGCTCCGGATCCGGGCTCCCGACCGGTGCCATCGCCGGAGCGACCAGGTGGGGACAGCTCGAGGACGGCCTGCTGTGCCTGTCGGTACGGTCCGCCTTCCACCTGCTGCTGAGCGTCGCCGAGGTTCCCCCCGGAAGCGAGGTCGCGATCTCCGCGGTGACCCACCCGGACATGGTGCGGGTCATCGAGCTGCACGGGCTGCGGGCCGTCCCCGTGGACATCGACCCCGGCA
Organism: Parafrankia sp. EUN1f; assembly: GCF_000177675.1. Taxonomy (GTDB): domain Bacteria; phylum Actinomycetota; class Actinomycetes; order Frankiales; family Frankiaceae; genus Parafrankia. The sequence goes on from NZ_ADGX01000069.1 coordinate 43,662, forward strand.
CGCTCGCCGTCGACGAGCGGGCACTGGAAACGGCCATCACCGAGCGGACCCGGATCATGGTCGTCACGCATCTCTTCGGCGCTCGGTCGTCGATGGATGCCGCCGCACGGGCAGCACGCGACCACGGATTGCTCCTCGTCGAGGACTGCGCGCAGTCCCTGCAGGGGCCGGACGACCGGGGTGATCCGCGGGCGGATGTGTCCCTGTTCAGCTTCGGGCTGCTCAAGACCGCGACCGCGATGGGCGGGGCGGTCGCCTGGGTGCGCCCGCCCGGGCTCGCCGCCGCCATGCTGGCCCGGCAGGAGGGCTGGCCCGCACAGTCCCGGAGCTCCTACGCAGCGAAGGTGCTCACCTGCATGGTGGCGCTCGTCGCGTCCCATCCGGTGCTGTACGGGCTCCTTTTCGGTGGGGGGCGGCGACTGGACCCGACCGCTCTGGTGCGTTCCCGGGTCCCGCGGGACGAACCCGGCTTCACCTGGTGGCTGCAGCGCGGGCCCTGCGACGCGCTGGCCCGGACCATCGCCCGACGGTTGGCCCGGTTCCCCTCGCACCGGCTGCGCCGCCGCACCGAGGCCGGAGAGGCCTTCGCCGCCGCGCTCGGGCAGAGGGTGTCCCGGCCGGGCGCCACCGCGCCGCGGCACACCCACTGGGTCTTCCCCGTCACCGTTGACGACCCGGACCGCGTGGTCCGTGAGCTGCGCGCCGCCGGCGTCGACGCAACGCCGGCCACCAGTCAGATCGCCGCGGTCGAACCCGCACCGCCGGGCGCCGCCAGGGTGCTCGCCGGCCTGGTCTTCCTCCCGGCCTACCCCGGGCTGCCCGCGGCGCAGCGGGACCTGACAGCGGCCGCTGTCGCCACCGCCGACTGAGGCCGCGACAACCAGTTACCCGCACCGGAAACCTCGGGTTCAGCGACACCGACCCGTCAGGGGTGCGAGGCGGCGAGGGCCGGGTGCGGGATGCGGTCGTGGGCCGCGAGGGTGGCGAGCGCGCGCACCGTCACGATGCCGCGCCATTCCACCGTCTGCGCCGGTGACCATCCGAGCCAGTCGAACGTCCACCCGCCGTCCGCCCGCTGCCCCTGTTCGAGCCGGTCCAGCCCTGCGCCGATCTGCTCGTCGCTGAACAGGGCCCGGCTGCGCAGCCCCGGCCGCGGGGACAGGTCCAACGCGGTGAGCCGCTCGGCCTCGGTGCCGCCGGGCACCGGGATCGAGCCGTCGGCTCCGATGTGGGGGCGCAGCGCCTCGATCGATCGCCCGGCGTGCTCCGCGTCGGGTACCCGGTCGAGAAAGTCCAGCGCGAACTTCAGCACATAGCCGCCGAGCGCCCCCGGATCCGCCAGCGCCGCCCAGCACCATTCGGTCGCACGCTCCAGCCACGCCCGCGTGGCATCGGCGGCATGTACGTGCGGCGCGGCACGTGCGAGCAGCTGCCGCAGAACACCCGCGAACGCGAACGTCAGCTGGGATCCTCCCTCACTGGGCACCATCCACGGCGCGTGCGGATGGGCCGCCGCACCGGGGTGAGCACCAGGCCGAGCGCATCCGGCCGCGGGCTGCGCACGTGCAGGAAGTGGATTCGCTGGCCATCGATCTCGGTGACGAACTGCGGGTAGCTGTTCAGCTCGGCTTCCGCGGCACGCCAGTCGTACC
>NZ_ADGX01000068.1 GCF_000177675.1 Parafrankia sp. EUN1f
ATGGTCACTTCTGGGCCTCCCTGACCGCCGAGTTGTAACGGGCGTCGAAAACCTTCGAGATGTCGACCTTCTTGGGCAGGACGCCGCTGCTGTAGAAGAGGTCGGCGAGCTTCTGCGCGCCGCCGATGCTGTTCGCGTCGATCGGGACGAAAGTTGAGGGAACGCCCGTTCCCACCAGCACCTTCGCCGTGCTGACCGGCACCTTCAGCTGCTCCACGTAGTACTTGTCGATGTATTCCTCGGTGTGGCTGTCACGCCAGTCGACGGCCTTCACCCAGCGCTGAAGGAAATCACCGAGCGCGGCCTGCTTCGCCGGGTCGGACAGCACCTTGCGGGTGGTGATCAGGTACTGCACCATCGGCGAGGCGTCGGCGCCGTCGATCTTGTGCGCGGTCGGGTTGGCCTGTAGGTAGGCCGTGGAGAGCGGCTCGACCGTCACACCGGCGTCGGCGTCGCCGCGGGCCAGCGCGGCCGAGATGTCCGTGATCGCCAGATTGACGATGCTGACGTCCTTCTGCTCCAGACCCACGGAGTCCAGCGACCGCAGCAGGTAGGCCTGCAGGATTGTCCCGGTCGTGATCGCGACCTTCTTGCCCTTCAGGTCCGCGACCGAGCGGATGGGGCTGCCAGGCTTGGTGGTGAGGGCCAGCTGCCCGGGCGGGTTGTTCCAGGCGGCGATCACCGCGAGGTCCTGCCCGGAGGCCGCGGCGATCACCGGCGGGGTGTCGGCGACGACGCCGATGTCCACTGCGCTCGCCCGGAACGCCTCCAGCAGCAGCGGTCCGGAGGCGAACGTCGACCAGTCGACCTTGTAGGGCGTGCCGGTGCTCTGCCCGGACAGGTCGAGGGTGGCCTTGAGCTGGCTCTGGTCGCCGACGCGCAGCGTGGTGCCGGCCGGGATCGTGGTCGGGTAGCTGGTCACGGCCGTCGTCGGTGCGTCCGCCGAGCCGGCGGAGTCGGCGTCCGAGCCGCAGGCGGCCAGCGCGAGGACGGCGAAAAAGGTGGACATCACTGTCAGAACCGCAGCGCGGCGTGGCCGGCCTCGGCCAGCCCGGAGGGCAGGCGGGAACACGGGACTCCTCGTGAACGTGGATGGCCGCGCGCGGCGCCCTGCGCGACGGAGAAGGGCGAAGGGGAGGGGGAGTGGCGGCCCCGAGGGGGCCGGGCTGGCGCCGTGACCTGCTCACTGAAGCATTTAAGTCAGCTGTTTGTCAACTTAGTTGGTGGAAAAGCTGTACTTGGTGGGCGGTCCGAGCCCGCGTCAGACTCCGCCGGTCGCCGGTCGCCGGTCGCCGGTCGCCGGTCGCCGGTCGCCGGTCCGCGGCCTGTCGGTCGCCGCCGACGGGTAGTTCTGTCGTGGTGGGTGCCGCCCGCGTGGCGGCCGGACGTCGTCCGACGACCAAGGGAGGAACGGGAGATGAAGATCGCTGTCATCGGCGGCACCGGGCTCATCGGTTCCCGGGTGGTCCGGATCCTGACGGCGGGCGGGCACGAGGCGAAGCCGCTCTCGCGGTCCACCGGCGTGGATCTGGCCACCGGGCAGGGCCTGCCCGAGGCGTTGGAAGGCACCGACGTCGCGGTGAACCTGACCAACTCGCCGACGTTCGACGATGCCTCACCCGCGTTCTTCCGGCGGACGATGGACACCATGCTGGCGGCCGCCGAGGCGGGCGGCGTCGGCCACGCGGCCATCCTGTCGATCGTGGGCGTGGACCAGGTGCCGGAGGTGGCCCACTACCGCGCGAAGGTGCTACAGGAGGACATCCTCAAGGCGGGGCCTGTCCCGTACTCCATCGTCCGCGCCACGCAGTTCTTCGAGTTCGTCGACACGGTGCTGTCCTGGACAGCGGACGGCGGCGTCGTCCGGCTGCCGGCCACGCCCGTCCAGCCCATCGCCGCGGCGGACGTCTCCCAGGCCGTCGCCGACGTCTGCGCCGGCGCGCCGTTGCGGGGCACTCGCGACATCGCCGGCCCCGAGGTCTTCATGCTCGACGAGCTCGGCCGGATCACCCTGGCGGCGCACGGTGACCACCGCGCGGTCATCACCGATGACCGCGCGGGCCTGTTCTCCGCGGTGCCGGGGGATGCCCTCATCGCCAAGGACGGTGCCGTCCTCGCGAAAACCACCTACCGCGAGTGGCTTGAGCACCGAGCCCGGTGCTGAGTCCGGTGCTGAGCCCGGTGCGCAGCCCCTACTTCCGCAGGACGATCGGAAGCTTCTCCCAGCCGCGCACCGTCGATGTGCTCGCGAGCCTCGCGCCGTTCCAGTCGACGTCCCACCCCTTCGGGAAACGCTTCGCCAGCTCCTCGAGAACGATGCGTCCCTCCATGCGGGCGAGGTTCGCGCCGAGGCAGTAGTGCAGGCCGTAGCCGAAGCTGCGCTGCTGCGTGATGTCACGGTGGATGTCGAGGTCGTCGGGGTTGTCGAACTTGGTCTCGTCGCGCCCGGCGGATCCGACGATGAACAGGGCCGTGCTTCCTTCGGGGATGGTCTGGCCGTGGAACTCCACGTCCTTCGTCACGTACCGCCCCACGGCGTGGCCGACCGGCTCCAGGCGCAGGATCTCCTCCACCGCCTTGCCTGCCAGCGACGGGTCGGCGACGACCTCCTGGTACTGGGCGTTGTTCTTCTCCTCGCCGAAGATCTTGCCGATCCACCCCATGAGCTGGCCGGTGGTCTCGTTCCCCGCACCGGCGATGACGGCGCAGTAGACCAGGATCTCCTCCCGGGTGAGCTTTCGGGTGGTGCCGTCGTGGTCCTCGAACTCCACGTTGAGGAGTTTGGTCATGATGTCGTCGGAGGGGTTGGCGATGCGCCAGTCGAGGTAGCTCTCGAAGATGTCGGTGGAGATCTGTGACGCCTCCGCGTCCAGTTTGCCTCCTTCCTCGGTCTTGAGGTGGGCGACGGTCTGGTCGCGGACCGACTGCTGCATCTCCGTGGGAATCCCGACGAGCATGCCGATGACGCGCATCGGAACCTTGTCCGAGAGAATGTCGATGACATCGAAGCCGTCGCCGCCCTGCACCGGATCGAGCTGGCTGGTGACATAGTCACGGATCTTCGGCTCCAGGGCCTTGATCCCGCCCGGGGAGAACAGGCGGGAGACCAGGCGCCGGTGAATGCTGTGGCTCGGCGGGTCTTCGAAGATCACACTGCCCGGGGGCATTTCGATGCCGGACTTGATGAACTCGTAGATGTTGCCGCGGGCGTTGCTGAAATGCTCGACGTCAGGCAGGCCGCGGTCGACGTCGTCCCAACGCGCGAAGGCGTAGAAGTCGTGCTCTTCGTTGTAGTAGACCGGGGCCTCGGTACGCAGGCGCTTGTAGACGGGGTAGGGGTCCACCCAGATGTCGTGGCGGAACGGGTCCCAGTAGAGGTCGGTGGCGGTCATGCGTCGTTTCATTCCTTTACCGGGGTGGTGTTGGCGGCGAGCCAGTTCTCGATCCAGGTACGGGTCTCGTCGTGCCCGTCGGTGAAACCGATCAGACGATCATGCGCCTCGAGCTGTGCCAGGCCGGTGGTGAGCAGGAGGATGACCACCGGCGGTATGTGGTCGGCGGCGAGCGACTCGCGGGCGAGGGCGGCGCGCGCGAACTCGAGCTGGGCGGCGCGGAATCGTCGCGCGTAGGCCGCGATCTCGAGTCGCAGCGCGGGGTGACGCTGGGCCAGGGCGACGAACTCGACCATGACTCTGCTGGCACCGGCGTCGGAGTTGACCTTCCAGAACCTGTGTAGTGATGCCTCACCGTCAGTGATCTCGGCCAGGCGTGCGAGGTTCTCCTCGGCGCCGCGCCGGAACGCCTCGATGAAAAGATCCTCCATCGACGCGAAGTAGTAGTGGACGAGCTGGTACTTCACGCCGGCGACCTCTCCGATACGCCGTGTCGTGATGCTGCCATACCCCTCTCGGGCCAGGAGCTGGATCGTGGCATCGACAATCCGGTCACGCGTCTCGTGTGCGCGGGAGCCCCGCGCCCGGATCTCTTGCCCCACCCCGCCCATGGAAGTACTTTTACACGCGTCAAAACTCGGTGTCCAGTAGGGAGAAACGCATGGCTCGGGTCGCAGTCGTCACAGGTGCCGCCGAGGGCATCGGTTCTGGGATCGCCGCCCGGCTGGTGGCGGACGGTTACCAGGTCGCGATGCTCGACTGGCAGGGGGACAAGGTCGAGAAGCTCGCCGCCGAGCTCACCGCGGCCGGTGGCACCGCCCTGGCGCTCACCGTCGACGTCTCCGACCGTGCCTCGATCGAGGCCGCCTACGCGACGGTGCGGGAGAGGTTCGGGCCGATCCACATCGTCGTCGCGAACGCCGGCATCTCGAACATGGTCCCGTTCGTACAGCTCGACCAGCAGACCTGGGACAGGATGATCGCGGTGAACCTCACCGGCGTCTTCCACACGATCCAGGCCGCGGTGGCGGACATGATCGAGGCGAAGTACGGCCGGGTCGTCACGATCTCGTCATCCAGCGCACAGTCGGGCGCGCCGGCGATGGCGCACTACGTCTCGAGCAAGGGCGGTGTCATCGGCCTCACCAAGGCGCTGGCCCGGGAGCTCGCCGAGCACCGCATCACCGTCAACACGATTCCGCCGACGCTTGTCGACACCCCGATGTCGCACCGCGAAGCGGGTCAGGCCGGCGGCGCGGAACAGTTCCTCGCGGCGGTCAGCAACATGGTCCCGCTCGGCCGGGCCGGCACGCCCGCCGACATCGCGGGCGCCGTGTCGTTCCTGGTCTCCGATGACGCGGCCTACATCACCGGCCAGATCATCGGCGTCAACGGCGGCATGTACATCTAGTACGGCGCCTGAGCACCTCTTGCGGTACGGCGCCTGAGCACCTCTTGCGGTCACTCGCCTCCCGGGGCCGAGTCCGTCCAAGGAGCCGAGGAATTGGGCTGTTCTGGAGCGCGTAGCACGCCAACGTGGGCAAACAGGGGCGCCGAGCTGCTTGATAATCGGCAAGAAGTGAGGCTTTCGGCTGCTGTAGCAGCCAGAATCCTCACTTCTTGCTCGGCGACAACGGCGGGTGGCGGCGACAATGGCGGGTGGCGGCGACAACGGCGGCGGTGGCGCTGGCGGTGGTGGCGGACGTGGTCCGCGGTTTGGCAACCTGTGACCAGGTCCAGCCCGATTTTCCGGGATCACTCTGTGGAACAATCCGGTTGCATCGGCCGTTGTTCCCCGTGCTTGCCAGAGTGAGGATGCAGGTCGGGCTGCAGATGAGGCGCCACGGTGGCGCCTCGGGTGCGAAGGCCAGGATTGCGGGGCATCGTGGTCGTCGGACAGGTGCGCTGGTCGCGCCGCTGTAGGAGCCACTGTGGGAAGGGCGGCCGGGCATGTCCGGCCGGCTGATTCCGGGCGGGTCGGGGGGCCGGCCCAGCGCCGGCGGCGTTCTCGGTGGCGTCCGGGCCTACCGCCTGGTCTCCGCACCTCGGCCGCCTGAGGATCCGCAGGTTCGCGATCCGGCCCCCGCGCAGCTTTTCGCCGCGGTGACCTCCATGCACGCCACGTTCCAGAGCCTGACCACATCCGGGGCCGACGTCATCGACGTCATCGACGGCCCCGATGACCCCGCCGGCTTTGACGAGTTCGCCGGTTCCGATGAGTTCGGTGCCGGTGCCGGTGCCGGTGCCGGCCTGCCGGGGGCGCTCAGTCCGCTGTTCTTCGCCGCCTGGTTACGCCTGCCGGCGGAACCGGCGGTGCGGACGGCGCAGGTCGCCAGGTCTGGTCAGGAACGGTTCGTCTTTCTGCTGGGAGGCCGGCCGTTCCTTCCGGGAGCGGCACCCGGCCTGGCCCGGGTGGACGGCACCCGCGGGCTGCTCTTCCCGCCGGGCGCGAGCGGCGTCGAGGCCACCGGCGGCGAGGTCGACCGGCTGCTCGCCGAGTTCCCGGTGTGGCTGCCCTGCGTGGGGGCACCCGACGCCCTGTGGTCACTGCCCGACGAGGAGGTCTGGCAGCATCGCCGCGGCTCGTTCGACGAACATGCCGCACATCTCGCGCACCCGTTCTCCTGGATGGTGCTCGCGCAGCCACGGCCCGCCGACCTCGTCCAGGCGGACAAGGACCGGCTCGAGATCGGCATTCCCATGCTGCGCGAGGCGGCGCGGGGCTCCCGGTGGGCGGAGCTGGAACGCGCCGAGGCCCGCTACCGCGAGCTCGCCCGCTACGGCGGCGCGGGGATGTGGGACGTCCGGGTGCTGGTCGGGTCCGACACGGCCGCGGGTGCGGGGGCCGCCGCGTCACTGTTGTGCGGGGCCGCGGAGCTCGGTGGCCTGCCGTACACTCTGGTCCCCTCGGGCCGTCCCAGCAGCCTGGCCGAGGCCGCCGCCGAGCCACCGCCGCACGACACACAGGGCGGCTGGCAGCCCGGCCCGCCGGACCCGTTCGACCTCGCGGACATCTTCGTCCCTACCGCACCGTTCGCCGCCTCCAGCGAGCTGCTCGCCGCGCTCGCCCGCCCGCCCGCCCGCGAGCTCCCGGGCGTTCGCCTGCTCACACCGCATCGGTTCGACGTCACCCGTGACCGCACCGACGACAACGGCTTCCCGATCGGCACGGTGCTCGACCCGGCCTACGCCGACGCCGGCACGTTCGTCGTGACCCGCCCGACGCTGAACCGGCATGCCTTTCTCTGCGGCGCGACGGGCTCGGGCAAGTCCCAGACCGCCCGCACGCTGCTGACCGAGCTGTCCGCTCCCGAGCGGCCCGACGACCGGGTGCCGTGGCTGGTCATCGAGCCGGCGAAGGCCGAGTACGCGCGGATGGCCGGCCGGATCCGCGCCGACGACACGGTGACCGTCCTGCGCCCCGGGGTGCCGGACGATCCGCCGGGCTGCCTGAACCCGCTCGAACCCGAGCCCGGCTACCCGCTGCAGAGCCACGCCGACCTGGTCCGCGAGCTGTTCCTGGCCGCGTTCAACGCCGACAACCCGGTGCCGCAGATCCTTTCGATCGCCCTCGCCGAGGTCTACGCGAACGCCGGCTGGGACATGGTCACCGGCGAGCCACGCCCCGGGCGGCGCCCGAAGCTGTTCGTCGACGAGGAGCCCCGCGACGTCCGCGCCCGCTACCCGACCCTCGGTGAGCTGCGTGTCGTCGCGCAGCGGGTCGTCGATGACATCGGCTACGGCCGGGAGGTCCGCGACAACGTCCGCGGCCTGGTCGACGTGCGCCTGCGCGGGCTGCGTGAGGGCACGCCGGGCCGATTCTTCGAAGGCGGGCATCCACTGGACGTCGGTGCGCTGCTGCGCGGCAACGTCGTGCTGGAGCTGGACCGGGTCACCAGCGACCAGGACAAGGCCTTCCTCATGGGCGTCGTCCTGATCCGCATCGTCGAGTACCTGCGGACGAACCCGCCGGCGCCGGGCGACGACCGACTCCGACACGTCCTGGTGATCGAGGAGGCGCACCGGCTGCTGCGCCGGGACGCCGACGGCCCGGCCGGCAACGCGGTCGAGCTGTTCGCCGGCCTGCTCGCCGAGATCCGCGCCTACGGCGAAGGCGTCGTGGTCGTCGAGCAGATCCCCTCGAAGATCATTCCAGACGTCCTGAAGAACACGGCGCTGAAGGTGATGCACCGGCTGCCCGCAGCCGACGACCGGGCCAGCGTCGGGGCGACCATGAACCTGCGCGAGGAACAGTCCGAGCATGTGGTCGCGCTGCCGCCCGGCCAGGCGGCGGTCGCCCTGGACGGTATGGACCGGCCGCTGCTGGTGCAGATGGGCCACGGGGAGCGGTCGGAGTCCACCGAGCGGGCGAGCCACCTGCCACCGCTGCGGGCGGCACGCAGCGACCTGTGCCCACCGGACTGCCGGACGGCCCCCTGCACACTGCGCGCGATGAACGAGGCCCGGCATGACTCGACCTCCCCGCTGCTCGTCCTGTGGGTGGAGGCGGTCGTCGCCGCGACCGTCGCCGGCGTGCACCCGGTCGACCCGGCCCCGGCACTGGCGGACTGGCTGCTGCGGCTGCCGCCGCGCCAGCGTGACTGCGCGTTGGCCCATGCGGTCGAACGGGCCGTGGACGCCCGCCGCCCGCTGCTGCGCCGCTGGCTCGACCCCGCCGATCTCGCCGACCACATCCTGGCCGACCTCACCGCCCGACTGGGCCTGCGCCCACCCCCCACAGAGGACCACCGCCGCTTCCAGGCCGGTGTCTACCGGTGGCACGACGTCCGAGGCCATCTGGACGCCGCTGTCGCACAGGCCGAGCCCGGATCCCCAGGGGGCCCGCATCCACACACCGAGCGGTGGGCTCGGCGTGGGCTGATCCTCGACGGCGCGGACGTCGTCGAACAGATGCGTGTCTTCCGGGAGCATCCGGCGAATGCCACCGGCAGCCACCGGGTGGCGGTCGGTGATCCCGACGCGAGCGGCCTCACAGCGGCGCAGGTCGAGGTGACCGGCGCGGCCGGCAGGCTGTACCTGCGCCGGGCCTTCGCCCGCGCCTGCGTCGGCAAGATCGACCCGATCGTCCGGCTCTTCGAGAAACCGCCGGTTGGCCGCGGGCGAAAGGGCCCGGGGGCGGAGGCGGTGACATGAGTGTCGAAGGCGTCGGTGACCTGGCCGGCCTCAGTGACTCGGCGGGCCTCGTCGAGGAAGGGTGGGCTGGTCCGGAGGGCGATTTCGGCACCGATGAGGATTCCGTCGGGCCGGAGGAGAGCGATTCGCAGGCGCTCGCCGACCTGCTCGCCGGGGATGCCCGCGAGGACCCCGACTCCCTGGCCGTCGAGACCGACACAGGCACCACCGAGGCACAGCTCACCGAGGCGTCCCAGCCGACTGAGGCACCTCAGCTGGCTGAGGAACAACAGCAGACTGACGCGCGGCAGCTCACCGAGGCATCGGCCACCGGGGCGCAACGCGGCGAGGTGGACGCCACCGAGCCGTCGGAGAACCGGGCCGAGGTCTATGAGGAGTCCGTCGACGGTCGGGCTGACGGCTCTGCCGTCATGAGTGACTCCGAGGCGCTCGCGGAGTCGATCGCCAGCGAGGCACGCGCATTCCTGGAGAGCCCGGACGACCCGGCGGCGGATGGCCCGACGGCCGCGGATACCTTCACCGGCGACGGCGACGGCGACGGCGACGGCGACGGCGACGGCGACGGCGGGTTCGGGGTCGGGGACGTGACGGCGTCCGAGAGCGGTTCCGATGACGCGCCGGTGGGCGACGCAGCCCTGATCGAAGGACCTCCCGAAACACACGCCGACGAGTCCGTCGACGGTCGGGCTGACGGCTCTGCCGTCATGAGTGACTCCGAGGCGCTCGCGGAGTCGATCGCCAGCGAGGCACGCGCATTCCTCGAGAGCCCGGGCAACGACAGCCAGGGCGACATGGTGGTGGACGACCGGATAGGCGCGGACACTCGCATCGGTGAAGGTTCCGCCAACGAACGCGAGATCGGGGATTCGGCGGCACCCGAGGGTGATGTCGATGACGGCCCGGTGAGCGAGGCGATCCTGGCTGAAGGTCGAACCGAAACACGCACCGGAGCGCCAGATGAAGCACCTGTCGAGACGACACCGGGCGAGGCGCTGCCGGAGCCCCTACTCGACGATGGCGAGCACGACGGCGGGTCGGCGCCGTCGGCCATTGAAACAGCCGAGACCGAGCCGGCCCTCGGCGACAAGGTTGTAGAACCTGCTCCGCTATCGGCGCCTGAGGCCTCAGAGACCCCTGACGCTTCTGAGACCGCCTCGGAGCTGGATGCCTCTGACCCACGCACCGAGCCTGAGGTCTTCGGACCAGCGGGCACCGACCTGCCGACGGAGCCCGAGGCACCAGATCCGATTGCCGAGCCGGAACCGTCGCTCCCGAAGGAGATCGAGCTTCCGGAGAATGAGCGCACTGCTGAGCCGCCCGATCCGCAGAGCCTGCCGGCGCCTGACGGTCCGGATACCGGCGGGCGAGTGGAGTCCCTGAGCAATGGCGAGGCCCAGGAACCTAGTAGGAGCCCGGATGGTGACCCGGACCCGCAGGCCGAGATCGACCCCGAACCGGAGGCGATCGAGCGGAACCCAGAGGCAAGGGATCCGGACCACACGAAGCACGGTGATTACCGGAGAAGGGGACGCGGTGAAGTTGCTGACCGCGTCATCGAAAATGGGCAGCGTTACGTCCAGGAAGACGGTGCCGATGTATATGTTGCACCGTCGGAGTCGCGCTTCGGTAAGTTTGACGTCGCAGTACGCGGGAGAGGGGGAATTGTTACCGTTATGCCAGGGGTGAGTGAGAAGGGTCTCGACAGGCTGGCTGAGAACTATGGATGGGAGAGGAGATACTAATGAGAAGCTTGTACGATCCGGATCGGGATTCCTTGCTGATTGACCTGGCTGGGGAGGGGGCTGAGGCGGCTGTCAGTACGGAGATCTGCGACGTGTACTTCAAGAACGGGGCGGTCGCACTCCTTCTCGATGAAGACGGAAAGCTGCTTGCCGTGAATATTATGGGGGTGGGTCAGGTGCTTCCTTCGGGAGTCGCGGAAAGGTGGCGAGAATGACAGTCGACTCGACCGAATGGTGTTCTCCGTGGAACCGTCCTCGGTCGGTGTCCGAACTGGTCGTGGCCGAGGAGGCTGGTGTGCCACTGGCGTTCCGATACTTCTGGGGGCATCGGCGCCCGGCGGGCGGTGGGATCGGGCCGGGTTGTCTGAGCCAGTGGTGGGCGGTCGAGTTCACCGTCGAGGGCCGCCGGTACGCCAGTGCCGAGCATTTCATGATGGAACGCAAGGCCAGGCTGTTCGGGGACGACGAGACGGCGGAGGAGATCCTGGCCGCGCCGGACCCGGGCCGGGCGAAGGCTCTCGGTCGTCGCGTCCGCGGATATGACGATGCCCGTTGGGAGCGGCATCGCCACGGCGTCGTCGTCGCCGGTAACACGGCCAAGTTCGGCCAGCACGACGACCTTCGCGGGTACCTCCTGAGTACCGGGTCCGACATCCTCGTCGAGGCCAGCCCGCTTGACGCGATCTGGGGTATCGGCCTGGCCGCCTCCGATGAGCGGGCCGGTCGCCCGGCGCGGTGGCCCGGCCTGAACCTGCTCGGCTTCGCCCTGATGGACGTCCGCGCCGCGCTCGCGAACCCCGACCGGCCAGCCGCCACCCGGCAGCCCGGGCGTTGAGGGAGGCACGGCCGGTGAGCGCCCGTCATGCGCTGGTCAGGACGGCCGAGGATGCCGAGGTGCTGCAGGCTGAGCTGCGGCGGCTGGTGGAGGCCGACGTACCCGGGCCGGAGCAGGTCGCGACGGTGGCCGGGTTCGACGTCGCCTACGACACCGACACGGATCTGCTCGCGGGAGCGGTGGTGGTCCTCGCCGCGCCGCGCTGGGAGCTGATCGCCTCGGCGACGGCAGTGGGCCGGGCGACGTTTCCGTACGTTCCGGGCCTGCTGTCGTTCCGGGAGCTGTCGCCCTTGCTCGACGCCTGGGAAGCGGTCCTGCCTCAGTTGGCGGCGCCACCGGACCTGCTGGTGTGCGATGGGCATGGCATCGCGCACCCGCGGCGGTTCGGTCTGGCCTGCCATCTCGGCGTGACCGTGGGGCTCCCCACGATCGGCGTGGCGAAGACCCCGTTCGTGGGCGAGCACTCCGCCCCCGGGCCGCACCGGGGCGAACGGGCGCCGATCGTCCTTGACGGCGAGGCGATGGGCGCCGCGCTGCGGACACGAGACGATGTGCGGGAGGTGTACCTCTCGGTCGGTCATCGAACCAACCTCGACTCCGCCTGCCGGTGGGTGCTCGATCTGTGCCCCCGCTACCGGCTGCCGGAGACGACCCGCGCGGCGGACCAGCTCAGCCGCGCGGCACTCGCCAACGCCCGCCGCGATGTCCTTTCTGGAACGGGGCGGTGACGCTTCGCCCTGCCGACGAACGAAGACTGGCTGCTCGGCTCGAGGCAGGGAGGATTTTGGTTGTTCTGGAGCCCGTCGCGGAATCCCGATCATCGGTCTTCCACTGATGCCGTCGCTTCCGAGCAAGAAGTGAGAATTTTGGCTGCTGAAACAGCCGAAATCCTCAATTCTTGCTGATTGTCAAGTGGTATCGAGTCACGTTTGCGGCTATTGGAGTGAATTGCTGGCGCTGTGTGGCGGTGCGGGATCCCCTGGCGGGTCGCCGTGCGGCGGTGGGCGCGGACTGCCGGGTCAATACCGCCGGGCCCGGATCCGCCGCGTCTCGGATTCTGCTACACGCTCTCTGGCGACCGACTTCGTCGGGTTTTGCCCGGGAGCAGTGACGGCGCGTGGGGGCATCATGATCGAGTGGATCGCCTGCCCCGACACCTGACCTTCGCCACCAGCTCGGCAACACCTGACCCTCCGTACCACCACCACAGTTGTCGGGATGTTTTCCGCTGTATCGACCAGAATATCCAAGGGAACTGGGGAAGGGGCCGGGAATGAATCCTGCCATCGGAGGTGGCGCGTGACGGCGCTCGTGCCTGGCAAGGCCGGCGAACTCGCGCAGATGCGGCGGCGCGAGCTGGCACAGCGGCTGCTGACGCAGAGCGTGGACAGGTTCCAGTGGGGCTGGGAGTTCGTGCCCGCTGAGCGGCCGGTGTCGAACCCGCTCGGCCGGCCGGTGCTGGCGCCCGAGCATTTCGGGAGCGCGGCAGACGCGGCGGCGCTGGGCGCGACGGCCAAGGCGTGCGCGGTCGGCGGTGTCGTCCTGGGCGGCGCGCTGGGTGTCCTCGGCCTGGCGACGGGGGCGTCGCTGGCGGTCCCGGCGTTCGCCACGGCCGGTGTGGCCGTTGCCGGTGGTGGGCTGACGTCGATGTACGCGCGCTGGCGCGAAGGCGTCGGGCGCGAGCGGGAAGGCGCGTGGATGGACGCGCACGACCAGCAGCGCCACGGCAGCTCCGCCGAGGCCGAATCCCGGGATGAGTGGCGCCCGGTGCAGGGACCTCCCGACGCGACCCGGGTGGATGTCGTCTGCGGCACGTGGGATGGCTGGGCGGCGATGATCGCGACAACCGCGGGTTCGCTGATGCGTGCCGATCGCAGCGTGGTCGTGCTCGACCTCACCAGTCACGAGGTCGCCGAGGATCTGATCCAGCTGGTGTACAGCACGGGGCAGCCGGTGCCGTACGGCCGATTCCCGACCGACCTCAGCCTGGTCGACCTGTTCCAGGAGCTCAGCCCGGAGGCCGTCGGCCGGGTGATCGCCGACGCGTTCGCCGTGCTGCCGGGTCGCAGCGGCGCCGCCGAGATCCGCCGGCGCGACGAGGCGATCGTGCGGACCGTCGCCCGCCTCATCGAACCGCCCTGGACGTTCCGCCGGCTCGCCGCGGGCGTCCGGGTGCTGCAGCGGCTCAGCGAGACGAGCGCCGGCAGCGGTCAGGCCGGCGGTGTGCTGAGCCTGCGCGAACAGAAGGACCTCATGAAGGTGAGCCACGAGTTCGGGCGGACGCCGCAGGAGAGCACCGAGCTGACCTATCTCGTCGACACCTTCGAGATGCTGGCCGGCAACGACGATCGGCGGCACGTCGACCGCGCGGCACCCGACGACGAGGCACACGACAACGAGGCACCCGAGGACGCGGTGCCGGATGGCACGGCGCCGGACGGTGCCGACGAGTCCGTCGCGAGCCCGGGTCGCGGGCTGTGGCGGCCCGGCCTGACGGTGCTCGCCGCTCCCACCTTCAACAATGATCAGGGTGCTTCGGCGCGCATCCTGCTGTACCGCTTCATGGAGGATCTGCGCCACGGCGCACCGCACCGCAGTGATGACCTGATCGTCGTCGCCGGTGTCGACCGGCTGGGCCGGGATGTGCTCGACGAGTTCAGCCAGCACGCCCGCAACGCCCGGGTCCGGACGATGTTCCTGCACCAGCATGTCCCGGCGCGCGAGGACGCGCAGCGGATGCTGAACACGTCGGGCAGCGTCACGTTGCTGATGCGCACCCACAACGCCCTCGAGGCGCAGGCCGCGGTGGAGCTGGTCGGTGCCGAGTACCGCTTCGTGCTCAGCCAGGAGACGCAGAGCACGAGCGAGTCCCTCGGCTGGAGCCGTGACGAGACCACAGGTGCCGCCACCAGCACCTCGACGGACGGTTCGCACGGCTGGAACATCCAGGTCGGGGTGCGGCGGGGTGAACGCCTGCCGGTGTTCAACCGGAGCAGGAACGGGTCGCGGGGCACGGCGCGGACCGTCCAGTGGTCACGCTCGCGCGGCCAGTCGGGGTCGACGGAGAAGGCCACGTCGTCGGCCACGAGCCGGGTGTTCGAGCCGGCGGTGGAGCCGGTCGAGGTCGAGACCCTGCCGGAGACCGCGTTCATCGTCCTCAACAAGGTCCACTTCCGGCAGCCGGTGCTGGGCGACTGCGACCCGGGGCTCTGCCAGCATCCACTGGCCACCGTTGCCCTGCGCAAGGCCACGGGTTAGCGCGACCGCCGGCCGCCCGGTGGACCACTCACCCGAGGATGAGGAGTGCCACCAGGCCGCAGGGGACCGCGATCAGGGCGAACACCGCCACGACGTGGAGCCCCAGCAGCACGCGGCGCTGCCGGCGCACATGCGCCGGAACCGGTTCGCGGGCAGGTGCGGGCGCCGGGGCGGGGGCAGGAGCCGGAGCGGGGTGAGCGACGGGCGCCGCGCGGCGGAACGTCCTCATCGTTCAAGACCCGCGTAGTGCGCCCGGTGCGTCGGATCCCGCAGCGCGGGATGCCGACGGGACTGCCGCGCCTTCTGCTGCCGGATGATCAGGCGCCGGAACCCGCGTGCGCTCGCGCCCAGCATCCACAGCACCGGTTCGGCCGCGGCGATGCGTTCGTCCGGGTTCACCGTCCCGTTCCGGCCGCGGAGACAGTCCGCGGCGCTAAGCGCCCAGTAACGGGTCTCGGTGAACTCCTTCGACGGTTCCTGGCCGAGCTCCGGCAGTCGTGCGGGCTGGTTGAGCCAGTAGCGCACGAGGCCGTCCTGCTGCTCCGGGGTGAGCTCCGGCAGGCGTAGGACCGATGGGAGCCCGCGCAGCCAGTCGGTCTTGCTGACCACCACGGCGAGCCGCAGGGCGAGGCGGCCACCCCGCCTTGGCAGCGACCGGTCTGCGTGCAGCACCCGGATCAGCCGCCGCATCGTGTCGTAGGTCGGCTCGGACGCGGGGTGGGCCGCCGAGTTCGCCGCCGCCTGCTGTTTCGGGGTGAGCTGGTCGAGCAGCGCCGGCTGCGCCGACGGGTCGACGACGAGCAGCGCGTTGTGGGTCCGCTCCAGGTAGCGGTGCGTGGTGCGCAGCGTCTGCTGGTCGGTGTAAAGGTCGCCGTCCGGGTCGAAGAAGAACACGATGCGCCGGGGCCCGCGGGGGATGCCGACGGTGGCGACGAGCGCCCGGGGGTTCGGGGTGGCGGTCGACTCCAGCCACCCGCCGTCCGCGACCATCTGCATGCTGCGCCGGTACCATGCCTCGTCCGGCCGGAACGCGAACGACAAGGTGAGATCGCGCTGGTATGCGAGGTCCTGCAGGCCGGCCAGGATGGCGACCAGCATGGTCGTCTTGCCGGACGCAGGTGGGCCGATCAGCGCGATGTGGACGATCGGCAGGTGCCCGACCCCGTCGGGCAGCCGGCCTTCGCACGAGCCGCAGTAGCTGGCGAGGCGGCCGCGCCGACCGGGCGCCCAGGTCCGCAGCCGCGTCCCGCAGGCGCACACCCGGTGCAGCAGGCCGCCGCGGCCCGGCCGCAGGTCGTCGTGCCGGCGGCGGCAGTCCGCGTTGGGGCATTCGTAGAACGGCCGGCCCAGGGGGCGGGCGCAGTCCGGGTACGGGCAGTCGGCCCCCAGCTCGCCGAGGCGGCGGAACATCGCCAGGGTCGGCCTGGCCGGGCGTGTCTCGCGCAGCAGCCAACGCGCCGCCTCCGCGAACCGTAACGCCGCACCCGCCAACCGCAGCACCGCGATCGTGGTGATGACGAGCGTTCTGTGCACGGCGAACGCAGTCCGGGCGAGCCCCCCGGCCACGGCGACGCCGATCGCCGTCCCTGCCCTCCACATGCGCCAGCAGCGCCGCGCCGACGCGCTCTGCCCCAGGAACGGGCCGGGCCAGCGGGCCGGACCGGCCGCGGCGAACTCCGGTCCGGCGGTGCGCAGCGCCTCGGCCAGGGCATCCCCGATCGCGCGGAGGTCGACGATCGCCTGGCCGGCCGGGGTGAAATACCCGGGGTAGGCGGCCTCGTCGCCGGCCGGGCGCAGCACCGGCGGCCCCGCGGCCAGCGTGCGTGCCGGCAGTGCGAGCAACCGTGCGCCGAGCTGACCGAACGCGATCGCCGCACCGGCGCCGAACAGCGCCGCTCCGCGTGCGTATCCACCGCCGGGCCGCAGAGCCTTCACCACAGCTCTGCGCCGCACCCGTCCCCAGCCCTCGGCATCCGCCGGCAGTGGTGCCGGCGCCGGGCCCGCAGCCGGGGAGTGTGCGCTGCCGGGCGCCGGATCAGCGGGCGGTGACGCCAGCGGTACGCCGGCGCCCGCAGCCACGGCGGCGAGGCGCTGGGCGGCGTCGGCGTCCCCGAACGACGTGCTGGCAGCCGCGAGCACGTCGGGTCTCCCAGCGGCCCACACCCGCGCGGCCACCTTCCCCCAGGACACGTCCGCCCGGTGCTCGTCCGCCCGGGCGCCGTCGGTACCGGCCGGAGCACCGACGTCCCGCGGCGCGGTTCCGCGGCCCGCGCTGCTGCCGTGGCCGGCTCCGGGCTCAGGGCCGGCCCCGCTGTGCAGGCGATGAGTCTCGAACCGGACGCCGAACGGGATGGCCGCGAGGTCGAGGTCAGCGCCCACCGGCACGCCCACCAGCACGTGCCGGGACTGCTCTGGATGCCCCACCGGGACACTGAAGGTCATCGCCAGGGCCGATGCCCGCGGCAGCGAGCCGGTGACCAGCCGGATCGTTCGCACCGTGGCCGCCGGCCCCTGCTCCACCAAAACGATCCGCACAGCACCGCCGCCGCGCGCGGCGCTGCGCACACTCGCCAGCAGGGCTGCCAGCCGACCGTCGCCGTACAGTTCCTGTGCCCGGGCGATCGCTTCGTGCCAGGGCATCGGCGAGTCGACCACGAGACGCTCGACAGCTGGAAGCTCACCGTCGGCTGGCCGGTCGGCCCAGCCCGGCCACCACCACAGGTCGGCGGGAAGCAGGCCGCCGAGATCACGGCCCGGCTCGGTGAGCAGCAACGCGTGCTGAAAGACGTTTCCCGGGCGGCCGGCGAAGTCGACGCCGGTGCCGACGGTTCGGCAGATAACCGCGGCACCGTCCGCCAGCAGTGAGTAGCTCAGGCTCAGCCCGGCCTCGCGCTGCCCGGCGGAGGTCCAGGGCCCCTGCGTTGAACCGGCCTCGGATCCGGGTAAGGGTCCGAAGCCGGACCCGCCGCCGCGCCGCCGCGGTCCGGTGCGGCGCGCGTCCACGGCAAGCTCGGACGTCAGCAGACCGACGATCTGCTGACGTATCCCGTCGCCGAGCCCCGGTGTGTACGCGGTGACACGCCAGCCGGGCCGGTCCGACGCCGCCGCCGACGTGCGATGAAGCTGGTGGATGGTCAACGGACGTCTGCCTCCGCACCCCGTGGCTGCCCTCCGTGCTCAGCATGGCAGACCTCAATGCCCTGGGGCGCAGTACTTTCAGGCCATGGCGCCGGACCGCCGCAGCAGGCGCAGGACCTGGGACTGCTGGTGGGGCAGCAGCGCGGGTTCAGCCGCGTCCAGGGCACGCCGCAGCAGGCCGTCGGCTCCCTCGTCGTCGCCGCGTGCGCGGATGACCTCGGCCACATGCCACAGCACCGGGCCGCTGTCCGGTGCCTCGCGCAGCGCCACCGAGGACTCGTTCGCAGCCTCGGCCACCTGCCCCCGCCGCGCCAGGGCCACCGCCCGGGCCGCGCGCATCGACGGCTGGGCCACGACCTGCGCCGCCGACCGGGCGAGACGCTCGAAGTCCTGCATCGCGGCGGCGTCGTCACCCAGCTCCACCCGTAGGCGCGCCCGCCCGGCCAGCGCGTCCCCGGAGTCCGGCGCGAACGTGAGGACGGCCGAGAAGATGGCCGCCGCCGCCCACGGCTGGCCCGTGCGCCACAGCGCGTGCGCCAGCGCGGCCTGCACCTCGGCGTCACCCGGCAGTCGTTCGCTGGCGGCCTGGAGGTCCTCGACCGCCCGGGTGGTCTGGCCGGACTCGAGCAGAACCCGGCCCAGGGCGGCGAGCATCCGCCCGGAGGACTCGGTGTCCGACAGCGACTCGTAGATCTCCGCGGCCTCCCGGTAGCAGGCCTCGGCGTCCTGCCAGCGCCTCTGCATCTCGCACATCTGCGCGCGCAGCGTCTGCGCGCCGGCCCGGGTGAGGGAGCGCCCCGGGTCGCGGCGCAGGGCCTCCTCCACGTGGGTGCGGGCCGTCGGCAGGTCGTGGTCCGCGAAGCTCACCTGGGCCGCGCGAAGGTGGTCGCCCGCATTCGCCTCTGCGGCGGTTCCGCTGACGGCCCATTCGGGGAAGCCACGCTGGAGCGGCTCGATGAGCCGGTCGTCGAAGAGCTCGAAACGACGCGAGCCCGACCGGTGCTCGCAGCGCAGGACGTAGCGTGCCGTCAGCGACTCCAACACGGCGGTCGGCAGGCCGGCCGTGGTGGTGAGCCCCTCGTCCGCGACACCGCGCCGACCGCGTTCGGTCACGAACGTACGGGTGAGCCAGGCACGCAGCTCACCCTCGTCGAGGTCGTGCTCGCGTGCCACCGTGACCAGCACCAGTGTGAGGTACTCGGCCAGCACCGCGGTGACGTTCCCGGCCGGGCCGAGACGTGACGTGATGACAGCATCCGCCCCGGGACGGGCCCGCCACATCGCGGTCGCCACCAGTTGCAGGAACACCGGCTGGACGGTGTCCGCCACCAGCAGCGACTCGGCGCCGGTCGCGTCGACGACCCGGCTGGTGGCCAGGTCGTCCACACACGCTTCAGCCGCGCCGGAGGCGAAGTGCGTACCGGTCGCACGCAGCGGCTCGACGAGCGCGGCCTGGGCGGAGCGCGGCTCCAGCGCGGCGACGGACACCTCGGAGACCGACGCGGTGGCGGGGCCGCCGCCGGAGCCGGCCAGCAGGAGCCGCAGGTAGGGCTCGAGCGCGGCACGGTGATCGGAGCGGACCACAAGCAGGATACGCAGTGTCGGCAGCGCTGCCGCCGCCTGCGCGAGCAGGTCGAACCACTGCGCCCGTAGCTGGTCCAGCTGGTCCAGCTGGACCGATCGGGCTGCGAAAAGCTCCTCGACCTGGTC
Organism: Parafrankia sp. EUN1f; assembly: GCF_000177675.1. Lineage (GTDB taxonomy): Bacteria > Actinomycetota > Actinomycetes > Frankiales > Frankiaceae > Parafrankia. Next base: position 19,230 of record NZ_ADGX01000068.1, read on the forward strand.
GATCGCCACCAGGATCGGCCGGGTCGAGCTGTAGGGACGACGCCGGTCGGGGTGGTCACGGATCGCGTCGAGCAGTGTCGGCGTGTCGGCCGGGGAGGACCAGCACCGCAGGAGGGCCTGAACGAACGGATTGCCGGCGTCGAAGGAGGCCTGGGCGTCCGCTGGCTCATCCTCCTCCGAGGACTGCCCGGTGGCAGGCCCCGAGAGCCGTGCCACCGGCAGTACGTCGGCGTCCGTCGACGGCGCGCTCGGTAGCACGCCCGCCCGCAGCAGCGAGGTCTTGCCCACACCCGTCGGTCCGTGCGCGATTACCACACGGCAGCGCAACCACTCGGCCAGCAGCGCGTGGGCGGCGGCATCCCGGCCGAAAAACAGCTCGGAGTCCTCCTCGGTGAACGGGCGGAGGCCGACGTACGGGGTGCTTGCCGCGGCCTCGATCACCGCTCTCCTCCGCCCATGGTCGGGCGCGTCGAGAGCGGGCCCGTCAGTACCGGGGGAGCCGAGATGTCGAGTAGTGATTTGGTGTCCCTGGTTGGGAGTTCGTCGAAAATTACTGGACGGTATGCCTTCAACGGAACCGGAAGCCTTTCGGCGTTGACACGACCGGGCCCGAGAATCGTATCCGCCAGTCATGGCCCCACCTCCGGTGGCACACGGTTCTGGACCGCCCACGATTTTCCGTCAGATTTTACGGCCAATGCGGGCCGACCGCGCGAAAGTAACAGGAATTTTGCCGCACCGGTGCTCTTCGTGTGGCCGCTCTCGTGGTGTGGCGTGACCGCCCACTGGCCCGCTCCCGGCGGGCGGGACTGGCCGGTGCGCGCGTCCGTCCCCGAGGTGGTCGTCGGGTGCCGCGCGAGGGGCGCCGGATCGGGCATGACACCCCGGAGCCGGATGTCGACCCTGCGATCGGAATCATGAAACCGCAGGTCAAGGGCTATATGTGGGTTAGGTGGCCGGTGAGCCGGCACACCGATCGTGGACCTCCTTCATAAAACCCCGACAATATCGGGGCATCCGCGCTGCGGGTTCGGTGGGGTCAGGCCGGATCCAGCGGCCACAACCCGGACTCGTGTCGTGTTTCGGCGCGTCGTCCGGACGACGCGCGAGAGGCTCCTCGCCAATGGCGCGCGGGGTGAAGAGTGTTACGATCGGTAGGGCCTGTAGGAATTGCGCGGCGCGGTTGCGACGCGTGCACACCCGTATGCCCGTCGGTTATGCCCCGTAGGTTGGCCTGCGCTCATGGTGTGTGCTGAGGAACGGCGGGGGTTGCTGACGTGGCTTCGGTGGTGGAGTTCGATCCGGTGAGCGGCCCGGGTCGAGGGGTTCCGACGATCTGGGGTGGAGTGCCCCAACGGAACAAGAACTTCACCGGGCGGGAAAGCCAACTGGCCGAACTTCGCCGCAGGATCGCCTCTGACGAGGGCGAGGTCACGGCGGTTCTCCCGCACGCTCTGCAGGGGTTGGGTGGTGTCGGTAAGACGCACCTCGCCATCGAGTACGCATACCGGTATCAAGCACACTATGACCTGATCTGGTGGATTCCGGCGGACCAGCCGGTCCTGGTCCGTTCCACGCTCGCGTCGTTGGCACCCCGGCTGGGCCTTTCGGACGGTGGCCTGCTGCGGATCGACGACTCGGTGGCCGCTGTCCTTGAGGCGCTGCGCCGCGGGACTCCCTACCGGCGCTGGTTGTTGATCTTCGACAATGCCGACCAGCCAGAGCTGATCCGTGGCCTGATGCCGCACGGGCCGGGTCATGTCCTTGTCACCTCACGCAACCGCCGCTGGCAGAGCATCGTCGACACGATCGAGGTCGACGTCTTCGACCGGCGGGAGAGCCTGGAGTTCCTGCACCGCCGCGTGCCCGGTATCGCCGAGATCGATGCCAACAGGCTGGCCGAGGCGCTGGGGGACCTTCCGCTGGCGCTGGAACAGGCCGGAGCGCTGCAGTTCGAAACCGGTATGGACGTGCGCGAGTACCTACAGCTGTTGAAGGATGCCTCCAGCAAGCTGCTCGCAGAAAATCCGCCGGCTGACTACTCCCGGCCGGTCGCGGCCGCGTGGAGTCTTTCCGTGGCGCAGCTGCGGGAACAGGCACCGTTCGCGCTCGAACTGCTGCGCCGATGTGCTTTCTTCGGTCCGGAGCCGATCTCGCTGGAAATGCTGGACCGCGGAAAATACACCCTGGACTCGGATTTCGGTCAGTCCATGCAGGACCGGCTGATGGTGAGTCGTGCGATGCGGGAACTCGGCCGCTACGCGCTGGCCAGGATCGACAACAGCCGGAAGACGGTGCAGGTCCACCGGCTGGTCCAGATGCTCATTCGGGACGAACTGTCACCCGAGGACCAGGAGCGGATGCGGGACGAGGTTCACGCCCTGCTCGTGGCTGCGGACCCGGGGGATTCCGAGACGCAGAACCGCACCGGATTCGAGAACCTGCTCCCACACATCGTGCCTTCCGGTGTCTACGCGTCCGAACAGGTTCGGGCACGTCAGCTCATCGAACACCTCATCGGGTACCTGTACAACGCCGGCGATCTCACGACGGCGCTCACCGAGGCCGACCGCGCGTTGGACCGGTGGCAGGCGGATTCCGGCGACCGCGACCCGGATGTTCTCGTGCTCCAGGGCCTCAAGGCAAAAATCCTCTGGTCCCTCGGGCGGTACCGTGAGGCCTATGAGCTCCGTCGCTCCACGCTGGACGCGATCACGGAGGTTCTCGGGGCGGACCACGAGGAAACGCTCATCATTCTGAACGGCCACGGTGCGGACCTGCGCGCCCGCGGGGAGTTCCGGGCTGCCCTGGAACTGGACGAGGACGCGCTTCCCCGTCACGAGCGGGTCTTCGGTGTGGACAGTGCTCAGACCCACCGGGTCGTGAACAATCTTGCGGTCGACTGCAGCCTTAACAGTGACTACCGGCGCGCCTTCGAGCTCGACCAGGAGAACCTCACCAACCGGCGGGACATGTGGGGCAGCGACCTCAACGTCTGGGTCGCTGGCTCACTCGCCGCGGTCGCCCGTGACCAGCGACAGGAGGGGCACTACCTGAAGGCACGGGAGTCAGCCGAGTACGCCTACCGGATGTTCGAAGAACTCGTGAACAGACGGGAGCTGGCGACCGACCATCCCGCCGTCCTCGGGCAGGCCAAGGATCTCTCGGTGGCCCGGCGCAAGGCCGGATTCTTCCCCGAGGCGCTGGAACTGGCCACACAGGTCTACGAGCGCTACACGTCGAGCCGCCAGTTCGGCAACGAGCACCCCGACGCACTCGCCGCCGCGATCAACCTGGGTAACGCGCAGCGGGTGGCCGGCGATCCGAACGAAGCCGCGGAGCGCATCGAGAAGACCGTGAAGCGGTACCGAGTCATCTTCGGCGCCGACCATCCCTACACCTACGGCTGCCACCTGAACCTGGCCCTGGTCCACCGCCAGCTAGGTCGCGTGGACGAGGCGGAACGTCTGCTGAAGGACGCGCTGGTCGGGCTTGAGGGCAGGCTCGGCCCAGATCATCACTTCACACTCACCTGTCTGACCAACCTGGCGACCGCCAGGTCCGCGCAGGGTCTGGTGGCGGAGGCCCTGGAAATCGGGGAGAAAGCGCTCGCCCGTTTCTGGGAGCTCCTCGGCCCTGACCACCCGCACGCGCTGGTGTGCGCGACGAACGTAGCCCTGGATCTCTCCCAGACCGCCGGCCGGGAGGAGGAAGGCCGCAAGCTCGCCGCGCAGACCTCTCAGCGTTACCGCCGGGTACTTGGCCCAAGCCATCCCGACGTACAGGCGGGCGAGCGGGGTGAGCGCCTCGACTTCGACTTCGAGCCGCCACCGCTGTAGGCAGGTTCGCCGCTCGCTCGGTGTGTGGCGGAGGTCTGTGCTCAGCTGTCGTCAGCGGCTGCTCCGCGACATCCACGCGGCGAGTGCGTCCGGGTCGGCCGGGTCGCCGGTGAGTTCCTGCACCTGTCGACGCAGGTGCAGGACCACCTCGGGGCGCGCGGTCAGGATGTCGGCCCCTGGACGGCCGCTGGCCCGCCGGCAGAGGGCGAGTCCGGCCCAGGCGTCGAGCTGCTCGGGATCGCGTGCCAGCTCCGCCTTGTAACAGGCGGCTGCCGACGTCGCATCGCCGAAGGCGAGAGCCTGGTCCGCTGCTGTCACGGAGGCGTCGAGGACATGCGGGACGCCCTGCCGGGCAGCCTCGAAACGCTTCGGGTCTGTCAGACGCAGCAGGGTGAGCGCAAGCCGCTGGTTGTACACGAGGCCGCGATGCCCGGGCAGGGGGCGTGACGGCACCTCGTCCTGCGGAGCGATGCCCTGATCGATCCAGGCGCGCGCAAGTGCGGCGATCCGGGCTGGCGCCGGTTGCAGGTTCCGTAGCCGCCAGGTGATCCAGGTGTCCGCGGTGGTCAGCTCCGCCAGCGTCCGGAGCGTGGCGGGAACAGCGGCCTCTCGATGCCGCGCGACGACGACGCGCATGCCATCGAGGAAACGCAGGCCCAGCGGAGTCATCGCACCCGAGAGCCGCAGGGTGCTCAGCACCCGCCACACCTCCTCCCGCCACCGGGCGAACTCGAAGTGCGCATAGGCGGGCCCCTCCGGGTGACTCCGTCGGAAATCCCAGAACGTGGTCAGGCCCAGGTAGGCGTAGGCCCCCTGAAGCAGGCCGGTGACCGGACGTGGATCGCTCCGCCATGGCGCGTAATAAAGGCGGTCGTGGGCGGGATCGGTCAATGCCACGAGATCGATCAGCGCGGAAAGCTTCGTATGCTGGAACTCGTGTACGAGGCCGGCCGCGAAGGAGACCCCATCCTTGGGCAAGGTCAGCGCGATGGCGCCGAAGGCCTCTGCGGACGAGGCACTCAGCTCCGTCGCCTGGTCTGTTGAAAGCAGCGGGTAAACCGAGCGCAGCCCGGCCGCGATGGCGCCTGCGGCTGGCAGGCCGTAACAGCAGAGAATGTGCCAGCCCTCGTCGAGGCGGTGCTGCCAGGTATCGATCTCCTCTTCGGCGACACCCGGGGACATCGGGAGATCCAGCAGCATGCGCGCGGGATCCGTGTCGTCCAGTGCGAGCTGTATCTCCTGGCCCCAGCTTGAGCTTGTCAGGGTTCGCAGCGGGAGCCACCGATGGTCACGCCGCTCGAACTCGGCCGACGCGATGACATCCGTGGTCGGGGTCGTGCCCGGGACGCCGCAGCCGCGGATGGTCACCTCCCCGCCCTCGACCCGGGCGACGGCCCACCCGGGTCTGCCCGTCCGGATTCGTCCCAGTGACGGCACGAGGAGATCACCGTCCTGCAGGAAAACCCTGGCCTCCGCGTCGAGGCCGGTACGCAGGGCTGCCGCGACCGCGAAGGCGGCCAGCATGCTCAGATCCTCCGCGAGGGGCACGGCCGATGTGACCGTACCGCGTATCCGGCGCATGCAGTGCATCGCCCACAGGCCGATCCCGGGTGTGAGCAGAAGGTTCTCGATCTGGCCGGGATCCCGACGCTGTGCGGCGGACAATATGCGGAACGCGTCGGCGAGCCCACTGTGGAAAAATTCTTCCGGGGCATGCCGCGAAACGTCCTCCAGAACTGCCCGAAGCACGAGAAGGCGCTTACTGAACTGCGTTTTTCGGAGGTACCGGACGAGGTCCGCGCGGCCACCACCGGAGGCCAGATCATCAAAATCGGCCAATGCCAGCCTATGCAATCCAACGTTCACGTCGAGCGCCGCACCCCGTTGATATCATGTTGTATCCGTCGCTGAATCTGGGTAATCAGAGAAAACAGATCCGGGCAGTACACGGATCGGTTCTGAAAGCCGCTGCCGGCCCGGTATCGATGGGGATAGTAGCCGCCGCCGCAGACGCGATGCACCGGGCAGCCGAGGCACTCGGCGCCGAGTGCCTCGGCGCCGATCTGGCGGGCCAGGATGCCGGGATGCCCGAACGCGTCGTCGAACTCGTTCCGCAGGACGGTGAGGCCGGTGGCGGCCGCCCCGGCATAGGCCGACTTGAGTGCGTCGACCTGTTCGATCGTGCCGTCCGTCTCGACGACGAGGACGCTCGACGGGGACAGCCCGATTGTCTCCAGCCGGCTTTCTCCGCCGAGGAGAAGGACAATGATCTCCAGGAACAGGCGGATGTCGGTCTCGTGTTCGGGGGCGGTGTACCACCGCTCGAAGAGGGCGCCCAGCCAGTCGCTGTACGGCGTCGACGTCTCGTTCTCCTCTCTGCCGGGTGGGCGGGACGTCCAGTTCCCATGGGGAAGGAGGAAGTCCATCGTCGGCGGCCGCCAGGCCAGCAGGTTCTCATAGACGGTGATCGGATCGCTGTCGAGGTCCACCACGCACAGCAGTCCGGCGAGCAGCGGTCGGAACCGTTCGGAGGTGAGTAGAGCCAGCCCGGCCTCGATGCGGGCGTGGCTTCCGCCGCCGTCGTGCCGGACGCGGCGCCGATCATTGTCGGACGAGCCGCCGTCCACGCTTACGCCGACCTTCATCCCGAGGTCCACGCAAAGGTCGAGGAAATCTGGTGTCAGCAACGTGCCGTTCGTCTGGACTGTGAGTTCGACCGCCGTGTCGGGGCCGACTTCGGAGCGGACCTTCCGGGCCACGTGGTCGAGGAACGCAGCGCCGGCCAGCAGAGGCTCGCCGCCGTGGAGGATGACCTCCACCTGTGTGAGCTGATGCCGCGCCGCATGCGCCGCGATCCTGGTCGCCGTGGCCGCCACGACCTGGCGGCTCATCGTCACGGGCTGCTGGCGCCAGCTCTGATCCGCCAGGTGATACACGTAGCAATAGGTGCAGGAAAGATTACACCTGCTGTTCACCTTGAGGACGAACTGGCGGAAGGGCACCGGATGCCACCCCCGGGCCGTCAGCTGCTCGAGCTTGAGGTCGCTGACCGGCCATTCACCTGTACACCCGCTGACACCCGTGAGGGAGGGGGTATTCAATTCGCTCGCACCATCCGGTCCCGGCGAGGGTCAGGCGGAGGACTGAAACCCGGCCGTGGCGGAACCCAGCCGGGCGGCCTCCTGCGCCAGCTGGTGCCGCACCTGTCGTAGGATCCTGTTCTCGCGGCCGTCCAGCTCGTCGAGGTAACAACCCCCGACATCGGGCAGGCGTGTCTCGACGTCGGGCAATGATTGGTCCATCTGGTGCCCCTCCTTCGCCTCGATGCTTCCAATCTAGTCGGTTAGGGCAGCATGCGCCGCCGCTACGGATGGATTCGCCGCCGCCGCGTCGCGCCTCCTGCTAGCAGGCCGGTGTGATCCCGTCGTTTGCTGGTTTTGTGCAACTCGTCGCAGTAATTCGTGGTGACGTGGCACCGGCCGGACGTTTCTGTGAGCGTCGGGGGGACTACCGTTGTCCTCCGCACGTGTGCGGAGGACAACGTAGAATCTGTTGCCACCCCACGGGGCCGTCGACTCGGCTCCGGCGGACCTACCTGAGCCTGTGTGCGCGGTGCGGCGGGCCGACACCGCGAGAGAGGGGCCAATGGATGCCGGGCGAGAGCGTCGGTCGGCAGGGCTTCCTGCATGCATCCAGGACGGAACAAACGCCCGCGTGGCGCCGTGGCGCGGGCAGCCATGGCATGCCGGGGAACACGGGTGCCCGCAGGCGTGCCTGAGGAACCCGAGGCCTGGCCGCTTTACTTCTTCCTCAGCTATGCGCGAGCGGACAGCAGCGGCGAGCCGTACCTCGAGAAGTTCTACCGGGACCTCAGAGCCGAGGTGCGTCTTCGGGCCGGCGCCTCGGACGCCCGTACGGTGGGGTTTTTCGACCTGCGTACCATCGAGCCGGGCCAGGCGTGGTCGACGGAGATCGGTGCGGCGCTCGCACGGTGCCGAACCTTCATCGCGATGTGTTCTCCGACGTTCTTCGCCAGTGAGTACTGCGGCCGTGAATGGACAGCCTTCGATGAGCGGCTGCGTTCGGCCTCCACCGGTGGGCATGGCCGGCCCGCCCTGCTGCTGCCGGTCATCTGGATGCCCTTACGCGATCCACCCGAGGCGCTCGTCCAGCTTCAGTATGATCACGTCGAGTTGGGTAAGACCTACGCCCAGAACGGCCTTCGGTACCTCCTGCAGCTGGAACGTAACCATGACGAGTACCAGGAGTTCCTGGTGGCGCTGTCTACCCGAATCGTCCGACTCGCGCATGAGTCGCCGTTGCCCCCGGGCCGGGAGACCCGCGGCCTGAGCCAGGTCCCCAACATGTTCCGGGCCGTGTCGCCGGCGCCGCCGGGTGACGACACGGGGCCGGCGCGGCCTTCCGGGCCGGGGACGCCTTCCGACGATCCGCGGTCGGGGCCGGATCTGATATCGGATCCGGGGTCGGATTCGGAGCCGACGCCGGATCCGGAGCCGACGCCGGATTCGGATTCGGCGTCGCAGGGGGGTCCGAGTCGGGTGACGTTCGTCCTGGCGTCCGCCTCGGTCAGGGAGATCGCCGCGCTGCGGCAGCATCTGGATTTCTACGGAAGCGATTTCGACGAATGGATGCCCTACCACCCGTCGCACCGGGGCCGGGTATGCGTGATGGCGCAGATGGTCGCCGCTCAGCAGGGGATGAGCTCGGTGATCACGCGGTTGGATGACAGCGTTTCGGACCTGCTGGAGCGGTCGAAGGCCCGCAACGAGATCGTGATCCTCCTGGTTGACATGTGGGCGGCGAAGCTCGACGACTTCCGTCTCGCGCTTAAGAAATATGATCAGCGCAACGAGCCGACGTCCGGTGTACTGGTGCCGTTCAATCCCGAGGACGCCGAGACGCGGGCCAATTTTCAGCATCTGAAAGAAACGCTGACGAGTGCGCTCCGGAACAATGTCATGCGGCAGGACAAGCTGTTTAGGACGGAGATTCGATCGCGGGAGGAGTTCGATCAGGCTCTGGTCCAGATAATCGTCGACTCCCAGGCTCGGATCTTCGATCTTCAGGAAGTGCTCCGGCCGCCGAGACGGCAGCAGAGCCGCGGCCTGCCCCGCCTGGATGGGCCATGATGCAGGGGCCCGAGACGCGGATGTCCGAGGCGGCGGCGGGTACGGTCGTCACCTTCTACTCGTACAAGGGCGGCACCGGGCGATCCATGGCTCTCGCCAACACCGCCTGGCTGCTGGCGAGCAGTGGATCCCGGGTCCTCGTCGTGGACTGGGATCTGGAGGCGCCGGGCCTGCATCGCTACTTCCACCCCTTTCTCCACGATCCAGATCTTCGTTCCACCCGTGGGGTCATGGACATGATCTGGGATTTCACGATCACGGTCATGTCGCCGCAGGGCCCAGGGGAGGAAGGATGGTTCGAGCGGGCGGCCGAGATCATGCGGTATGCGGTGTCGCTGACCTGGCCTTTCCCGTCGGGAGGGACCATTGACTTCGTCTGTTCGGGCCGCCACGACGCCGCGTACGCCCGGCGGGTCAACACCTTCGACTGGAACGCCTTCTACGAGCAAAAAGGAGGCGGCGAGTTCATTGACGCGCTACGGGCCGGCATGCGTTCGTCCTATGACTGGATCCTCATCGACAGCAGGACCGGCCTGAGTGACACTGCGGGAATCTGCACCATGCAGCTTCCGGACATTGTGGTGAACTGTTTTACGCTGAGCAGCCAGAGTATTGAGGGTGCCGTTTCGGTGGCGCGTTCCATCGACGCTTACGAGGAAGGCAGGCGTATACGGCTGCTGCCGGTTCTCATGCGGGCCGACGACGGTGAACAGCGCCGGCTGGAGCTGGGTCGCGACGTCGCCCGGGCCGCCTTCAACTCCTTTCTCCGTGGTATGGACGAACTGCAGAAGGAGCGCTATTGGGGCGAGGTCGAGGTTCCGTACAAGCCGTATTACGCCTTTGAGGAGATCCTGGCGGTCTTCGGTGACCGGCCGCATCAGGAGGGCACGCTGCTCGCCGCATACGAGAGGCTGGCCTCATACCTCACCGGCGGGGTGGTGAGTGAACTCCCCCCGCAGGACGAGCTGCGACGGAGAGAGACCCTCGACGTCTTCGAACGCGCTCGGGTGACGATTCCCACCGAAGTGGTGCTCAGCTACGCCGTAGCGGACCGTCCGTGGGCGGACTGGGTCACTGCCGAGCTTGAGGAAGCGGGCTTCCGAGTCATTCCGGATCCGCTCGACTCCTTCACGGCGGCTACCGGGGGGCCGCTGGAGGGTCCCGGTGGGCGTCGCCGCCTTGTAGCGATCCTGTCCCGGGGTTTCCTGCGCGTGCCCATGGCACTCGAGCGGTTGCGGCGCATCGCCACGCTCGACCCGGATGGAGCGCAACGCCTGCTCGTCCCGCTGCGGGTCGAGGAGATGCGGCTGCCTCCGGAGATCGCCGTGCGGGATGTCGCGGACCTCGTCGGCCCCGATGCGTCCCGTGCGCGCCGTGCGTTGGCGGCGGTCGCCGGCCGGCCGTCGCAACCGGCGACCGGGCAGGCGGAGAGTTTCGGGGAGGAGGTCCGCTTCCCCGGGGCGCCGCCGCTGATCTGGGAGGGCGTGCCGGTACGTAACCCGGCCTTCGTCGGCCGCGAGGCGCTGCTCGCGAGCCTGCGTGACCGCTTCCTGGGTCTTGATGGGCCGCCGGTGCACTGCCAGGTGCTGCAGGGCCTCGGTGGCGTCGGCAAGACCCAGCTGGCGGCCGAGTACGTCTTCCGGTTCGGCGCCAGCTACGACCTCGTCTACTGGTTCGGATGCGATCAGATGGCGCTCGTTCGTAGCGGGCTGAACCGGTTGGCCCTCGATCTGGGCCTGACCTCCCCGCAGGGGCGCGAGGGCGGCGCGGACGTCGTCGACGCGTTGCGCCGCGGAGCGCCCTATCGGCGGTGGCTGCTGGTCTTCGACAACGCTGAGGTCCCCAGCGAGATCCTGCCGCTGATACCGCCTGGGCCTGGGCATGTGATCGTCACGTCGCGCAGCGGTGACTGGGGGCAGCAGTACCGCCGGGAGATCGACCTGTTCAGCCGTCGGGAGAGCACAGGGCTACTGATGCTGCATGCTCCCGGGCTCACAGAGGAGACCGCGACGCGCCTCGCGGAGGCTCTCGGGGATCTGCCGTTGGCTCTCGATCACGCCGGGGCATGGCTGTCCAGGACCGGCATGCCGGCCGAGCGTTATCTCCAGCTCCTGGAGGACAGCCCTGGCCCGCTGTTGTTGGATGAAGAAGCTCCCATCTACCCACCGCGGGTTTTCCGCACCTGGTTGCTGTCGATGCGACGCCTGCGTGACAGGGCACCGGCGGCGGCGAGGCTGGCACAGTTGTGCGCCTTCTTCGGCCCCGAACCGATAAGTCTCGATATTTTCGCGAGTGAGGGGCTTGGCGTTCTGACGGACGGCCAGGACCAGCGGTTCCGCGACGACATCATGCTGGGGGACGCGGTCCGTCAACTGGTTGAGCACGCGCTTGCCAGGCTGGACCCGCAGCGGCGGACCCTGGTGATGCACCGTCTTGTCCAGACGGTGATCCGTGAGGATCTCGCACCCGAGGACAGGGCGTTGATTCGCGGGCGGGTCCACGCGATCCTGGTCGCGGCGGATCCGGGCAACGCCGACGACCCGGCCAACTGGCCGCGGTATGACGTGATCAGACCGCATCTGGAACCGTCGGGCCTGATCACATCCCGGGACGAGGCCGCGGCCCGGCTGGTCCTCAACCAGGCCCGCTGCCTGTACATGCAGCGAGACCACGGCGGTTGCCGCGATCTGGCGCAGCGGACCCTGGAGATCTGGCGAGCACAGTTCGGCGTGGACGACGCGCGGACGCTGGAGCTGTGCCTGAATCTGGCGGACAGCCACCGCGCGCTCGGCGAGGCGGAGCAGGCGCACGAGCTTGACCGGCGGGCACGTGACAGCCTCGACCGCAGTTTCGGCCCGAGCGACCCGCTCGCGCTGCGGGCCGCCATGGCACTGGGCGGCGACCTGCGCGGAACGGGAAACTACCAGGAGGCCCGCGAACTCGACGAGGCAACCTATCACCGCTATCACCAGATCTCCGGGCTTGACAGCAGAGAGAAGATCAAGGCGGCGAACAATCTTGCCGTCTCGCTGCGTTTCGTCGGCGATTTCAAGCACGCTCTGGTGACGGGCAAGGAGGCGTACGACCGGCAGCGCAAGACGTTTGGTGAGGAGGACATCCTCACCCTTCAGTATGCGGACAGCTATGCGCGGGATCTGCGGGAGCTGGGTCGGTACCGGGAATCGGTGGACCTGCTTGAGCAAACCCTGGCGCACTGTCGCCGTGTCCTGGGGGAAGATCATCCGGACGCCCTGCGAACCTTGGCCAACTACGCGGTGTCGCTGCGCTGGGCGGGGCAGACCGGGCGGTCCTCGACCCTCGCGGAGGAGGCGTTCGGGAAGCTGCGTCAATGGGTGGGGGAGAACCAGCCGATCACCCTGGCGGCCGCGGTCGGGCTGGTGAACTCCCAGTGTCTCGTGGGAGCCGCAGCGCAGGCACGTGAGCTGGCGCAGGACACGGTCCGGCGCGCGGACGACCGGCTCGGGGTGCGGGATCTCTCCGCTCTCGCGGCAGCCAACGGCCTTGTCATCGCGACCCGGTTGTGCGGGGATGCCCTCGCCGCACTCGATCTCGCGAACCAGACGCAACGGCGGATACGCGGATCATTGGCGGGGAGCCATCCTTTCGCGGTCGCATGTTCGGTGAACCTGGCGAACTGCCTGTTCGACCTCGGCCAGTTCGCCGCCGCGCGGCAGATAAACGAGGAGGCGGTGCGCCAGCTCGGCGCCCAGCTCGGCGATGAGGCCCCGGCAACCCTCCTGGTCTCCGTCAACCTGGCCGCGGATCATCAGGCCCTCGGTGATGAGTCCGGGGCCCGCGCGCTGCGCGCGGCCGTTCTCGCGGAACTCGCGTCAAGCCTCGGGGAGAGCCACCCCCTGCTGAGCGGCCTGCGGTCGAATGGCCGTACCGATCTCGGCATCGACCCTCCGCCGCCCTGACGATCTCCGGGTGCCGCCGGAGCTCGACGCGGCTTCAGGCGCTAGACGAGAAGCCAGCCACGGCTCCGCCCGAAGCCTGTGCCGCCGCGCGGAGCCGGCTCAACCCGCGGGCCAGGACGGCATTGCCGCCATCGTCGCCCAGAACGGTTTCCAGGGACGCGAGATCGAGATCGGTGAGGTCCGGCAACGTCGACTCGATCTCGAACGCTGCGTCGCCCATGGCCTGCTCGCTTCCATCCGTCCCGGCTTGGTGTGACAGGTGTCCGCGCCGGGACCGTGGTGCCCCCGCACGTCATGTGCAGCCTACGGCTGCCATCCCGTCGGTCCGCCGCCTGCCCGTTGATTCACCCGCGGCGGCCTGGTGTCGTGGGCCGGCGGGCGGCCGCGGATGCCGGTGTTCGCCGGTTGCGGCGATGGATCAGCACGGTGGTGTGTGTGACGGCGGTGGGCGGGTAGGCGCAGGGAGCGGTGCGATCCGCGGTTCCTGTCGGTCTGCTCCGCGGCTCGGTCTGCTCCCGGCTGGTGATGGGTGGCGGGGCGACTGATCGGCTCTGGGGCGACAGCGCGGAGCCGAGTCGGGTGGGCGGCGAATCGACCCGATAAATGCATATGTCAGCAGGATGAGGAGTGCGTGGTGACAACACAGAAGCGTCGTCCTACGACCACCGACGCGGGGATACCTGTCGCCAGCGACGAGCATTCGCTGAGCGTAGGGGCGGACGGCCCACTGCTGCTTCAGGATCATTACCTGATCGAGCAGATGGCGAACTTCAACCGGGAGCGCATCCCGGAGCGGCAGCCGCATGCGAAGGGAGGTGGGGCGTTCGGGGCGTTCGAGGTCACGCAGGACGTCAGCGCCTTCACCCGGGCGGCGGTGTTCCAGCCCGGGACGAAGACGGATGTGCTGATCCGGTTCTCCACGGTGGCGGGGGAGCGGGGCAGCCCGGACACCTGGCGTGACCCGCGCGGGTTCGCGGTGAAGTTCTACACCTCGGAAGGAAACCTGGACATCGTCGGGAACAACACGCCGGTGTTCTTCGTCCGGGATCCGATGAAGTTCCAGCACTTCATCCGGTCGCAGAAGCGCCGGTTGGACAACAACCTGCGCGACCATGACATGCAGTGGGACTTCTGGACCCTTTCACCGGAGTCCGCCCACCAGGTGACCTGGCTGATGGGGGACCGCGGCATCCCGCGGACCTGGCGGCACATGAACGGCTACTCCAGCCACACCTACATGTGGATCAACGCGGCGGGTGAGCGGTTCTGGGTGAAGTACCACTTCAAGACCGACCAGGGGATCGACTTCCTCGTCCAGGAGGACGCCGACAGGCTGGCCGCGGCCGACGCCGACTACCACCAGCGTGACCTGTACGAGCACATCCGGGACGGGGATTTCCCCAGCTGGACGCTCAAGATGCAGATCATGCCGTTCGACGAGGCGAAGTCCTATCGGTTCAACCCGTTCGACCTGACCAAGGTGTGGCCGCACCGCGACTACCCGCTGCGGGAGGTCGGCCGCCTCACGCTGAACCGCAACGTCACCGATTACCACACCGAGATGGAACAGGCCGCGTTCGAGCCGAACAATCTTGTCGCCGGTACCGGCCTGTCGCCGGACAAGATGCTGCTGGCCCGCGGGTTCAGCTACGCCGACGCTCACCGCGCCCGGCTCGGAGTGAACTACAAGCAGATTCCGGTGAACACGCCGAAGGTGCCCGTCCACAGCTATGCCAAGGACGGTGCGATGCGCGTCCAGAACGCCTCCGACCCGGTCTACGCGCCGAACTCCTACGGCGGTCCGGTGGCCCAGCCGGAGCTGACCGACGACGGCGGCCACTGGTTCGCCGACGGCGAGATGGTCCGCACCGCCTACACCCTGCGCCGTGACGACGACGACTGGGGCCAGGCCGGCACCATGGTCCGCGAGGTTCTCGACGACGCGGCCCGTACGCGACTGGTCGACAACATCGTCGGCCACCTGCTCGACGGCGTGAGCGAGCCGGTCCTCCTGCGCGCGTTCGAGTACTGGCGCAACGTCGACGAGGCTCTCGGCAAGCGCGTCGAGGAGGGCGTGCGCACCAGGCAGAAAGCCGCACAGCGGTCGAGCCCGGCGCGTCCTGGCGCCCAGGCTTAGGCCCGCCCGGCAGCCGGCCCGGGGCCCGGTGCGTTTCCGCCCTGTCAGGGTGATTTGCCCCTGACGGGGCGATTCCCACCCGGTTCCGGGCACGGCCCCGAGCGGGCGGCCGGCCCGGCGCTCAGAACGCGCCGCCGCTCGCGGCGATGGACTGGCCGGTGACCCAGGCGCCGCCGGGGGAGACGAGAAAGGCCACGGGTCGTACGGGCTCAGGCTCCGTGACGCGGTCACCGGTGCCGTAGGTGAGAGGTGGGGCGCTGTGCCGGGCCCGGCTCGTGACGCGCTCGTCCAGCTTGTCACCCCTGCCGGCGGGCCGTCCGTTCCCCTGCCGGGGCAGCGTCCCCCGGTCCGAACCCCCGTCTGCTTTCATCATTTTGTCTATCGGGATTGACGGCAATTGGCCTCCATGCCTACGGTTTAGCCGCAGCCGTTGCCCGCGGACGTGAATGATCCGGCCGCCGCCCTCCGACGGGGAGGAGAACCGCGTGCCCGCAGCGTGTCGCCCCGCGAGCCGGGACGAAGCCCAGCACCAGCAGCCGCTCCCGCACCAGCCCCCCACGGGGCAGCGGCCTGGCGGGCTCGCGTCGCTGGCGTTCCTGACCCCGGGGAACTACCCGGACGACGACCCGTACTCCGGCCTCGAGGCGACCCTGCAGCTGTTCGAGTTCGGGGAGCGGCTCGGCTTCGACGGCGCCTGGATCCGCCAGCGGCACCTGGAACACGGTGTGTCGTCGGCCGCGGCCTTCCTCGCCGCGGCGACCCAGCGCACCAGGCGGATCGAGCTGGGTACCGCGGTGATCCCGATCGGCTACGAGAGCCCGTTCCGGCTCGCCGAGGATCTCGCGACCGTCGATGTGCTGTCGTGTGGCCGGCTGCAGCCCGGGTTCAGCGCCGGGACCCCGCCGCACGCCGAGCTGCTTGGTGATCTGGTCTTCGACGGCGACTGGCGAAGCCACGACCTGTCCTACGGCCGGATCAGCCGGCTCGTCGAGGCGCTGCGCGGGGGCTATCTCGGCGACGAGGAAACCGTCATCCACTCACCGGGCAACGTGCAGCGGCCACGCCAGCAGCCGCATGCCGCGGGGCTGGCTGACCGGGTGTGGTACGGCGGCGGCAGTCTGCGGTCGGCCCGGTGGGCGGGTGAGCACAGGCTGAACCTGCTCACGGGCAACGTCATCGACGGGTTCGTCGCGGACGGTGAGAGCACGGACGACTTCGTCGCCGCGCAGCTGGCGCTGCTGGACGTCTACCGGAAGGCGGCGGGCCCTGGCGACCCGACCAGGATCGCCCTGGGCCGCGTCATCGTCCCGACCGACAGCGCTGACCGGGTGACCCGTGAGCGTTACCGCGCATACGCCGCGAGCCGTCACGAGCGCACACTGCGTGCTCATGGCCCGCGCCGGACCTTGTTCGCCCCTGATCTCGTCGGCCCCGCCGAGGAGATCGTCGCCCGGCTGCGGGCCGACGCGGCGGTGGCCGCCGTGCGTGAGCTGCGCGTCGAGCTGCCCTACGAGTTCGACCGTGCCGAGTACGAGCAGATCCTGCACGACGTCTCCCGTCTCGTCGCGCCGGCTCTCGGCTGGCACGCCGCGACGGCGCGTGCCGGCGCCGCGCGTGCCGCCGCGTCGGCCGGGCCCCGCCCAGGCCCGGCGGGGGAGCCGTTGTGACGGTGCGCGACGTCGACGTGGTCGTGGTCGGCGGCGGTGTGATCGGCTCGGCCGCGGCCTGGCAACTGGCACTGCGCGGGCTGGACGTCGTCCTGCTGGAGCGTTTCGGCCCTGGGCACGTGCGCGGCGCGTCGCACGGCGCGTCACGGATCTTCCGCGTCTCCTATCCGGACGAGGTCCACATCCGGCTCGCTCAGGAGGCGCTCGAGCTCTGGCGCGAGCTGGAGGACATCACCTGGTCGGCGTTGCTCACCATCACCGGTGGGGTCGAGCACGGCGACCATCCCTACCTCGACGAGCTGGCCGACGGACTGGCCCGGGCGGGAGTCGCGCGGGAGTGGCTGAGTCCCGCCGAGGCGGCCGACCGTTGGCCGGGTCTGCGATTCGACGCCCGGGTCCTGTTCCACCCAGGCTCCGGACGGCTGCACGCGGACCGGTCGGTCGCGGCCCTCCAGGCCGCCGCCGTGAAGCAGGGTGCCCTGGTCCGGCACCACGCGCGGGTCACCGCGGTGACCGTCCGCGGCGACGCGGACGTCGAGATCGTGCTCGACGCGGCCGGCGCCTCGTCCGGGCTCGCCACCGCGGCGGCCGACGGCCTGGTCGACCGTTATCGCGCCAGGCGCGTCGTGATCGCCGCCGGGGCGTGGACGCAGGCCCTCCTGGGCGGGCTCCTCCCGCTGCCGCCGCTGCGGGTGACCCAGGAGCAGCCGGCGTACTTCGCGCCGCGGCGCAGCGCCAGCGGTGCGGGCGGTACCGGCGGTGCGGGCGGTGCCGGCCGTTTGGGCAGCGCGAGCCCCGCCGGCGGCGGCTGGCACGAGGAGTGGCCGGGCGACTGGCCGACCTTCGGCCACCTGCTGGCGCCCGGTTCGGACGACGGCCTCGCCTACAACGGTGGTGTCTACGGGCTCGCGACCCCAGGAGAGGGAGTCAAGATCGGGTTTCACCGGGTGGGGCCGGTCGTCGACCCGGAACACCGTGACTTCCGCCCCGAGCCCGAGCAGCTCGACGCGCTGCGGCGGTACGTGGCCGCCTGGGTGCCCGGCGCCGACCCCGACGACCTCGTCCCGATCAGCTGTACCTACACCTCCACTCCTGACTCGGTCTTCGTCCTGGACCGGCATGGACCCCTCGTCGTCGCCGCCGGCTTCTCCGGCCACGGGTTCAAGTTCGCGCCGGCGGTCGGCCGGATTCTCGCCGACCTCGCCGTCGACGGACGTCCCACCGACCCCCGGTTCTCCTCGCGGCGCTGACCACGATCGCCCGACGTCCGGCGATGCGATGGCGCCGGGCGTCGGGCGATGGCGCCGGGCGTACTAGGCGCTGCGGGTGGGCGGGGTGTCCCAGTCGGGCAGAAGCGCGGACGGATCCGTGAAGGTGGTGAAGTCGGTCGTCTCGCGGAAGGCGGGGAGCTGGTAGAGGGCGCGGGCGTAGGACCACAGCAGCGGGAAGTCCGACAGCGGCGGCAGGACCGCCGGATCGCCGGCGCGGCCCCGGTAACGAACCAGGGACACCCACAGCCGTACATCGGCCTCTGTCAGCTGCCCGCCGGCCAGGTAGTCGGTGTCGGCGAGCCTGTCCTCGAGCCGTGCGAAAGCGCTGAGGAGCGTGGCGCGGATGGCGGTGTCCCGAGCCGCCCGGTGCACGCCGTGGTTCACCTGCGGGCCGATCCAGGAGTCGAGCTCGGCGATCTCGGCGCGCAGGTGCTCGGGGTAGGTGTCGGTGCCGTTCGACCAGGCGCCGAACTGGGTCGCGAGGTCGAGCCCGAGCGTGACGAAGTCGTTCGAGACGACCCGGCCGGTCTGCCGGTCCCACAGGGTGGGTACGGAGACGTGGCCGTCGAAGCCCGGCTCGGTCGCCTCGTAGGCGTCACGCAGCAGGGTGAATCCGTTCACCGGGTCCGGGCCGTAGGCCTCCCGGAACGCCCAGCCCCGGGCATCGCGGGTGCCGTCGACGTAGGAGACGCTGATGACGTCCTCGAGCCCGTGCAGGGCACGCTGCAGGAGGACCCGGTGTGCCCAGGGGCAGAACCAGCCGGAGTAGAGGTGGTAACGGCCGGGCTCGGCCCGGTATCCGCTGGAGCCGTCCGCGGTGATCCGTCCGGCGAACCGGTAGAGCGGGCGGGCGTCGGCGGGGTCGCGCCTGATCGTGTATTCGCCGTGGGTCGCCACGTCGGTGGGAGTGGCGAACGCCGGCCTGGTGCGCTGGGTGGTGTCCGTGGGCTGGGGCATGAGGGTCCTCTTCCTCCTCCGGTCCGGCTTCTGCGGGCAGTGCGTGGCGGGTGGGCGGTCGGTCCGGTGGGCGGTCAGTAGTGGATCGGGCCGGGGGTGCCTCCGCCGGCGGCGATCGACTCTCCCGTGATGGCCGCGGCGACCGGCGAGACCAGGAACGTGACGACGGCCGCCACCTCGTCGGCTGTCACAACGCGGCCGATGGCGACGCGGTCACCGAAGGCGGCGTACTGCTCCTCGTCCAGCGAGATCGTGCCGCCGTGCTGGTCCGTCCTGGTGAACCCGGGGTGCACTGCGTTGACGGTGATGCCACGCGGCCCGAGCTCGTCGGCGAGCGTCTTCGTCAGCGCGACGATGCCGGCGTTGCGGATCGAGCCGCCGACGATGCCGACCTGGCGGGCGGCGAGACCGCCGATGTTGACGATCCGACCCCAGCCCTGCTCCACCAGGTGCGGGATGACCTCCTGCGCGGCGCGCAGGTAGCCGAGCACCTTGACGTTGAAGTCGTCGGCGGCGTCCGCGGTGGCCAGTGCCCGGACGTTGCCCGGGGTGCCCGACCCGCCGACCCGGGCCGCGTTGTTCACCAGGATGTCGACCCCACCGAGCTCGCTGACGGTGCGTGCGACCAGCTCGCGCACGGACTCGTCGCTGCCGGTGTCGGCGACGACCGGTACCACGACGCCACCGGTCGCGCTGGTCGAGAGCTCGGCGGCGGTCGCCTTGAGCCGCTCCTCGTCGCGTGCGGCGATCACCACCTGGACGCCCTCGGCGACCAGCGCGGCCGCGATGGCCCGCCCGATCCCGCGGCTCCCGCCGGTCACGATCGCGCGGCGTCCGTCAAGTCCCAGATCCATTATCCGCTCACCTTCGATAGATGTACTCGTCGCGCGGTCGCGTCCACGATGACGAAGAAAGAGAAGCACGAGACAGCCGTGGTTCGCGGCGGACTCCGCATTGAGCCTTTTCCTTCGTCGACTCGGACCCGTGGCATCCCCGACCGTGCACCGTGCGCCGTGAGATGGAAAAGGCCTATTGGCGCGGAAGAAACGGCGGGAGACGCGTCCGCTTCGCCGCGGGCAGGCCGGGTGGGTGCCGTTGCCCCAGCTGTCGGTGCCCCGGCTACCGAAGTCAGCTACCGACGCCGGATGTCATGGCGGCCGGCGTCCGGTCTCAGGTCGAACCCGCGCCCATGGGTAGTGGAACCGCCATCGACACTGGTCCCGGGCCTGGCGGCCGGCGGACGGCGGCCGAGGCAGGGGACGGCGGTCGGTCTCATGGCGCCAGCATAGTTCATTATCTCGATCGGTCTAGTAGTGATGCGCCATCGCTGTCGTCGCGGGGTGCCGAAGCCTCGGGCGGGCCGGCGGGGATCGCCGTCGCCGCGAGGCTGCCGATCACAATTGAGAAACATTTCAGCAGTATTTTCTCGGGGAATTGCCGGATCGGTTGACGCGGGTTGTTTCGCGGTGCGACGCTCGCAGTCGGACCCGCCGAGAAAACCCGCGCCAGGGGAGGTCCGTGAATTCGGCGTGGCCCCGGTCGCGTGATGGTGCCGTCCGTGGTGCACGCCCACTTCGGTCGACATTCGTTTCCGGTTGCCGCGTGCCACCGGCGATGCCACGCCCGGCGGCCGACGCGGCGGCCGGCCGGGTGTCCGAGGAGAGCGACCCGCCATGCCCCTGCACCTGCACTGGTATCTGCCGACGAGAGGCGATGACCGGGGCATCGTCAGTTCGAACGGCGAGGCGGACTTCGGTGCGGACGGCGCGCGCAACCCGCGGTTCCGCCCGCCGACGATCGAGTACCTCGGTCAGATCGCCCGCGCCGCCGAACAGCTCGGATACGAGGCCCTGCTCACGCCGACCGGGCTGTGGTGCGAGGACGCCTGGATCGTCACCGCCGCGCTCACCCAGGTCACCAACCGGCTGCGGTTCCTCGTCGCGTTCCGGCCGGGGCTGATCTCCCCGACCCTCGCCGCGCACCAGGCGGCCACCTTCCAGCGGGTCTCCGGCGGGAGGCTGCTGCTCAACGTCGTCACGGGCGGAGACTCGGCCGAGCAGCGCCGCCTCGGTGACCATCTCGACCACGACCAGCGCTACGCCCGGACGGACGAGTTCCTCACGGTGCTGCGCGGTGTCGCGGGCGCGAAACCGGCCTTCAGCTTCACCGGCGAGCATTACGACATCCAGGAGGCGACCGTCGACGTCGCGCCCTGGGGGCGACCGCCGATCTTCTTCGGTGGAGCAAGCCCCGCCGCCGAGCGGGTGGCCGCCCGGCGGGCCGACGTCTACCTGGCCTGGGGCGAGACTCCGGCGCAGATCACCGAGCGGCTTGACCGGATGCGCTCGCTGGCTGCGGCGGCGGGCCGGGCGGACGAGCTGCGTTTCGGTATCCGCTTCCACGTGATCAGCCGGGACACCGCCGCGCAGGCGTGGGCCGAGGCCGACCGGCTGCTCGCCGGCCTCGACGACGCGCGGATCGCCGCGCACCAGGCCGTCTTCGCCGCGAGCGAGTCGGTCGGCCAGCGCCGGATGGCCGCCCTGCACGGCGGCGACCGCACGAGTCTGGAGGTGTACCCGAACGTCTGGGCGGGCTACGGGCTCGTGCGCGGCGGGGCGGGCACGGCGATCGTCGGCAGCCACGAGCAGGTCGCCGAGCGCATCGAGGAGTACCACGCGCTCGGCCTCGACCACTTCATTCTCTCCGGCCAGCCGCATCTGGAGGAGGCTTACCAGATGGCCGAAGGTGCGGCGGAGCTGCTGCGTGCGCGTGGCCTGCTGGCGGCACGGAGGCCCCACGATTCGGCTGGCGGTGTCCCCGGCGGCGAACTGCCGGCGGGAGCGGTCCGGTGACCGTCGGGGAGCGGCCGACCGGCGGGGAGCGGCCGACCGTCGGGGAGCGGCAGCGGCGGCTGACGTTCGGGGCGCTGCTGCACGGGTCCGGCGGTCACATCGCGGGCTGGCGGCATCCGTCGTCGCCACCGGGCGGGCAGCTGGACCTCGGCCACCACATCCGGGTCGCCCGCATTCTGGAGCGCGGCACCTTCGACGCGCTGTTCCTCGCGGATGTCGTCGCGATCTGGGGCCATGATCTGGACTCGTTGCGCCGCACCGCTCGGGCCGACCACTTCGAGCCGCTCACCCTGCTCGCCGCGCTGTCGACGGTGACCGAACGGATCGGCCTCGTCGCCACCGCGACGACCACCTACAACGAGCCCTTCCACGTGGCGCGCAAGTTCGCCTCGCTCGACCACATCAGCGGTGGCCGGGCCGGCTGGAACGTGGTGACCTCGGTCGTCCCGTTGGAGGCGGGCAACTTCGGCCGGGACACCCACCTCGATCACCCGCTGCGCTACCGGCGGGCCGAGGAGTTCGTCGGTGTGGTCCGCGCGCTGTGGGACAGCTTCGCCGACGGCTCGGTGGTCCGCGACCGTGCCGCGGGCCGCTACTACGACCCGGCCGGGCTGCGCCCGCCGCATCATGCGGGCGAGCACTTCACCGTCCGCGGGCCGCTGAACATCTCGCGGCCGCCGCAGGGCCACCCGGTGATCTTCCAGGCCGGCTCGTCGGAGACCGGCCGGGACTTCGCCGCCCGCCACGGCGAGGTGATCTTCACGGCGCAGGTGACGCTGGAGGGCGCCCAGGCCTTCTACGCCGACATCAAGGCCCGGGCGGCCGCGCACGGCCGCGATCCCGACCGGGTGGTGGTGTGGCCGGTGCTCGCGCCCTATGTCGCGAGCACCGAGGCCGAGGCCCGGGCCCGGCTCGACGAGCTGCAGGGGCTGGTGCACGACGACGTCGCACGTCGGCTGGTCCAGGACAACATCGGCGACGTCGACCTGTCGGCGTACTCGCTGGACGGACCCGTCCCCGATGTCGGTGTCACCAACCGCAGCCGGAGCCGGCAGGACATGCTGCTGGACCTCGCGCGGCGGGAACGGCTGACGATCCGGCAGCTCGCGCTTCGCTTCGCCGCGGCCTCCTCGGTGGTGGGGACCCCGGAGGCGGTCGCCGACCACATCGAGCGCTGGTTCCGGGCCAGGGCCGCCGACGGCTTCAACATCAGCTTCCCCTACCTGCCCGGGCCGGCCGAGGACTTCGTCGACCAGGTCGTTCCCGAGCTGCGCCGCCGCGGGCTGTTCCGCGCCGAGTACGAGCAGACCACGCTGCGCGGGCACCTGGGCCTGGGACGTCCCACCAGTCGGCCGGCCGCCGCCGCGCCCGAGGTGACAACGCGATGACCGCGCAACCGGGGCCGCCGCCACGGTCGGGGCCGGGGTCGGTTGCGGGCTCGGCGCGCCGCCGGGAGCTGCACCTCAACGCGTTCCTCAAGCCACCGGGGGAGTTCCTCGCCGCCTGGCGGCACCCGAACGCAGCCGCGGACGCGGGCGTCAACATCCGGCATGTGATCGAGCTGGCCCGCACCGCCGAACGGGCGCGGTTCGACGCCGTCTTCTTCGCGGACCTCGTCGGGGTGCCCTTCGCCGGGCAGGAGGTGCTCAGCCGGGTCTCCGTCGTCAACGACTCCTTCGAGCCGACGACGCTCATCGCCGCGCTGGCCACAGCGACCAGCCGGATCGGGCTGATCGCGACCGCGTCCACCACCTACAACGAGCCCTACCACCTGGCCCGGACGTTCGCCTCCCTCGACCACATCAGCGGCGGCCGGGCCGGCTGGAACCTCGTCACGTCACTCAACGACGCCGAGGCGCGCAACTTCGGCCTCGACCGGCACGTCGACCACGAGCTGCGGTACGAGCGTGCCGCCGAGTTCTTCGCCGTCGTGACCGGGCTGTGGGACAGCTTCGACGACGACGCGTTCCGGCACGACCAGAAGTCCGGCATCTACTTCGACGAGACGAAGCTGCACCGGCTCGACCACCGCGGAAAGCACTTCGCGGTCACCGGGCCGCTCAACATCCCACGCCCGCCGCAGGGCCGCCCGGTGATCGTGCAGGCCGGTGCCTCGGACGCCGGCCGGGCGCTGGCCGCCTCGGTGGCCGATGTCGTGTTCACCCAGCACGCCGACCTGGCCGGCGCGCAGGCGTTCTACGCCGATCTCAAGGCTGGAGCGCGGGCGGCCGGGCGCGATCCCGACGACATCGTCGTCCTGCCGGGCCTTTCGACCATCGTGGGCCGCACCCTCGGCGAGGCGGAGGACAAGCTCGACCGGTTGACATCCCTGCTGGACCCGCGGGTCGCGCTCGCGGATCTCGCCTACTGGCTGGGGGGCGTCGACCTGACGGCCCACCCGCTGGACGGGCCGCTGCCGGACCTGCCGCGTTCGAACCAGAGCCAGTCCGCCCAGCGGGCCATCGTCGAACGCGCCCGGGCCGGCGGCCTGACCATCCGCCAGCTCGCCCAGCAACGTGCGCGCGACGTCAGGACCGTGGTGGGGACGCCGGAATCGATCGCCGACCACATCCAGGAATGGTTCGAGGGCCGCGGCGCCGACGGCTTCAACGTCATCTTCCCGTATTTGCCGGACACACTCGACGACTTCGCCGCCCTGGTGATTCCCGAGCTGCGCCGCCGCGGCCTGTTCCGCACCGACTACACCGGGCGCACCCTGCGGGAGAACCTCGGCCTGCCCCGCCCGGCGAGCCGTTGGGCGGTGCCCTGAACGACCTGGAGCTCACACCGCAGAACGCGTGCCCGGGCTTCGCTCTCCGGTTTCCGAAAAGCGAAGATGGTCAGGCCGCGCCCATGATTCCGCATACCAGTGGCCGCGTCCCGACTGAGGCCGACGCGCCTGGTAGGCGCGCCTGACGCTAGGGTCAGCATTGATCCCTATTTGACCGGATCGGGATCGGGACCTTGGGCGGGAAGGCGGCAGGGTGCGCATGAGCAGGTTCCGCCGTGTTCTCGAACCAGGCCCCGATGCGCGGATGGGCCGGCGGGCGCGCCTGGCGGTGGCCGCACTAGGTGCGGTGATCGTGCTGGGCGGCGGTATCGGGTTGGCCGTGTCCCTGACCGGCGCCGACGGCAGCGCTCAGTCCGCGGCGAGAACCAGGGTGCTGATCCTGGGCGATTCGGTCACCCAGCAGACCGCCGGGGACTACACCTGGCGTTACCGGCTCGCCCAGCACCTGAACCTCAGCGCGCCCGGCGCCGTCGACTTCGTCGGGGACCGCATCGACGTCTGGGACAACACCGCCGACAAGCCCGGTTCGAACGACTACGTCGACGCCTGGTTCGACCGGGATCATCACGCGGTCTGGGGTGACTCCACCCGCAAGGAGCGCGACGCGGTCGAGGGCCTGCTGCGCGCGACCCCCGCCGACGTGCTGATCGTGGCGCTCGGCGCGAACGACCTCACCTATTCCTCGTCCCCGCAGCAGGCCGCCGACGACATGCTCGCGCTGATCAACAACGCGCGCCGGGTGAACCCCGACATCGACGTCGTCGTCGCCCAGGTCCTCGACCGCTCCGACTACGTCGGCGGGCGGGACCTGCAAGCCCAGGCAACCGCCTACAACACCGTGCTCGACCAGCAGGTCGGCAACTGGCAGACCCCGACGTCGAGTGTCGTGGTCGCCCGCACCTACCAGGACTGGGACCCCTACCGGTACACCTGGGACGGCTCTCACCCCAACCCCGCCGGCGAGTACGTGATCGCCCGCGGGGTCGCGAACGCACTGGCCCAGCTCGGGATCGGCGCGACCTTCGGCCCGCTGTACGGTGACCTGCCCTGGCCGGCGACCGGCAGCGCCGTCACCGTCGACGGGCAGCCCGGCCAGCTCGCGCTGAGCTGGGCGGCGACGCCCGGCGCGACCGCGTATCTCGTCGAGCGGCGAGTCCTCTCGCGTGGCGAGCAGGAGTTCCAACGCCAGCCCGGCAGCCTGCCCGCCAAGCCCGGGACGAACACCTGGACGACCGACACCCTGCCGGCGGGAACGATCGCCGAATACCGGATCGTCCCGGTCAAGGGCACCATGACCGGTCAGCCCGGCTCACCCGGCCGCGCCACCACCCGCTGACCCCTTCGGGGCGTCTCCCGGACCGGGGAGCCTTCCCGGCCGCACCGCTCGGCGCAGGCTCGCCAGGAGATCGCCACCGACCTCTTGACCATACACATGTCTAACTATGTATGGTGCGGCGGCCCAGCCGGGTTCAACCGTCGATACCCGACGGAGTTCAGGAGCGGTCATGCCGGTGTCAGTGACGTTCATCAATGGTCTTTCAGGAGCGTGGTCGAACCTTTTAGGGGTAGCGCATGAGCGCCCCCTGTAGCGCCGCCTTCCGCTCGCTGGCGGAAAAGCTCGGTGGTATCTCCTGCGACCCCGACCCGGCGGCGAGCCTGCGGTCACCCGCTGATCTGGTGAACTGGACCCTGCCGGTCATCGAGATACTAATGATCGGCGGTGCGGTGCTCGCGCTCGCGCACGCCTTGCGGATTCGCCGGAGCACCGGCAACCCCGCATATCTGGCGTTGTGGTTCGCCCCGATCGTCTACGCGCTGGTCATCGAGCCACCGCTGTACTTCCCGGAGCAGTTCGGAATCGACGACCGCATCGACCTGATCTTCGTGCACAACGTGTTCACCGTGCAGTTCATGTTCGACCGGCTGCCGCTCTACATTCTCGCGGTCTATGTCGCGGTTCCCTACCTGGCCTGCGCGCTCGTCGACCGGATCGGCGTGTTCGACCGGCGGGGGCGGCTGGTCGGCTCGATCTGCGTCGGGTTCGTCCACCAGTGCTTCTACGAGATCTTCGACCACATCGGGCCGCAGCTACGTTGGTGGGCCTGGAACCCGGACGCCGCTACCAACGAGCCGGCTCTCGGGTCGGTGCCGCTGTCGAGCACGGTGATCTTCGGTCTGGTGGGGCCCGCGATCCTCGCCTTCTGCTGGCGCGCGCTGATCGCCGAGCCGGCCGGACGTCGCACGCTCGGCAGCACCGGCCTGGTCGGGCGGGTGGTCGCGGCGGGTGTGCTCACCCCGGTGCTGCTGCCTGTCGCCGGTGCGCCGCTGGGCTATCTCACGACCGTGCGCAATCCCAACCACGCGCTGATGGCGGCCGTGTTCGGCGTGATGCTCGCGGCCGCCGCCGCCGTCGCGCTGCCGGCGCTGGCCCAGGGCCGCCTGCGCCCGCCACCCGCGCCACCCGCGCCACCC
>NZ_ADGX01000067.1 GCF_000177675.1 Parafrankia sp. EUN1f
CGCCACCGGCGTCAACGATCAGGACCTGCAGGCCCCACCGGCCGGCGACGGCCACCATCTGGCGCGGCGCGTTCGGCGGCAGCTGGGCTTCGTACGGCGTGGCGCAGTGGGAGTCGATGATGCCCCGCTGGGTGTCGACTGCTCGTAGGAGGCGTGGTCGAGGTGGTCCACCGGCCCCACCGTGGTGACCAGGTCATGCGCGTAGTCCACATTGCCGAAGGCCCGCCAGGCCACCTCGTGGTAGTCGTGCACGTCACAGTCGGCGTCGACGACGACGATCAGCTTCGACAGCGACAGCAGGCCGGCCCCCCAGACCGCGTTCATGACCTTCTGCGCGTGCTTGGGGAAGCGCTTCTCGATCGACACGATCGCGCAGTTGTGGAAGACCCCGGCCTCGGGCAGGTCGTAGTCGACGATCTCAGGGATCATCATCCGGATCAGTGGCAGGAAGATCCGCTCGGTGGCCTTGCCCATCGGCCCGTCCTCCTGGGGGGGACGCCCGACCACGATGCTCTGGAAGACGGGGTCGCGCTGCATCGTCATCACGTCGATGTGCAGGGCGGGGAACGGCTCGATCGGGGTGTAGAAGCCGGTGTGGTCGCCGAAGGGGCCCTCGGGGATCCGCTCCCCCGGCTCCAGCCAGCCTTCCAGCACGACCTGGGCGTTCGCCGGGACCTGGAGCGGAACGGTCAGGCAGTCGACCATCTCGACCCGCTCCCGGCGCAGGAACCCGGCGAAAAGGTACTCGTCGATGTCGGCCGGCAGCGGCGCCGAGGAGGCGTAGGTCACGGCCGGATCACAGCCGAACGCGATGGCGACCGGCAGCCGCTCACCGCGCCGCTCGGCGACCGCGTGGTGCGCGTTGGAGTCCTTGTGGATCTGCCAGTGCATCCCCACCGTGCGGGAGTCGTGCTGCTGCAACCGGTACATCCCGAGGTTGCGCGCGCCGGTCTCCGGATGCTTCGTGTGGGTCAGCCCCAGGTTCAGGAACGGCCCGCCGTCACGGGGCCAGGCGTGCACGCCCGGCAGCAGGTCCAGATCGACGTCCGACCCCTTGAGGACGACCTCCTGGCAGGGAGCCGTCCGGACCTTGCGGGGCGGCAGCGAGGTGAGCTGGGCCGCCTTGCCCAGAGCCGAGCGCAGGCCACCGAGCCCCACCGGCAGCTCGGGCCGCAGCAGCTCGCCGATGCGGGTGCCGATGTCGTCCAGGCGCTCGACGCCGAGCGCCGCCGCCATCCGTGCCTCGGTGCCGAAGAGGTTGATGGCCAGCGGCATGTCGGCGCCCTTGGGCTTCTCGAACAGCAGCGCGGGCCCGCCGGCACGGACGACCCTGGTGACGATCTCCGTCACCTCCAGGCGGGGGTCGACGGGAACCCGCACTCGGCGCAGATCGCCGCCGCGGTCGAGATGCGTCAGAAACGCGCGGAGATCCGCCCAGGCCATGACGTCCATCTTTGCAGCGTCGACCGGGAGCCGCCGGACGTACCCTGTCTGGAGACGCTTCAAGCGCCTGACGCGCCCCCCTTCGCGGCGAGTGAACATCGCCTTCGCCGACCGCTGGGACACGACATCCGGCCGGGAGGCACACTAGGGGCACACCAGGCGTCCATCTCAGGCCGCATGGATCCGGGACAGAACCGGCCGAACCTCGATGCGCGGTTGGGGGGCCACGGTCAGTGACCGGGGCTCGGAGCCGTCACCGAGCCGGGGCCACGCGCTGCCTGCGGCGGCCGGGTGAAACCGGCAGATCTTCGACCATGGGCACGCCGCGCGGCGATGCCACGGGGAGCCGAGCCGCGTACGCGGTCACGGCGTGAGGGAGAGGAGCGGTCGACCTGTGCTTGGTCTCGCGCTGACATTCCTGGTCATCGGTGTCTGGGCGTTCTCGGTCATCGACGTGATCGGCACACCCGCCCAGGCCGTGCGGGTCGTGCCCAAGCCGATCTGGTTGATCGCGCTGATCGTCTTCTTCTTCTTCGGCTCGGTCTGCTGGTTTCTGTTCGGTCGGCCGAGGGCCGCCTATGGCGTTCCCGGCTACGAACGCCACCGCGCGTCGGACCACCCGGCGTTCGGGGGCCGCGGGCCGTGGGGAACCGAGCGGCGAACCGCCGGCTACAGCCGCTCCGGGCTCTCCCGGGCCGAGATGCGTCGCCAGTCGATCCGCCCCGTCGGGCCTGACGACGACCCCGAGTTCCTGCGCGAGCTCTCCGACCGCATTCGTGGCGGGGACACCGAGCCCCCCAACGCACGGGGCTGAAACCCGGCAGGTGGGCGGCGCCCCCTCGGCGCCTCTCGGCCACCGCCCTGCTGCCCTTGCTGCCGGGCAGGAGTTGAGGATCGCGGTCGTTCTGGAGCCCGTCACAGCCTGGCATCGATCAAGATCGCTGGTCGGTGGACGGGGAGATTCACACTCCATGAACCTGACCGGGCCTTCGGTAGCCCGGCAGCCCCGCTTGGCGAGTCGCAAGTGCGAAGGATTTTGGTTGTTCCGACGACCGAAATCCTTTACTCTTGCGGGTCATCGGGCGAATCTCTGCCCCTTTTGCCGCTCTTGATGTGAATTGCCGGCGCTGCGCGATGGTGCGGGATCCCCCGGTGGGTGGCCGTGGAGCCCGAAGATCTGGGGTCAGACGCCCGCGTAGGAGTGCAGGCCGTTGATGACCAGGTTGACCAGGTAGTAGTCGACGAACAGGGCGCTGAACGCCAGCAGCGAGACCGCCGCGGCCCGCCGCCCACGCCACCCGGCCGTCGCCCGCGCATGCAGGTAGGCCGCGTAGATGACCCAGGTGATGAAGGACCAGGTCTCCTTCGGGTCCCAGCCCCAGTAACGCCCCCACGCCGCCTCCGCCCAGATGGCTCCGGCGATGATGGCGAACGTCCAGATCGGGAACGCGAAGGCGATGACCCGG
Source organism: Parafrankia sp. EUN1f (assembly GCF_000177675.1). Classification (GTDB taxonomy): domain Bacteria; phylum Actinomycetota; class Actinomycetes; order Frankiales; family Frankiaceae; genus Parafrankia. The sequence goes on from NZ_ADGX01000067.1 coordinate 2,910, forward strand.
TAGGTGATCGTGTCGAGCGTCGCCGAGGAGGGCAGCCGCATCACGATGCCACCACGGCTGCGCATCGCGCGCGACGTGTCGGCCCGGCCGGAAGCGACCTCGGCCAGGCGAGTCTCCCAGCGATCCTTGAGCAGGAACAGCACCGTCGTCACAGCGGACAACAGAAAGACACCGCTGGCGACGATAGCCCCGGCCACGTGGATCTTGAGCCAGTACGAGTTCAGCGCCGGGACGAGCGGGCCCGCGGCCACGTAGAGAACCGTCCCGGCGAAGCCCATCGAGAGCACGACCGGGACCATTACGAAGACCCCGAGCCACCGGACCGACTGGCGGGCCATCAGGACGAGGAACCCGGTCACCGTGATGAGGCAGATCATGGACGAGAACTCGTACATGTTGCCCCAGGGGACCCGGCTGGCCGCGATCCCCCGCGTGACCACCGAGCCGAGGTGCGCCGCCCAGCCGACGATCGTCAGGACGACCGCGATCCGGCCGATCCACGTCGACAGCCCGGAGGCGGCGGGGTCCTCGTCGACCGCCCCGCGACGCCGGGACAGGGAGCCCCCGTCGGCCCCGTCGAGCGCACCACCCGCCTTCAGGCCGGGCCTGCCGTCGCCGGACGAACCGGGGGTCAGGACGTCGCTCCCACCGCCGGTGGAGGCCGCGCCGACCAGGACCGCCTGCTTCGTCACAGCGGACGTCGGGCCGGCGACCTCCACCGATCCGGCGCCGTCGTCCTTCGCGGCCGCCTCCTCGGCGGTGGCGGGCCCGGCGGCCCGGCCCAGCCGGCTGAACGCGAACTCGGCGGCATAGCCGAGCATTCCGACTGCGTAGACGGCCATCGAGGTCCCGAACAGCACATCGGAAAGATTCGCCATGCCTTCATTGACCGGCATCAAGGCTCCCGTTCGCTGGTGGTGCTGGTTGCCGCGTCCGTCCCGGCCGCGTCGGTTCCGGCCGTACCGGTTCCAGCCGTGCCGGTCTCGCCCGGCACGGCATCGGCCCCGGCGGCGTCATCCCGCGCGGTGCGGTCTTTCGCGGTGTGATCCTTCGCGGTCTCGTCCCGCACGTTCTCGTCCGGCGCTGTCTCGTCCGGCGAGTCCGGCGCGGACTCACCCTGCGCCGTCTCGTCCTGCGCCGTCTCGTCCTGCGCCGTGTCGTCACGGATCGCCTGGGCGACGGTGGCCAGCTCGGTGGCGAAGCCCTGGGCGTCCGAGCGGGACAGCCCGCCGATCTCCACGGTGCAGCCGCCGCCGGCCAGCGGCGTCGCCCGCACCCACACCCGCCGCCGCCGCACCCGCAGGCTCGCGATCAGGCCGGCGATGATCGCTATGGCTGCTCCCAGCACCAGCCCCTTGTAGGGGTCGGACTTGGTCTGGAAGGTGGCGAACTCCCGCACGCCGTCCACCTCGAGAGACAGCCCGCCCGGCAGGCCGGTCAGCGTCCGCTGCTTCGGGTTGTTGGGCGCGACGACCTGGGCGATCAGGTTCTCGCCGGCCGGCCCGGTCATCGTGAACTGGGTCATGTCCCGGGTGTCGACGGTGTAGACGTTCTGCGGGATGCCCTCGTTGAGGTGCAGGTTGCCGACGAATCCGGTGATGGTGAGCCCCGGGGCGCGGGCGGCCGGGTAGGTCGAGACGTAGCCGTGGCCCGGGTCGAGCACCGTCGTCGGGGTGAACACGCCGCTGAACGCGAGCTGCTGCGGCTCCTTGAGCGCGCCGGTCGCGGGCAGCCCCGTGTCGGGAATCTTCACCGTGCAGGTCGAGGTGAACATGCCGTCGCGGGGGGTGCACGGCACGTACGACTCCCAGACGACCTCGCCGGACTTGTCACGCAGGACGAAGTGCGGCGCGTACCCGTGGCCGACCAGATAGATCTTCGCGTTGCCGATCTTCAGCGGATGGTTGACCCGCACCGTCGCGGTCTTCTTCGGAGAGTCGAGGTCCGCCGCATACGTGACGTCGGCTCTGAAGTCCGCCGGCTGGCCGTTGTCCTGGTACGTCGCCTCGAAGGTGTCGAGAGTCATCGAGAACGGCGGCAGATCCACCGGATCGACCAGCGCGCCGCCGCTGTAGGTGTCGTAGGCGATCAGCGTGTTGGCGAACCCGTTGCCGGTGATGACCAGGACGGAGCCCTGGTAGCCGAACCAGGAGCCGAGTCCCACACCGGCCAGCATCGCGACCAGCGCGAGGTGGAACACCAGGTTGCCGGTCTCGCGCAGAAAGCCCTTCTCCGCGGCCGCGGAGTGGTCGGGGCTTCCGTCGGGACGTCGGGCGTCAGCACCGGCGACCGCGACCCGGAAGCGGCGTTTACCCAGCACAACGCGGGCACGCGCCACCGCCTCGGCGGCGTCGAGCGAACTCGTCCAGGAGCTGCCGCCGGGCAGCCGACCCGGGCGGGCCGGCGCCTTCGGTGGTGCGGTGAACAGCGCCCGGGCATGCCAGATCACCCGTGACCACAGGCAGCCGATCAGCGAGATGAACAGCAGCAGATAGATGGCGGAGAACCAGGGCGAGCCGAAGACCCCGAACGCGGAGACCCGCTCCAGCCACGGAGCGATGGTGGGATGGTCGGCGATGTACTGCTCGACCCTCATCGGGTTGATGTTGCGCTGCGGGAAGAGCGACCCCCACACTGCGGCGAACGCCAGCAGGAACAGCAGCACCAGCGCCGTGCGCATGCTGGTGAGCTGGCGCCAGGAGCGCACGAGCAGCGCCACCGCGCCGGACCGGGTCCGCAGTCCCGCGGCGGCACCGGCGCCCGCCGCACCCGCACCCGCACCCGCACCCGCCGTGTCCACAGCCCAGGGGTTCCCAGCCGCCACGCCGCCGGCCGCCGGAGCGCCCGCGGCCGAAGCGCCTGGCGGGGCCGTGCCGGGCGGCGCCCACGGACTGCCCGCCGTGTCGGATGCGTCCGGTGTTCCGGTGGACGCGTCCGACACGGCGGGCGGACTGTCCACACCGGGCGACGGCGTGCTTCGCGGGTCCCTCGGGGCCGGCGGGTCGAACGCCTCCGGTGCTTCCAGCACCGTCGGGTCGTCTGGCATCAGCCCGTCGACGTGTCCGGACGGGGCGGTGGGGCGTGCGGTCACAGCGGGGTCTCCGAGAATCCGGGCGCGTACGGACGCAGCTGGTCGACGAGGTCGGTCCAGGCTCCGGTGAGCTGAAGCGCTCCGACCGCGATCAGCAGGGCGCCGCCGGCCAGCGCGAGAAGCCGGGCATGGCGGCGAACCACCAGCAGTGCTCCTGCGGCGCGGCGGAAGGCGAGTCCGACGACGAGAAACGGCACGCCGAGGCCCAGGCAGTACATGGCGGAGAGGAAGGCCCCGCGCTCGGCGGTGGCACTCGTCGCGGCCAGGCCGAGCACGGCGGTTAGGGTCGGGCCGATACAGGGCGCCCAGCCGAGGCCGAACATCACCCCGAGAGCGGGGGCGCCGAGAAGCCCGGGCGAGGGCAGACGGTGGAACCGCCATTCGCGGTTGGCCCACGACATCCGCGAGAACACGCCGGCGAACCCGAGCCCCATCACGATCGTCACCGCGCCGAGCACCTGGCTCAGGCCCACCTGATGGACCTTCAGCCACTGGCCGAGGCCGCCGAACGCGACCCCGTAGGTCACGAACACGATGCTGAAACCGAGGACGAACAATCCGGTGCCCGCCGTCACCCGGCCGGCTCGGCGGATGTCACCGACCCATCGCGGCCACCGGGACGGGTCGGCGCGGCCCGCACCGGCCACCGCCGACGTGCCTGCCGGCACCGATGTCTGGCTGCCGGCCCCGTCGACCGCCGCTACCGTGGCGGCCGCCGAGCCCTCCGCGGCCGCAGAGACCCCCGCGGCCACCGGAACCGGCACCGTGCTCGCCGGCACCGTGCTCGCCGGCACCGTGCTCGCCGGCACCGTGCTCGCCGGCGCGGCTCGATCATCCGGCGCGGCTCGCCGCTGGAGGTCCTCACCCGACAGGCCGGTGATGAAGGACAGGTAGCCGGGCACCAGGGGCAGGACGCAGGGCGACAGGAAGGACAACAGCCCGGCCGCGACGGCGACGGGTGCCGCGATCAGCAGCGGTCCGTCCGAGACGACGTCCACGACACCCATCGGGAGGTCAGGCCTCCGTCCGGAGCTGCGCGAGGATCTTGGTGAGGTCCTCGGGCACGACACCGCCGGTGAAACGCGCGGCGATGCGGCCCTCGGCGTCGAGTACGAGGGTCGACGGCAGCCCGATGGAGATCGGCCACCCCGCGGCGAGCGTGCCCAGCCGGTCGATGACGCTGTGGTAGGTGACCTTGAAGTCGCGGACGAACGCCCTGGCGCTGGCAGGCTCCTCCTTCTCGTCCACCCCCACGAAGGCGACATCGGGATTGTCGGCTGCCAGGGTCACCAGGTGCGGGGTCTCGGCCCGGCACGGCGCGCACCAGGAGGCCCAGAAGTTCAGCACGACGGGTTTGCCGCGCAGGGAAGCGAGGTCGAGCTGGTCGCCGTCGAGGGTCTCACCGGCGAGCTTCGGCGCGGCCCGGCGCTGAGCCGGGGCCACGAAGTCCTGCCCGGGGGCCTGTTGGACGAATCCGTAGCCCCCACCGCCGGTGGCGTCCACCTTGTTCGCGTCGGTGGAGCAGGCCGCCAGCCCGCCACCGGCGAGCAGCACGGCGGCGACGGCACCAGCCACCGTGGCGCGTGCCCGTCTTGTGTCCCGCACCCAGCCGAGGATGAGCCCGCTCCCTTCAACCCGCCGGAGTTCTACGACCAACTGTAGAACTACGTCTCCCAGAGTAGGTGCCCCGGAGGCCGCATGGGCCGGGGCTTCGCCGTCCGACCCGGGGCCGTCCGTCCCGGGACCTTCGTCGCTCCCCGCCGCCGGACCGGCACCGAGGCCGCCGCGACGCCACTGTGCGTGGGACTTCGCCCACTGGGGCGTGGGGCTTTGCCCGCCGGGCCGGCGCGATCCTGGTCAGCCTGAGGTCAGGCTGAGGCCACCGGCGCGTGGTCGATGACGAACGAGGCTGTGACATCCATCCCGGTACGTCCGGGTGACAGTGCGGTGGCGAGCCGGCGCCGGAGCTCGGCCGCGTCGGTGTGATGGCCGCTGGGGCCCATGCGAGCCAGCTCGACCAGTTCGTCCGCGGCCAGGTGGAGGGTGAAGGTCAGCGTCTCGGACGTCGGCTGGGCGAAGTGGCCGGCCAGCTCCGCCGCCAGGCGGTCCCGCTTGCCCGGGTGGATGCCGACCAGCCCGAGTGCGTCACGCAGCTCCACCAGATGATCGTCGCCAGGGGTCACCAGGAGCAGCGCGCCGCCGGGCCGCAGCAGCCGGCGCATCTCCGGCAGATTGCGCGGCGCGAACACGTCGAGCAGGACGTCGACGGAGGCGTCGGGCAGCGGCCAGCGGTCCGCGACGTCGAACGCGACCGCGCCGATGCGCGGGTGGGCCCGGGCCGCCCGGCGCAGCGCGAACTTCGAGACGTCCGCGGCGAGCCCGAGCCGGTCAGGACAGTCGTCCACGATCGCCGCGAGGTGGTGCGCCGTTCCCGCGCCGATCTCGAGTGCCAGCTCGGGGCCAGCCGCTGCCCCCGCCGCAGGCCCGGTGGGGCGGGCGGGGCTCGTGCCGTGGGTCAGCCGGGCGAGCTGGGTGAGCCGGGCGGTGAGGGGCGCGAAGTGGCCACGGCCCAGGAAGTCCGCCCGGGCACGGACCATCTCCGCGGTGTCCCCGATGACCCGCCTGGCCCGGCCGGTCCGCAGGTTCAGGTAGCCGGACCGCTCGACGTCAAAGGAGTGGCCTTCGGCGCAACGGAGCGCTCCAGGCGCCCCGGACCCGCCGGATGAGGGCAGGCCCGGTACGCCAGCCCGGCCCAGTGCTCCCGCCGGACCCGGGGCTCCCGCCGGACCGTCGGCGCCCGCCGGGCTGGGAGCGCCGGCGAACGGGCTCGCGCAGACCGGGCACCGCAGGCACCACAACGCTGAGTGGATCACCGCCGAGGCGAACCGGCCGTCAGGCGCCGACGGAGCCGGCCGCGTTACCCGTGGGCCCGTTGGGCTCGGCGTAGTCCACCCGGACGAGCTGATCGCCCCGGTAGACCGCGGAGGTGACGCTCGCCAGGGCGCACTGCCGCCGGTCCGGGCGATGCCACAGGTGCTGGCCCTCCAGCGCGCGCCGGGCGGTCCACACCGGCAGCTGATGGCTGACCAGGACCACGTGCCGCCCTGGGAAGGCGTCCCGCCACTCGGCGACGCTGGCCAGCATCCGCTGCGCGATCTCCGTGTACGGCTCACCCCAGGACGGCTTCAGCGGGTTGCGCAGCAGCTTCCACATCCGGGGGTGGCGCAGGACGGCGGGCCCGGCCTCGAACGACCGGCCCTCGAAAGCGTTGCGGCTCTCGATCAGCCGCGGGTCGATCTGGAGCTCCACCCCGTGGGCTTCCGCGATCGGCGTGGCGGTCTGCCGGGCCCGTTCGAGCGGACTCGCGACGACCACCGCGACGTCCAGCGCGGCGAGGTGCTCCGCGGTGACCTTGGCCTGCCGCTCACCGGTCTCGGAGAGCCGGTAGCCGGGCAGCCGGCCGTAGAGCACCTTCTCGGGGTTGAAGACCTCCCCGTGCCGGACGAGATGGACCGTGGTGAGCTCCGGCCCGCTCACGCGGCACCGCCACCGGCCGGCTCCGAGCCGACGGCGACCGCCGCGGCGGCCCGGGCGGCCGCCGGGGCCGCGGCGGCTATCCGTTCGACCGCCTCGTCGTCGTGGGCCGCCGAGAGGAACCACGCCTCGAACGCCGACGGCGGAAGGTAGATGCCCTCGTCGAGCATCGTGTGGAAGAAGGCCGCGTAGCGCTCGCTCGCCTGCTCCTTCGCCCCCGCGTAGTCCACGACCGCTGCCGCCTCGGTGAAGAACACGCTGAACAGGGATCCGGCGCTGTTGACCAGGTGCGGGACGCCCTGCTCGGTGAGGGCGGTGGAGACGATGCCGGCCACATCGGCCGCCCGCGCGTCGACGGTCGCGTAGACCTCGTCGGTGCAGGCGCGCAGCGTGGCGAGCCCGGCGGCCACCGCCAGCGGGTTTCCGGAAAGAGTGCCCGCCTGGTAGACGGGCCCGGCGGGGGCGAGCCGCGCCATCACGTCGGCCCGGCCGCCGAACGCCGCGGCGGGCAGGCCGCCGCCCATCACCTTGCCGAAGGTGAACAGGTCCGGCTCCCAGCCCTGCTGGGCGCCCTCCAGCCCCCACCAGCCGTCCCGGGAGAGCCGGAATCCCGTCATGACCTCGTCGAACACCAGCAGGGCGCCGTATTCGTCGCACAGGCGCCGCAGACCGGCGTTGAAACCGGGCAGCGGCGGGACGACGCCCATGTTCGCGGCGACGGCCTCGGTGATCACTGCCGCGATGGTGTCGCCGCGCTCGGCGAACGTCGCCTTGACCAGTTCGAGATCGTTGTACGGCAGGACGATGGTGTCGGCGGTGGAGGCCCCGGTGACGCCCGGGGTGTCAGGCAGGCCGAGGGTCGCCACGCCGGATCCCGCGGCGGCGAGCAGCGCGTCGACGTGGCCGTGATAGCAGCCCGCGAACTTGACGACCGTGGACCGGCCGGTGAATCCCCTGGCCAGCCGGATCGCACTCATCGTCGCCTCGGTGCCCGAGTTGACCAGGCGCACCTGCTCGACGGGCCGGATCCGCTCGACGATGAGTTCGGCGAGCTCCACCTCGCCCGGGGTCGGGGTGCCGAAGCTGGTCCCCCGGGCCGCGGCCGTGGTGATCGCCGCGACGACATCCGGATGGGCGTGGCCGAGGATCATCGGCCCCCAGGAGCAGACCAGGTCGATGTAGGACCGGCCGTCGGCGTCGACGAGCCGCGCCCCCTGGCCGCCGACCATGAATCGGGGAGTGCCACCGACAGCGCGGAACGCGCGTACCGGAGAGTTCACTCCACCGGGAACAACCCGCTGGGCGCGCTCGAACAGATCCTCGGACGCCGGTGCGGCAGATGGAACCACCATGCTCCGATCCTCGCAGGTCTCGCCGGCCGGCACGCGTCCGGCGCGGCAACCGAATCCGGTACGACCCGGCCGCGCCCGCCCAGCGGCCGGCCTGCCTCCGAAAGCAGCGGGTGCGTGCACGCCGGCCCGATCCGCCGGTGAGGGCAGCGAGACCTGTGACGGGGCTGGCTTACCCGAAGGCCGCCGGCGGACGGGGGTCTGCCCCGGCCGCCCACCGGCGGCGGCTCATGACGGCCAGGGCGCACCCGCGCTCCACGCGCCGAGGGAGCCGCGCGGATGACGCCGCGTGGGTTCCGCGACAGGCAGCCCTGGTCCGGTAACGGCCAGGAGCCTTGCCCGGCCGCTGGGTCGATGATATTCCGCCGCGCCGAACCCGGCTGAACGACGATGCCGCGCCCCGCCAGGCGAATGCGCTGGCAGAGCCGACCGCGGACGACGATACGGCCCGCCGGACAGTGATCGACAGGCATGGCTGTCCTAAGCGGCCTTCCTCACAGGAGCCACCCTGTAGGAGCTGGCTGCTTTCACCGGCGGCGGTTCCGTGGGCCGCCCCGGTTCACGGAACCGCCGCCGGAGCCTCCGCCTCCGCCCGCGCCCGCGCCCGCACCGGAGTCTCCGCCCGCGGCGGTCAGACGCGCCCGGCGAGGGTGTACCCGGCCTCCGCGACGGCGGCGCCGACCGCTGCGTCGTCGATCTCGCCAGTGCTGGTCACGATCACCCGGCCGCTGGCGACCTCGATGTCGACCGAGCTCACCGCCGGCAGCTGGGAGATCTCCTCGCTGACGGCCGCGGCGCAGTGGCCGCAGGTCATCCCGGTGACGTTGTAGGTGGTCACGATGCTGGTGACGGACATGGCGACGCCTCCCGTGATGTGCTCGCGTGCCCCGGACGATTCCGCACGGGACCGCGGGTTGCCGACGGGGAAAACCCTACGCCCATACCCTCCCCCCGTAGGGTATCGACCGGGGGTTGGCCCGGACACACGGCGCGTCGGCACCCGCTGGCGGTGCGCCTCAGCCCTCTTCCGCTGCCGCCGCCGCTTCCAAGCAAGGAGTGAGGATTCTGGCTGCTGCAGCAACCGAAATCCTCACTCCTTGCGGATTGCCAAGCGACTCCGCGTCCCGTTTGCACCTGTTGATGCCCTGGTGGACGCCGGAGCTCGGACGGACCTCAGCCCCGGCTCGCGAGCAGGCCCGCGACCTCCGTCGCCCAGTAGGTGAGGATGACGTCCGCGCCGGCCCGGTGGATCGAGGTCAGCGTCTCCAGGATGGTCCGTTCACGGTCGAGCCACCCGTTGGCCGCCGCCGCCTCGACCATCGCGTACTCCCCGGAGACCTGGTAGGCGGCGACGGGGACATCCACGGTGTCGGCGACAGCCCGAAGGATGTCCAGGTACGCCAGCGCCGGCTTCACCATCACGGCGTCCGCGCCCTCGGCCAGGTCCAGCGCCACCTCGCGCAGCGCCTCGCCGACCGACCGTGCGGGATCCTGCTGGTAGCCGGCGCGGTCACCGAACTGGGGGGCGCACAGGGCCGCCTCCCGGAAGGGGCCGTAGAAGCCGGAGGCGTACTTCGCCGAGTAGGCCATGATCGGGATGTCGGTGTGCCCACCACCGTCGAGCGCGGCCCGGATCGCCGCGACCTGGCCGTCCATCATGCCGCTGGGGGCGACCATCTCGACGCCGGCCGCGGCCTGGGCGAGCGCGATCTGGCCGTAGCGCTCGAGCGTCGCGTCGTTGTCGACGTCGCCCGCAGCGGTGAGCAGGCCGCAGTGCCCGTGGTCGGTGTACTCGTCCAGACAGAGATCGGCCATGATCACAATGTCGCCGCCGACCTCGGACACCAGATCGGCGAGGGCGAGCTGGACGATGCCGGCCGGGTCGTCGGCGGCGGAGCCGCGGGCGTCCTTGTGCTCGGGCACGCCGAACAGGATGATCCCGCCGACGCCAGCCGAGACCGCCTCCGCGGCGGCCTTGCGCAGCGTCGAGCGGGTGTGCTGGACGACCCCGGGCATCGACGAGATCGGAACCGGCTCGGTCACACCCTCCCGGACGAACATCGGCAGGATCAGGTCGGCCGGGTGCAGGCGCACATCGGCCACCATCCGGCGCAGGGCCGCTCCGCGGCGCAGCCGCCGCGGGCGTGCCGCCGGGAAGCCGGCGGGAAGACCCGCGGGCGGGCGCCCGGGTGTGCTGCCGGTGCTGCCGGTGCTGCCGAAGCCGCCGGTGCCGCTCACCGCCGGGAGCCTCGCCTCGGCTTGGGCAGCCGCGCGGCCAACGGGCCGACCTTCCCGAGCTCCTCCCGGTGCTCGGCGGCGAAGTCCGCCAGCGCGGTCACCAGCGCCGGCACGGACGCCTCAGCGGCCTGGACGTCCACCCGCAGCCCGAGCTCCTGCGCGGTGGCGGCGGTCGCCGGGCCGATGACCGCGATGACCGTCGTCTCGTGCGGCTTGCCGGCGATGCCGACCAGGTTGCGCACCGTGGAGGACGACGTGAACACGACCGCGTCGACCCTGCCCCCCTTGAGGGCCTCCCGGATCGGCGCCGGCGGCGGGGCCGCCCGCACGGTGCGGTAGGCGGTCACCTCGTCGACCTGCCAGCCGCGGTCCTTCACCCCGGCGACCAGGGTGTCGGTGGCGATGTCGGCACGCGGCAGCAGCACCCGGTCGAGCAGGTCCAGCGACTCGTCGAACTCGGGCCAGTCCTCGAGCAGGCCCTCGCTGGACTGCTGGCCGGAGGGGATGAGGTCGGGCCGGATACCGAAGGCACGCAGCGCGTCCGCGGTCGCCTCACCGATCGCGGCCACCTTGACGCCGGCGAACGCCCGCGCGTCGAGGCTGCGCTCCTCGACCTTCTCCTGCACGGCCTTCACCGCGTTGACCGAGGTGAAGGCAACCCACTGGTAGCGGCCGGAGACCAGGCCGGTGATCGCCCGTTCCATGGGGGCGGCGGTACGCGGCGGTTCCACGGCGATCGTGGGCACCTCCAGCGGGCTCGCGCCGTGGGCACGCAGCGAGTCGGAGAGGATCGCCGCCTGTTCCTTCGTACGGGGCACCAGCACCGTCCAGCCGAACAGCGCGCGGGTCTCCCACCAGGACAGCTTCGGGCGGGACCCGACCACCTGGCCGATCGAGATGACGACCTCGCTCGGCGGGGTCGCGGTAGCGTTCAGCATCGGGGCGGCGTCCGCCTCGATGCGGTCCAGCGTCGAGGCGACGGTGCGCTGGTCGGTGGTCGTTCCGTCCACGGTGACCGCGACCGGGGTGTCACCTGGGCGCCCGTGCTCGACCAGCGCGGTGGCCACCTTGCCGATCTCGGCGGGTGAGGCGGTGACGATCAGCGTGCCGGGTGCCCCGGCCAGTGCGCCCCAGTCGACGTCTCCCGGCGTGCTGGGCACACCGAGGCCGCCGAAACCGGTCGGGGCACCGAGCCCGAGCGGTGCGCCGAAGCCGCCACCGACTCCCAGCGGGCCGCCTCCGAGGCCCGACATCGGCCGCGCGCCGACGCCGAGGCGGGAGGTGCCGAACGGGGGCGGCGTGAGCGGCCCGACCGGCTCGCTGCCCCCGAACGGGGAGCCGCTGTTCACCGAACCCGAGGACGAGAAGACACCCGACGTGCTCGCGAAGGTCACCGGCGAGCCCGGCGCCACACCGGCGTAGGTCGCCACCGCGGCCGACGTGGAGACACCCGGGACGACCCGGTAGGGAATCTTGGCCTTGGCCAGCGACTGCGCGTCCGCGGCGCCGATCCGCGTCAGCCACGGGTCGGACGCGTACAGCCGGACGACCTTCTCCCCGGCCCGCGCCCGGCTCACGACCGCGGCGGTCGCGGCCTCGGCGTCCCGGACCGGCTTGGGAGCGTCGAGGTCGCCGATCTTCAGGACCTCCGCCGACAACGACTCGATCACGGCCGACGGTACGTCCGGGTCCGCGACCACCACGTCGGCGGCGGCGAGAGTCTCCACGGCAAGGACCGTGAGCAGCCCCGGATCATGGGGTCCGGCGCCCACCAGGGCGACCGGGGACACGGGCTTCTTGGTACGTCGGGTGGCCATGCTCAGCTTGTTCCCATCAGCGTCTGTGCTCCGGCGGACAACATCTCGTCCGCGAGGCGCTGCCCGAGCGCCTCCGGGTCGACGGCAGAACCGGTGAGTTCGCACCGCAGGACCCTGCTGCCATCCGGCGCCGCGACCACCGCCCGCAGGCGGAGGTCACCCACGGCGGGCGCACCATCGCCGCCTGTGGTCGGGCTCGAGCCGGTACTCGGGAGGACCCGGCCCAGGGCACCCACCGGAGCGGTACAACCGGCTTCGATGCCCGCCAGGAAAGCACGCTCGGCTCTGACCGCGACAGAGGACGGTGCGTCGTCGAGCACAAACCGTAGCAGCTCCGCGAGCCCCCCATCGATCGCCTGGCTCAGATCTGGTCCGCTCCGGACGTAGGATTGTCCGCTTTCCGCCAGCCCGCCACCAGCCGACCCACCACCAGCCGACCCACCGCCCGCCGGCCGACCACCAGCCGACCCACCACCCGTCAAAGCACTACCCGCCAACGGAGCCACGGCGGTGCCCGCCGTCCGGACGCACTCGATCGCCAGCGCACCCTGGCCGGGGGCGGGCAGGATCACCTCGGAGGGGATGATCTCGGTCACGGCGTCGAGGCGGTCGAGCCGGGCGAGGCCCGCGTGCGCGAGGATGACGGCGTCCACCTCCCCGTCGATGGCCTTCTTGATCCGGGTGTCGACGTTCCCCCGGATAGGGACGACGTCGAAACCGAGCCCCATGGCGCGCAGCTGCGCCGCCCGGCGCGGCGCCCCGGTGCCGATACGCGCGTTCGGGCCCAGCTTGACCAGCCCGCGGCCGCTGGGCGAGACGAGGACGTCCCGGGTGTCGACCCGGGGTGGGACGGCGGCGAGCACGAGCCCGTCCGGGGTGGCGGTCGGGAGATCCTTGAGCGAGTGGACGGCGAGATCGATCTCGCCGGACAACAGCGCCTCACGAAGCGCGCTCACAAAGACGCCCGTGCCACCGATCTGGCTGATCGCCCCCTGCGACCTGTCACCGTCAGTCACGATCGGGACCAGTTCCACCTGGCAGCCGAGCCGGGCCCGCAGTGCCTCGGCCACGTGCCCCGACTGGGCGAGGGCCAGCGCGGAGCGCCTGGTGCCCAGGCGCAGCGGGCGACGTGTGAGCCAGGCGAACGACCGGGCGTGCGATCGGGCGTCGGGCTCTCGGGTGTCTGTCACGTTCTCTCCACCAGATCCAGGTCAGGTGCGGAGACAATGGCCGGCACGTCCCGTGGAAGGTCGAACAGCTCGCGCAGCGCCTCGGCGTAGCTGTCACCGCCCGGCGCCTCCGCGAGCTGCTGCACCCGCACAGTGGGCGCGTGCAGCAGCTTGTCGACGACTCTGCGCACCGTGCCGGAGACCATGTCCCACTCACGGTTGTCAAGATCGGGCAGGCGGGTGCGCAGCCGGTCGAGCTCGTCGCGCACCACAGCCGCCGCGTGTGCCCGAAGCGCCACCACGGTCGGGGCGACCCGCTCCGCGCGCCGCCGGTCGAGGAACCCGCCCACCTCGGCGGCGACCAGGGCTCGGACGGCCTCCACGTCATGGGAGACCTGCGCCCCGTCCAGGGCGACCCTCAGTGCCTCGATGTCGATCAGGGTGACCCCGGGAAGTTCCCGAACCGCGGGGTCGATGTCCCGGGGAAGCGCGAGGTCGAGGAAGACCAGCGGGCGGCCGCCGCGGTCCTCGACGGCCGCGCGGACCTGGTCGTGGCTCACCACGTGCCCGGACGCCCCGGTCGACGAGATGACCAGGTCCGCCCGACCGATCTCGTGGGCGATGTCGCTCAGCCCGACCGCGCGGGCGTCATGGGTCTGGGCCACCCGCGCCGCGTGGGCGGCCGTCCGGTTCGCGACGACGACCTCGCCGGCGCCGGCACGGCGCACGGTCTGCGTCGCCAGCGAGCCGACCGCGCCCGCGCCGATGATCAGAACCCGGGCTCCGGCGAGCGGTTCCGCGTCGGCGAGCTCGACCGGTGCGGTGAGCTCGGGTCGCAGCAGGTCCGCGACGGCGTCGGCGGGATCGGTGCCGATGCCCGAGACGGGCACGGCGAGCACGTCGGGCCGACGGGCCTGCAGGTCGAAGGCCGCCATCCGGACACCCACCGAGACGATCGAGGCTCCCGCCGCGTCGATGGATGTCTCGCTGTGGGCCCGCTTACCCACCCGCAGCGCGTTCTGGAACAGCGCGCCGAGCGCCCCGCTCGTCACCTCGGCCGCCTGGGCCGCCCGGAAGGCCACCCGGACCTGGCCGAGGATCTGGGCCTCGCCGACGAGCATCGAGTCCAGGCCGCACACCACCGAGAAAAGGTGGCTGACCGCACGTGCCTCGTGATGGACGTACAGATGCGCCGCGAGATCGTTCATGGGCACGCCGCACACCCGGCTGAGCTGGTCCGAGATGTCGGCCAGCCCACCGTGGAAGGTCTCCACCTCCGCGTAGATCTCGGTGCGGTTGCAGGTGGAGAGGATGACCGCCTCGCTCACGTGATCAGCGGCCACCAGGTCGTGGAGCACCTTCGGCGTCTCGTCGGCGGAGACGGCGGCCAGCTCCAGCAGCGACGTCGGCGCGGTCCGGTGGTTGAGGCCCACCGCGAGCAGACTCATTCGGCCTCACTCCCGCCGGCGACCACGGGCAGGGACACCCGCGACGGCCGCGCAGCCGGCGTCGCCTGCGCAGCCTGGGTCGGCTGCGTAACCTGCGACGACTGCGTAACCGGCGACGGCTGCGTAACCTGCGACGGCTGCGCAGCCTGCTCCGGCGCCACCCGTGACGGCGGTGACAGCACCCGACGAGTCATCCCCACGACCTCACCAGCCTCGTCATCCACGATTCCGCCCGGCCCCGGCTCACCACCGACGGCCCGCACCCCCGGCCGGGGGGGCAGGCCTGGTGACGGACGTTTACGTGCTTCGTGAAAGGAGAGAATCTGCAGCTCCAGGGCAAGGTCGACCTTACGCACATCCACTCCCTCGGGCACCGAAAGCACCGTAGGGGCGAAATTCAGGATGCTGGTCACGCCCGCTGCGACGAGTCGATCGCAGACACCCTGGGCCGCCGCCACCGGCGTACAGATCACGCCGATGGTCACCTGGCAGTCCTCGATGACCGCTTCCAGCTCGTCGGCCGGACGGACGACGACCGCACCGACCCGCTCGCCCACCCGGGACGGATCGGCATCCACCAGGGCCGCGATCCGGAACCCGCGGGCGTGGAAGCCGCCGTACCCGGCCAGTGCATGCCCGAGGTTACCCACGCCCACGAGCACCACCGAGCGGTCTTCGGTCAGGCCGAGCTCGGCCGAAATGCACTCCAGCAGGATGCCGACCTCGTACCCGACCCCGCGGGTGCCGAAGGATCCGAGCTGGGAGAGGTCCTTGCGGACCTTGGCCGAGGTGACCCCGGCAGCGGCGGCCAACGTGTCCGACGACACCGTCTCCACGCCACGCTCGCCGAGCCCGGTCAGCACACGCAGGTAGAGCGGCAGCCGGGCCACCGTCGCCTCGGGCATCGGCGATCTGCCCGCCAGCCGCCCGGTACCCCGCCGTGGTGAACCCATCCGCGGCTCCCGACATCCCTCGACAGTGCGGACGGATCGCCGTGCCGCTGGGCACCGACCAGATCCGCGTGCCGACGCATTCCGCCTGCCGACACCCGAGCCTGCCGACACCCGACCGGGCGTGCACGCCCGGCCGGACGTCCACGCTCGACCCGGCGGCTACCACGGCCGACGACCGCGTCTGCGGACGCATCGATTCTACGACTTCGTGAAGTGATTCACGATGTTCTCGGAGCCTTCGGTCCACCATCGCGATCGGACCCGCCCCGCTGCCGGGAGCCATCGGCCCGCCCGGCCCGCCCGGCCCGCCACGACCAGCGGTCACCCGCCAGGGCGCGACGCAACCGCTCCTCCTCGACCCGCCAGTACCCGTGTTCCCGGCCGTCGACGAGGATCACCGGTAGCCGGTCGCCATAGGCGTCGGCGGTCTCGGGGTCGGCATCGGCGTCCATCTCCCGCCAGCCGACACCGAGCTCGGCGCTCACTTTCGCAATCACCACTCGCGCGTCATCACACAGATGACAGCCCGCCCGGGTCACCAGGACGATCCGAATGCCGGACTCCCCCGCTCCGCCTCCCTCACCGGGAGCGGAGCCGACCGCGGAGCCGTCCTGGGGAGTCTGTGGGCTTCGACTGTGGTTCCGTTCGGACATCTGTGCACGGACGTCGATCACCTCAGCGACGATAGTGCTTCGACGCCGTCCGGTTACCTACCATCGGGTGACGATCCACTGCCCGGCGGCAATCAGGCGCGCCGACGGTGCCAGGTCTGGCGCGGATGGAGACCCGGCTACACTCAGCTACCCGGCGGCTATGGTGGTGACGGTGACCAGGCCGTTTCCGGCATCAGCTCGGCCCGCGAAACCGTCTCCGCCCGCGAACCGTCTCCGCCCGCGACGTCCACGCTCGGGAGCCCGCATGTGCGCCACGACGTGCCTCACTCCCAGCGGGCTACTCGCCGGCAGCCCACTGGCCGGTGGGCCACGCGCCGGCAACCCATCGGCCCGTCGTCTGCTCGGCCTGCTGCCACTGCTCGGCGCGGCCGTGGCCATGGCCCGGGCGACCGCCGGGAACACCACCAGCGTCGAGCCATCCGACCTGCTCGCCCAGGCTTCCGACGCCCGCGGTGAGGAACTGGCCGGCCCGCGGGGGGAGGACGACCTCGTCCGGCGGGCCCGCCGCGGGGAGCGGGAGGCGTTCGGGCTCATCTACGACCAGCACGCCGACCTCGTCTTCCGCTATGCCTACTACCGCGTCGGCGGCAACCGCGCGGTCGCCGAGGACGTGGTGTCCGAGACGTTTCTCCGGGCCCTGACCCGGATCTCGAGCTTCGAGTGGCAGGGGCGCGAGATCGGCGCCTGGCTGATCACCATCGCCCGCAACCACATCGTCGACCTGGCCCGCTCAGGCCGCGCCCGGTTGGAGTTCCCGACCTCCGACCTGCTGGCGACCGCCGACGAGCGGGTGGGCTCGGGCACGGTGGTCCCCGGGCCGGAGGACACCGTGCTGTCCGCCATCGAGCTGCGGGAGCTGCTCCAGGCGCTGAGCTCGCTGGGCACCGAGCAGCGGGAGTGCGTCACGCTCCGGTTCCTCGAGGGGCTCTCCGTGCGCGAGACCGCGCTGGCGATGAACAAGAAGGAGGGCGCGGTGCGAGCGCTGCAGCTGCGGGCCGTACGTACCCTCGCCCGACAGCTGCCCGCGCCCCGCGGGGACTGACCCGCACGGTCAGCCGTTCCGTCCGTGGGCCGTCGCACGTCGTAGGCTGACTGCGCCGCTCGACGAGCCCGGACGGCCGGAGGCACTGCCAGCCGGAGGCCCGGAGGCAATGCCAGCCGGAGGCACTGCCAGGGGCAGCCGCGGGCGAGGCGCGGCGGGCCGGGCCGGAGGCCACTGGCGACGGTGATCGGACGGGGGCGGAGATGACATGAGGGTGCGACGACGCAAGGACCACCTGGATGGCCGGGAGGCGGCCGAGGTCGCGGCCACCGCCGCGTTGAAGGTCGCCGCCGAGGAAGTGGCGAAGGCTCCGCCGGACGAGTCCGCGGCGGCGTTCTTCGACGTCGACAACACCATGATGGCCGGCGCCTCGATCTTCTACTTCGCGCGCGGGCTTGCGGCCCGCGACTTCTTCGACTCGCGGGACCTGCTGAAGTTCGGGTGGCAGCACATCAGTTACCGGCTGCGCGGGCTGGAGGACCCGAACGGGATGCGGGACGCCCGCGAGGCCGCCCTTGCCTTCGTCGCCGGGCGCAACGTCACCGACATCGTCCGCTATGGCGAGGAGATCTACGACGAGCGGATGGCGCAGCAGATCTACTCGGGAACGCACGCGCTCGCCCAGCAGCACCTCGACGCCGGGCAGCGGGTCTGGCTCGTGACCGCGACGCCGGTCGAACTGGCCTCGATCATCGCCCGGCGCCTCAGCCTGACCGGCGCACTCGGCACCGTCAGCGAGGTGGCGGACGGCTGCTACACCGGGCACCTGGTCGGCGAGCCGCTGCACGGGCCGGCCAAGGGGGCGGCGGTGCGGGCACTGGCCGAACGCGAGGGCCTGGACCTGTCGCGGTGCTGGGCCTACTCGGACTCGATCAACGATCTTCCGATGCTCTCCCTGGTCGGCCATCCGGTGGCGATCAACCCGGACCCGGACCTGCGCGCCGTCGCCAAGGAACGGGACTGGCTGATCAAGGATTTCCGCACCGCGCGCAAGGCCGCCCGGATCGGCATCCCGACCGCGGCCGGGCTGGGTGCTCTCGGTGGCGGTGTCGCGGCCGGAATGGCTCTGCGCCGCCGCTACGGCGGAACCTGAACGGGACTCGCGGACCTCGGCTGACCCGAATTCCGGGATTCGGGTCAGAAGAACACTGACCGACGCTGCATCAGCAGGCCGTACAACGTGTGCTGAATCGTCTCGCGAATGCGGTCGTTGAGCTCGAAGACGAGCATCGGGTCCTCGGCCGCCGCGGCGGTGTACTGGCTCGTGTCCACCGGCTCACCGAACTCGATGATCCATTTACTCGGCAGCGGGAGCAGGCCGAGCAGACCCAGCCACGGAAACGTCGGCGTGATCGGCACGTAGGGCAGCCCCAGCACCCTCGCGAGGGTCCGGGCGTTACCGACCATCGGATAGATCTCCTCCGCGCCGACCACGGTGCAGGGAATGATCGGCGCACCGGAACGCAGCGCCGCCGAGACGAAACCACCGCGGCCGAAGCGCTGGAGCTTGTAACGCTCGCTGAACGGCTTGCCGATGCCTTTGAAGCCCTCCGGCCACACCCCGACGAGATGACCCGCGCCCAGCAGGCGTTCGGCGTCCGCGTGGCAGGCCAGCGTGTTGCCGGTCTTTCGGGCCAGCGGAGCCAGGAACGGAACGGCGAAGACCAGGTCGGCGGCCAGCATCCGCAGGTGGCGGTGGGCCGGGTGATGGTCGAGGACCGCCAAGGCGGTCATCAGCGCGTCCAGCGGAAGCGTCCCGGAGTGGTTCGACACGACGAGCGCCCCGCCCCGGTCCGGAATGTTCTCCAGGCCGCGGGTCTCGACCCGGAAATAGCTGCGGTAGATCGGGCGCAGCAGCGGCGCCACGACATGCTCGGTGAGATCGACGTCGAATCCGTGCTCGTCGACCGTGTAGTCCCCGGTGATCCGGCGGCGGAGGAAGGCCAGCAGTTCGGCCAGGACCCGCTCCAGCTCACCGGCATCGGCCGGCGGATCGCCGGAACCCGCCCCGGCGCCGGCGCCGGTCTCGGTGCCGCTCTCCGCCTCGGCCTCGGCGCCGGCCTCCGCACCGGCCTCAGCCTCGGTCTCGGCCGAGCTCGTCCCGGCGTTGCCCTCGTCGGGCTCCTCGCCGGTACCGACCACGCTTAGGCCGACCGCGCCGCCCCTGCCGTTCGAGTCGGACCGCCCGTTCGAGTCGGTCCGTCCGTGCGGTGTCAACGGCATCTCCGCCCCTCTCACCGGTCGCGGGCGTGCGGTCATCGAGACGTTCCCGCGGGCCGGTGGCCGGCCAGCAGGCCGCGAAGGCCGTGTTCGACCCGCTCGACGAGTTCGTGGTCGATGGTGAACCGCAGCTCCCGGTCATGCACGAAGCTGTCGAACGTCGCGACGGTCGAGTACCGCGGAACGTACCCGAACACTTCCTTGAGCTTCGTGGTGTCCACCGCGCGCCCGTGCGCGAGAAAGCCGAGCTGCTCGGACGAGAAGTCGACGAGCCGCAGGCGGCGCGCGATGTTGCCCAGTGACCCGATCGCCGGAAAGGGAATCGGCAGCGGCGGACGCCCGGCCCGCCTGATCGCCTGCGACAGCAGGAGCACGCCGTCACCGGCGACGTTGAAAGTTCCCGCGTGGTCCTCCCGGGTGGCCTTCATCAGGACGGCCATCGCGTCCTCGGCGTGCAGCAGCTGGATGCGGGGATCGAAGCCGAGAACGGTCGGAACCACCGGCAGGTCGAGATAACGGGCGAGCGGGGAGTCGACTCCCGGGCCGAGCACGTTCGCCAGCCGAAGCACCGTCACGGCGATATCGGGCCGCCGGCGACCGAAGCCGCGAACATAGCCCTCGACCTCGACCGCGTCCTTGGCGTACCCGCCACCGGGAAAGCCGCGCGGCTCCATCTCCTCGGTGAACAGCGCCGGATCCCGCGGGGACGAGCCGTAGATCGACGTCGTGGACTTGACCACCAGCTTCCGCACCCCGGGCGCCTTCTGGCAGGCCGCGAGAAGCTGCATCGTCCCGATGACGTTGATCTCCTTCATCGCCGCGCGCCCGCCGGCGCCCAGCGGCGTGGCGAGCACGCTCAGATGCAGGACGGTGTCGATCGCCGCAGTGGAGATCACCTTCGCGATCAGGGGATTGCGGATGTCCACCCGGACGAACTGGGTCCGCCCCAGATCCTCCGCCGGCGCGATCGTGTCGACACCGACCACGTCGACGATTTCGGGATCAGCGGCCAGCGCCAGTGCCATCTCGGCGCCCAGCGGGCGTGACACCCCCGTCACAAGCACGCGACGTGGCCTCATGGACGCCTCCCGCGCAAAGCTCCCCAAGTCGACCGGCGGACGGACTTGCGGGGCCATCGTACGCCGGATGCGACCCCGCCAGCTGCACAGCGTCACAAAAAACTTCCAGATCAATACCTAGAGTAGCCAGATGTCGATCCCGTCCCCGCGGCGCCCTCGTCCGACCACTGACGTCAGAGCTTGGGACGGCGTCGAGATGAGGCGCCGCTGATGCCGCTGACGCCGCTGGGGTCGGCGGGGTCGGCGGATCACCGCCGGCCGCGGGCCGCGACCGCGGCGGGACGCGGACCGTTGCGGGGCACCTGGGCGACCACGACCGCGTCACCGCGCCGCAGCCGCAGCACCTCCGCCGCCCGACCGCAGTTCACCGCGATCATGACCTGGCGCAGCGCGTCCTCACAGAGCGCCGGCTCGCCGGGCGCGACCTCGCCGTAGGTGTGGGTGAACGGCATGGTGAGCTTCCGGGCGTCCGCCCGGACCTCCACCGGATCGCCGAGCAGCACCCCGGCGGCCTCGAGCTCGGACCGGGTCATGTTGAGCGAGAGGTTCCCGAAGTGGTCCACCGAGACCACCTCGCCGTGGACGTGGTCGTCGTCGACATGGCATCCGCGCGGCTCCACGACCACCAGTTCGTCGGGGTCGAGCCGGGGGCCGACATCGGCAGGGGACAGCCCGACCGCCAGTCGGGCCGCGACCGGCGCATACACGTCCCGACCACGGAACACCGCCGTCGGCAGGGGCAGCCACAGGTCCGGGTTGGAGATCTCGTAGGCCTCCTCGACCCCGCCGAGCAGCTCCCAGCCCAGCGAGGCGACCCCGTTGTCGGGCACGACGAACAGCGAGCCCTCAGCGGTGCGCACGACGATGCCACGCGTGTATCCGCTGGCATCGAGCTGCTCGACGACGACGAGATGGATTCCGGACGGGAGGTAGCCGACCGCACCCACCAAAGTCACCGCCGCCTGGCCGACGTCCTGCGGCTCGATGGAGTGGCACAGGTCCAGCACCCGCGCCTCGGGCGCGTGCCTGGCGATGATCCCATGGCAGACACCGACGCAGGCGCCGTCCACTCCGTAGTCCGACATGAACGTGATCCACCCGCTGGCCATAGGACCCCCTGCGCCCGGCCGGCGCCGTTGCCGGCCACGCGACCAGGGTGCCATACGGTCACCACATCGGCACGAACGAGCACACGGAGTGAAACAGCCTCGTTACACGGCTGCCGGCCGCCCGCGAGTCGCTCCGCGACACCAGGCGGAGGGCGACGACCAGAGGGCGACGGCAGGGGGGCGACAGCAGCCCCGCCCGGGGGCGCGCCAAGCGACCGCCGGGACCACCGAGACCGGCACCGCCCGGCGGCCGCGGGCCGCCCGCGGGTCGGTTGCCGGCCTGGGTCGCCCCCCGCGAGTGCTACTTCTTGTTGCGGCGCTGGACCCGTGTCCGCTTGAGCAGCTTGCGGTGCTTCTTCTTGGCCATACGCTTGCGACGCTTCTTGATTACGGAACCCACGTACCCGACCGATCTGTTGAAGATGTTTTTCCGAGCGAGCCTACCCGTCGAAACCGTGTGGCCCGGCAACCGGTGCACGGTACCAGTGCCGGCGATGCCGGCCTGGCAACCACCGATTCGCCGTCAGGACGCACCGAGCTCGCGGGAGCGGGCGCACGCGGCCTCCACCGCGTCCAGCACGGCGGCACGCACGGCGGCGCGGTCGAACTCCCGCAGGGCCGCGATGGTGGTCCCGCCCGGGGAGGTGACCGCCTCACGCAGCAGCGACGGATGCTCCGCACCGGACGCACCGGAACCGTCCCCCGCACCGCCGCGGGCCATCAGCGCGGACCCGGCGGCGGTCTGCACCACCAGCTCGGCCGCCAGTGCCCGTGGGAGGCCCAGCAGCACCCCGCCCTCGATCATCGCCTCGATCAGGTAGAAGAAGTAGGCCGGACCGCTGCCGGACAACGCTGTCACCGCGTCGAGCTGGCTCTCGCTCACCCTGACCACCCGGCCGACCGGGCGGAGCATCTCCTCGACGGTCAGCAGGTGCTCGTCACCCGCGCCCGGCCCGGCGCACAGGGCCGACATCGCCTCGTTCACGAGCAGCGGCGTGTTCGTCATGACCCGCACGACGGGTGTGCCCGCCGGCAGACGCTGCGCGACGAAGGACGACGACACCCCGGCCGCGACGGAGACCACCAGCGTGCCGGGCTTGATGTGCGCGCTTATCTGGTCCAGGACGCTTCCCATGTCCTGCGGCTTGACGGCCAGCACGACGGTTCCGGCCGCCGCGACGGCCGCCGGCGGGTCAAGCACCTCGACGCCGTACTCCGCGGCGACCTGCGCGGCCCGGCCCGGATCGCGCTCCGCGGCGAGCACCTCGGACGGCGCGCGCCCGGCCCCCAGCAGCCCGGACATCAGCGCACCGCCAAGGCGCCCGACCCCGACGATCGCCAGAACGCTACTGCCCTGCACCACCACTCACTCCCCTTCACCACCGATCCGCCACCGCCCGTGGCGGCCACCGCTGCTGAAGGCTATGACCTCGGCGGACGGGCGCGGCCTACCAGTCGCCTCCGGCTCCGGGAATCGGTCCGAACAGCGGATCAGGCTGGGCCGACTCCCGCTCGGAGCGCCCGGCACGCGCGTCCCGACCGTCCCGCGCGCCGGCCGGTTGACGGCCCGCCGGGTACTCGTGGTCCGGGCCCTGCGCCGGTCCAGGGTGGCGATCCCGGCCTGGTCCGGGCCCGGGACGTCCCGCAGGGGGCCGCCCACCCGAGTCGTGCCCGCTGACCGGCCCGTGGGCGTGGCCGGGGCCCTGACCGCTGACCGGCCCATGCGCGAACGCCCGCCCGTGGTGCCCCGGGTCGTGGCCGGGCCGTGGCGTCGGTGTGGGCCGGCGGACCGGGTCGGCTCGCGGATCGGTGAGCGCCGGCAGCTGGAGGTTCATCGTCTCCCCGACGACGGACGCCGCCGCCCGCGGGTCCCCCGCCGTGGCGCGGTCGTCCGGACCGTGCCGTCCGGTGGACGGGTAGGCGGCCCAGTCCGGAACGGGCGTCGGTTCCATCGCGGCGGTGCGGACGGCACCGACCGCCGGACCGTGCTCGTACACCGCGGGCCCGTCCGGTCGGTCGTAGGTGACGTCGCCCGGTTGCGGTCGACCGAACCCGGAGGCCACCGGCAGGCCCGTGGCACCTCGCCACCCGCCCTGGGCCGGCAGCGGGTCCCGGTCGCGTTGTGGGTACCCCTCGTCCACCCAGTCGACGTCCCCGTCCGAGCGGTACATCGCCGCGACCGGCTCCCGGTCCCACTCCCGGTCCCGCGGGTCCGGCAATTCCAACGACTCGGGAATTTCAGCTAGCTCAGGCAGTTCCGACAGATCCCGGGCATGCGCGCCGGGTGTGTGTCCGGAACGGTCCGCCCCGGAGTCCGCGCGGGCCGCGTCGGCCGGCGAAGGGCCCGCCATGCCGTCCTGTGGCCGGGCCGGCCCGCGCGGGGTGTCGGACCACTTCGGCCGGCGCGCCTGGATGGGCTTCTCCACGAAGCGGTTCGAGAGATAGGCGGCGATCGTCGTGCCCACCGCCGCGACGAACACCCCGGGCCACAGTCCGATCCGCGGGACGACCTGGCCCGCGGAGGCGGAGATGAACGGGTAGTGCCACAGGTAGATGCTGTAGGTGATCTTTCCGAGCCAGGCCATCTTCGGCGCGCCGATCAGTTTGACCCAACGGGCGTCCCGGTTGACGTCACACCCGAGGATCAGGATCGCCCCGAGCACCGCGGTCGGCACGTAGGCGGCGTAGTCGATCCAGTTGGGGTAGTACTCCTCCTTGCTCGGGCCGGCGAAGCACAGGACCAGCATCGCGATCCCGGCCGGCAGGCCGAGGACGGCCAGCCGGCGACCGGTCGTCCAGCGCCGCACGGCGGCCGTGGTCACCGCGGACGCGGCCCCGCGCGCCGGGCGCTCCCGCCCCTTCCCCTCGCCGCCGGCGGAGTCACCGGCCGACCCGGCCAGGGCGCGCAGGCGGTTGTCCCGCCAGATCGCGAGCATGCAGCCGATGAGCAGCGGCGCGATGTGCGTGTCCAGGCCGAAGTAGACGCGGGTGCGGACGGCCCCGCTCGCGGCGCAGACATACGTCCAGCCCAGCACGAGCCCGACCGAGGCGACCAGGAACATCAGCAGGTACGGCCGCAGTCTGCGGGAGCGCATGAAGAGCAGGAACGCCCCCGGCCAGACCAGGTAGAACTGCTCCTCCATCGACAGCGACCAGACGTGCGGCAGCCATCGGCCGCCGGCCTCCGGGTTAACCAGCCGGTACCAGTTGTTGACGTTGAAAAAGGTGCTGATCGCGGTTTTGAAGAAGTCGTCGCGGTACGGGATGTCATCCCATTTGAAGGCAACCGTGACGGCCAGGCCCACCAGGAGGTAGAACCACATCCCCGGCATGAGGCGGAAGGATCGGCGCACCAGGAACTTGCCGATGGCGATCGTGCCCGTTCGGGCCTGCTCGGCGAGCAGCAGGGTCGTGATCAGGAAGCCGCTCAGCACGCAGAACATGTCCACGGCGACGTTGCTGGCGCGGATCGCGCCCATGTGCCCCGCGAGAATGATGTAGATGCAGACCACGCGGAGGCCGTCGAGCGCCGGGTTGTAGGCGAACTTGGCCGCGGCCAGCGCCTCCGCCTCGGTCGGCCCATGTCGCGACGACTCTCCGGCTGCGGAACGTCGCGTGACCGCGGAACGCTCGGGCTTCGGAGGTCCGTCGGTCCTCGGCCGAGAACCAGCTCTCACGATCGCGCGTCTCCTCGTCCAGCCAGGGACACCACGGCGAACCCGGCATGGGCGCCTGGCGATCCCTGGTCCGTCGTCTGTCCACGGCCGGCATCGGCGCCTGGCCCCGCGGACAGGGCACGGCCGAGCTCGACTGTCGTATGACTACGTCAGCGAACCGACCAGAACCCCACGAACCTGCTAGACGATAGCGGACAGGTTTTATCAGACTTTCATTGCGTACCGGACAGCGGCACCTATGGCTTTCTGATGAACTCGATCAGGACCCCGCGCCACCTATGGGCCATAACCAGGCCAGGAGCACCGGGGGGTGGGACAGATCGGGCCATTCTCACGCCACGTCAGGGTGGCGCACATACCCAATCGGCGTCACGGTGAGCGATGCGCGCTCAGCCGGGCGGGGGACGCCGTCAGTGCCGGAACGGTCGCGGTGTCGGAAGACCGACCACTCACAGCACCCGCGTCACGGCACCCGCGTCACGGCACCCGCGCGACGACCAGCATCGTGCGGAACGGCTCGATGACACGACCGTCGGGAAACGACCGGAGCAGCGAGCGACGTTCGGCGGCGAGGAAGTCGTCCAGCCGGTCCCCGATCGCGGCGACGAACGACTTCGAACGCAGCCAGGTCTCGTAGAGATCCACGTCGATCTCCCGGAACCACCGGCAGGTCACGGTGACGACCTCGGTGAACAGCCCGGTCCAGCGCAGCTCCTCCGCGAAGGGCCGGTTGCGGTAGTCCCTGGTGTAGCCCGGGCTCATGGCCTCCAGCCGGTCCTGCTGGCGCTGGTACCAGTGGAACTCGCCGGCGTCGACGTCGTTCCACCACACGGCCAGCGAGCCGCCCGGGCGCAGCACCCGGGCCGCCTCCGCCGCCGCCACCGGGACCCGCATCCAGTGCCAGGCCTGGGCGTAGCTGACCAGATCGACGGTGGCGTTCCGCAACGGCAGTGCCTCACCGTCGCCACGCACCACGGGCAGGCCGGGGTTGTGCCGGCGAAGGCGGTCGAGCATCACCGGGCCGGGCTCGACGGGCAGCACCCGGGCCCCGCGGGCCAGCAGCGCCCGGGTCGCGATACCTGTGCCGGCCCCCACATCGACCACCCGGGCGCCGGCGACGGGCCGGCCGGCCAGCATCTCCAGATCGACGAAGAGCTGGTCCGGGTAGCCGGGCCGGGCCTGGTCGTAGGCATCCGCCAATGGGTCGAAGAGTGATCCGGGGCTCACCCCCCGATAGTGGACCGCCGCGGCGGGTCATCGCCAACAACGCAGGCACGACCACGACCACATCGTTGCCCCGGGCCCGGACCGGCGTCACGGGGCCGGCGTAACCGGACCGATGTCGACCGGCCGGCGTCAACCGGCCGGCGTCACCTCGGCGGGGGCGGCGAGGTTGAGCCGGGTGAACGCGAGCGCCTCCGCGAGGTCCGCCTCCCGCTGGTCACGCGACTCCGCCCGCCTGGTGTTGATCTCGACCACGACCGTTCCCGCGAAGCCGTTGACCGCCAGCCGCTCCAGCAGCTCGGCACACGGCTGCGTGCCACGGCCGGGCACCAGGTGCTCGTCCTTGGCCAGCCCGGTCCCGTCCGCCATGTGGATGTGCGCGAGCCGGTCACCCAGGTCGTCCGCCATGGCCAGGGCATCCGACCGGGAGACGCTGGTGTGGGAGAGGTCGAGCGTGACATGCCGGTAGCCGTCGTCGATCGGCGACCAGTCGGGCGCGTAGGCGGAGACCTCACGGCCACGGGCCCGCAGCGGGAACATGTTCTCCACCGCGAAACGGATGTCGGTCTCGCCGGCCATCCGATCGATCCCCGCGACGAACTCACGGGCGTAGTCCCGCTGCCAGCGAAACGGCGGGTGGACGACGACCGTCGGCGTCTCGAGGGACTCGGCCACCGAGCGCGCCCGCTGGAGCTTCGCCCAGGGGTCACTCCCCCAGACACGTTGCGTCAGCAGGAGGCACGGTGCGTGAATGGCCAGGATCGGGATGCCGTGGTAGTCACGCAGCTGACGCAGTGCCTGCGGGTCCTGGCTGACGGGATCCGTCCAGACCATGATCTCGACGCCGTCATAGCCCAGGCGGGCGGCCATCTCGAACGCGGTCGCCGTCGACTCCGGGTAGGTCGACGCCGTCGACAGCGCCACCAGGCCACCGGCCAGCGGCCTGGCCGCAGGCACCTGGGGGGCCACAGCTGCGGCGGCCTCCTGACGCGGGGTCACCACCAGACCCGGCAGTGGCGTGGTCGGCGTGGTCGGTGCGGCCTCCACCGACGCCACGGGCACCGACCGCCTCCTGGCACCGCTTGGCTGCACGTGGACTCCCCTGTCGCAGCTTCGGGGCACGGTGACCAGCTCGGCCAGCCGATCATCTCGGCCAGCCGACCAGCGCAGCCAGCCAGGACGGCCGCTCACGGACCTGCCCCGGACCGGTAAGGAACCGGGCCCGCCTTCCAGGCTAGGCCATACTCCTCGGACCGCCTCCCCGGCCGGGCCACGAAGATCTGTTCGCGGGCCGTCGGCCTCTGCGGCACCGGCTGGGCCGGTCCCACACCTTGACGAAGGTCATACCCCGCCGACCGGCGGCAGGGCCCGTGGGCCGTCCAGACCGGAGGTCAGCTGGTCGAGCCGGCGCAGGATCACACCCTCCCGCAGCGCCCAGGGGCAGATCTCCACCTCGTCGAGGTTGAACAGGTCGAGAGCCTCGGACGCGACGACCGCGCCCGCGACCAGCTGGCCGGCCCGGGACGCGGACACCCCGGGCAGCGCCGCGCGCTCCTGCGCCGACATACGGCACACCCGGGCCGTGACCTCGGCGAGATCCGCCCGGCGCAGGGACCGCCGCACAAAGGTGCCGCGCCCGTAAGGCGCCGCGCCGGCGATCCTGGCCAGCGAGCGGAACGTCTTGGACGTCGCGACC
Source organism: Parafrankia sp. EUN1f (assembly GCF_000177675.1). Classification (GTDB taxonomy): domain Bacteria; phylum Actinomycetota; class Actinomycetes; order Frankiales; family Frankiaceae; genus Parafrankia. The sequence goes on from NZ_ADGX01000067.1 coordinate 31,230, forward strand.
GCCCGGGTCGGCTCGCCCACGTGGTAGAGGGACCCGACCACCGGGGCGATCTGCGCCCGGACGTAGCGCCGCAGGGCGTTGAGCTCCGAGCGCTTGGGTGGGTCGTTCTCGCCGAGCCAGTTCCTGGTCAGCCTGCTCGCACCGAGCGGCAGCGAGGCGACGACATCCGGATCCTCGTGCATGCCCGCGCCGATCTCCAGCGAGCCGCCGCCGATGTCCAGCGCGAGCAGGCGGCCCGCGCTCCAGCCGAACCATCTGCGCACCGCGAGGAACGTGAGCCGGGCCTCCGCCTCGCCGGGCAGCACCGTCACTGCGAGCCCGGTGTCGGCACGCACCCGCGCGAGCACGTCGTCGCCGTCCGGTGCCTCCCGGACCGCCGACGTGGCGAAGGCCACCAGGTCGACCACGTTCAGGTTCTGCGCGTGCGTCCGCAGCTCGTGGATGCAGGCGGTCAGCGCGCGTTCACCGTTGTCCGCCAGCCGGCCTTCACCGTCCAGGAGCTCGACGAGCCGCAACGGGATGCGCACGCTCGCGGCCGGCTGCGGCTGGCCGCCCCGGTGCGCGTCGACCACCAGCAGGTGCACGGTGTTCGACCCGATGTCGATGACACCGAGCCGCATCGGCTCGTCACGCTGGGAGGCGTGGACCTGCGCCGGCCGGCCGCTGCCCTCCGGATCGTTCCCGGCGGTACCCGCGGGCGAGCCCGGCCCGGCGGCGGCACGGGACGAGCCCGGCACGGCACCGACAACCGGCACGAGTGCGCGGTCCTGCATCACCGCCGGCGCCGGGTCCTGCACCGACACCGGTGCCGGGTCCTGCATGGGCGCCGGCGCCGAGCCCCAGCCGACCTCGGCGGGCTCGGGGGCGTCGACCTCGCCGCCACCCGGCCCGCGGCGGGACAACGCTGGCCTCAGCCGCACAGTCGATCACCGACCCGGTCCGGGCCGAAGCCGGCGGCCCGGCGGCAACCCACTCCGTTGTCAGCTTCGTGCACGACTTCGCCGCCGCAAACCACTGCGCCGCCGCGAGCGACTGCGCGGCCGCGAACAACCGCACTGTCGCGGATCACTGCGCGAAATACCATTCCGTGACACCCCACTCCGTGACCAAAAGCCACCAAATGGTCACCCCCTGCATATGGTGCTGCTGACGTCCCGTGACCAGTACGCCGCGCAGCCGGCCAGCCCCGAGATCCGACCGGCGTGGAATCTGGCCGACCCGCGCACATGTCAAGGTAGCGGCACGTTGACCAGGCACGTTGACCAGGCACATTGACCAGGCACATTGACCAGGCGTCGACGCCGGCCGTCAGACGCCGGGGGGAACGGCGGCTCAGGGCTCGAACTTGTAGCCCAGTCCGCGCACGGTCACCAGGTGGCGCGGGGCCCCGGGCTCCGCTTCGATCTTGGTCCGCAACCGCTTCACATGGACGTCCAGGGTCTTGGTGTCGCCGACATAGTCCGACCCCCACACCCGGTCGATCAGCTGGCCGCGGGTGAGCACCCGGCCCGCGTTGCGCAGGAACATCTCCAGCAGCTCGAACTCCTTGAGCGGCAGCGACACCTGGTTGCCGTCGACGGTGACGACGTGCCGTTCGACGTCCATGCGCACCCGGCCGACCTCCAGGGTGGTGTCGGACACCTCCTCGGTCTCGACCCGACGCCGCAGCACCGCGCGGATCCGGGCGACCAGCTCGCGCGCGGAGAACGGCTTGGTCACGTAGTCGTCCGCACCGAGCTCGAGCCCGACGACCTTGTCGATCTCACTGTCCCGAGCGGTCAGCATGATCACTGGAACGGTCGAACGGGCGCGCAGCGTCCGGCAGACCTCCGTGCCGGACAGCCCCGGAAGCATCAGATCGAGCAGGATGAGATCGGCGCCGCGCCGGTCGAACTCGGCCAGGGCACTCGGTCCGTCACCGACGACCGCGACCTCGAATCCCTCCCGCTCCAACATGAACGACAACGCATCGGAGAAGGACTCCTCGTCCTCGACCACGAGCAGCCTGGTCACCGTCACGCTCCCTGTCTTCCCGCGTCCCCGGGTTTCTCCGGGAACAAATGTCACGCCGCGCGATCGCGTCGGCTCAGATTCCGGCGCCGGGAACAGGGGGCACCGGAAAAGCTGCCGGGTGAATCCGGCCGAAGGTCACGCTCCGAAAAGGTTCAGTGTCCAGCATTGTGGGCTCCGTGTACGCCGAACCGGTCCGATCGGACCACGGCGGCCCCACTTCACCGTTCACCGTGACCCAGGTGCCGAGCCGGCACCCACGGCACCACTCACGGCGCCGCCTGTACGGTCTTCCGCCGCTCGGTCGTCGGCCGCCCGGCCGTCCGCCACGGCCGGATCGTCCGGCCCCGCCGGCAGCCGGAGCGTGAACGTCGAACCACGCCCCTCCGCGCTCCAAACACCCACCGACCCACCGTGATTGGTCGCTATGTGCTTCACGATCGCAAGTCCCAGACCGGTTCCGCCGGTAGCCCTGGAACGGGCCGGATCCGCGCGGTAGAAACGCTCGAAAACCCGCTCCAGATCCTTTTCCGCGATACCGATTCCCTCGTCCGCGACGGAGATCTCGACTATTTCCCCGACCTGCCGGACACCCAGCACCACCCGTGTTCCGCGCGGCGAGTAGCTGATGGCGTTGTCGAGCAGGTTCGCCACCGCGGTCACCAGCTGGCCCTCGTCGCCGCGCACCCGAAGCCCGCCGGCACCGATGACCGCGACCGAGATCTCGTGGGCCTGCGCGTTGTACCGGTTCCGGTCGACCGCCTCCGCGAGCACCACCGACACCGGCACCGGCGCCAGCTCCGGCATCGGTTCGGCGCCCTGCAGCCGGGACAGATCGATGATCTCCTGGACCAGGCGGGCCAGGCGGGCGGACTCGTGCGTCATCCGCGAGGCGAAGCGACGCACGGCGACCGGGTCCTCGCTGGCCTCGCTGACCGCCTCGGCGAGCAGATGCAGTGCCCCGACGGGCGTCTTGAGCTCATGGCTGACGTTGGCGACGAAGTCACGCCGCACGGCCTCCACCCGCCGCGAGTCGGTGATGTCGTCCAGCAGAACCGACACGTACCCGCTGTCACCGAGCGGCCTGGCATAGGCCCAGACCGCGAGTGCGGTCTGGTCGGGCCGGGCCCGGGTCAGCGGCGGCTCGGGCACCGGCGGAAGATCCAGCTGGCGGTTGCGTTCCGCGCCGGCGAGCCGGCAGGCCGTCACCAGATCGGCCACGTCCGGGACGCCGAGCTGGTCCCCGGCGACGACGCCCATCCGCCGGGCGGCCGAGTTGACCAGCACGACGACATTGGTGTTGTTCACCACAACCAGCCCGGAGGGCAGCCCGGCGATCACCTGCCGGACCAGCGCGGCCGGCAACGAGTGCGGGCCGGTCGCCCCCGCGCGCGCCGCGGCACCGCCAGCGTGACGGTCGTCCGGGTCGGGTCGGGTCGCGGTCACCTTGCCGACCCCGCCATGCCGCCCAGCCGCGCCGTGCCGGTCCGCTTCATCGTTCCGCCACCCCACAACATGACCGTTTCACGAGGTCGAGTCCCACCATCAGGGATGCCCACCCGGGCACACGGAGCACAACTGCCGCGAAACAAGAGGTGACCAGCAGTCATCGCGACGCCCGACCTGTCCACCACGTGCCGAATGCTAGGCCTCGCCAGGTCGTTTGTGCTTTGTCATGAGTTGATTCACTGCCGATGGTCGCCAGCTGTTCATCCGGCCTATCGTCGATGTTCACCGTGCGGCGAGGGCTGCGCATCATCGTCGGACGTCAGCCCCCGAGGCCCACCGACCAACTGTGATCGAATGGTGCTCCGGACCTCGCCTAGTTGTAAGGAGCCGTCTGTGCGGGACGTCTTCCAGGAAGAACTGGACAGCATCAACCGGTCACTGATCGAGATGACCAACCTGGTCGCGTCCGCGATGGCCCGGGCCACCACGTCTCTTCTGGACGCTGACCTTCAGCTCGCCGAGAACGTCATCAGCGCCGACGAGACCGTCGACCTGCTCCGCAACGAGATCGAGGAACGCGCCTTCGACGTGATGGCGCGCCAGGCCCCGGTCGCGACCGACCTGCGCACGATGGTCACCACGCTGCGCATCGTCGCCGACCTGGAGCGGATGGGCGACCTCGCCCTGCACGTCGCCAAGGTCGCCCGCCGGCGCTACCCGGGGCGTGCGGTTCCGCCCGAGCTGCACTCCACGATTCTGCAGATGGGCCAGGTCGCCCAGCGGATCGTCGCCAAGGCCGGATCCGTGATCGCCAGCCGTGACACCGAGCTCGCGAAGGAGCTGGAGGCCGACGACGACGCGATGGACGGGCTGCATCGCGCCCTGTTCCACGTGCTCATCGAGAAGCCCTGGCCGCACGGCATGGAAGCCGCCATCGACATCACCCTGTGCGGGCGCTACTACGAGCGGTACGCGGACCACGCCGTGTCGGTCGCCCGGCGAGTGATCTACCTCGTCACGGGAGAAATGACGGCCTGACCGGCTTCGGCCGGGCCGGCCCCGGGTCGACCCCGGCCCGGCCCGGCCAACGCGGCCGGTCCAGCCGGCACGGCTGAGCTGACCGGCCCCGTAGGACAGGCCAGCTCTCGCGCGTCCGGTGGGGCGCTACTTCTTCCTGCCCTGCGCCGCGACCGCGGCGGCGGCCGCCTCGGCCGCCGCCGGGTCGAGGTAGCCCGAGTCCACCACCTTCAGCTCCTCGTCCAGCTCATAGCGCAGCGGGATGCCGGTGGGGATGTTCAGACCCGCGATGTCGGCGTCGGAGATCCCGTCCAGGTGCTTCACCAGCGCCCGCAGCGAGTTGCCGTGCGCGGCGACCAGCACCGTGCGCCCGGCGCGCAGGTCGGGGACGATCGTGTCGTACCAGTAGGGCAGCATCCGGACGACCACGTCCTGCAGGCATTCGGTGAGCGGCACGACATCCGGTGCCAGGTCGGCGTAACGCTCGTCGACACCGCTGACCTGCCCGGGCTCGATGACCGGCGGGGGCGTGTCGTAGGAACGGCGCCAGAGCATGAACTGCTCCTCGCCGTACTTCTCCAGGGTCTCGGCCTTGTTCAGCCCCTGCAGGCCGCCGTAGTGCCGTTCGTTCAGGCGCCAGCTGCGCCGGACCGGGACCCAGTTCCGGCCGGCCGCGTCCAGGGCGAGCCACGCGGTGCGGATCGCGCGGATGAGCAGGGAGGTGTGGACGACATCCGGCAGGACACCGGCCTCGCGGAGCAGCTCACCGCCCCGTGTCGCCTCCTGCAGGCCCTTGTCGGACAGATCGACGTCCACCCAGCCGGTGAACAGGTTCTCGCGGTTCCAGGTGCTCTCGCCGTGGCGGAGCAGGACGAGCGTCGGCATAAGTGAATCCTGCCCGCTCGGCACACTCCTCGGCCAGTGACCCCCACTCACGGCGAGTGCGCCGGCCGCCACGAGATGTACGGGCTGGCGCCACGGGCGGAGGGTGCGGGCGCTACGGGCGGCGGTCCGGAGTGCGCCCGGCCTGGGCGTCCACCCGGCCCGGAAAAGCAGTGACCCCCGGGTGCTCCACCCCGCCCAGGATGGGAGGGATGGGCCGTCGGGACTGATCGACGGCACCCGGGGGTCCGGTGTCTGCCTGGTACTCGCCGGTGCCGGTGCCCGAGGGCCACCCGGCAAGAGGGTGAGGACCACGAGACCGGCTAGCGGACAGTCACCTCACGAGTCCTATGTGCATACAAAGCTTGGACCACCTCCCTTCTCGTGTACCGGGAACGCTACGCGCGCAGCGGGGGCCGCCGCAAACTGTTTTTTCGAAATGATCGCCGCCGTCGCGCTCCGTGGTGGTGCTCCGTGGTGGTGCTCCGTGGTGGTGCTCCGTGATCGCGCTCGCGCCCCGGGGGCCCGACCGCTGCGCCCCGACCGCTGCTGTGATCGGACTTAGACTCGAGATATGACAGCCCACGTCGACGACTGGCACACCCGGTTGCGCGCGAGCGGTCACCGGCTCACCCCGCAGCGCCAGCTCGTGTTGGAGGCCGTGGCGAAGCTGGGGCATGCCACGCCGGAGGCGATCGTCCACGAGGTCCGGCAGACGGCGAGCGCGATCAACATCTCGACCGTCTACCGCACGCTCGACCTGCTGGAGGAGCTCGAGCTCGTCTCACACGCGCACCTCGGGCACGGCGCGCCGACCTACCACGTCACCGGGGTCGATCCACATGTGCACCTGGTGTGCGGCAGCTGCGGGGCGGTTCGGGAGATCTCGCCCGACCGGCTGGCCGCCGTCGTCAGTGAGCTGCGATCGGAGCTGGGCTTCGTCGTCGACATGGCCCATCTGACCCTGGCGGGCCGGTGCGCGGAGTGCACAGCCCTCGGCCGGCGTTGAACGGGTCATGAGTACCGACACCCAGGACCTCCGTCCGGCCCCGGCCCCGTCCCCGCTGCTCGGGCGTCCCGGGGCCGTCGCCGCCCCCGAGCCGGACACGGCCGTCGCGGCGCACTACGGTGATCCGCTGCGGGAGCAGCGGCTGGCCGCCACCGGGGCCGCGCTGGTCGACCGCTCCAACCGCGAAGTGGTGCGGATCACCGGCGCGGACCGGCTGACCTGGCTGCACAGTGTCACCTCGCAGCACCTGTCCCAGCTCGCGCCGATGCATGGCACCGAGGCGCTGGTGCTGTCGCCGCACGGCCACGTCGAACATCACCTCGTGCTGGCCGATGACGGCATCGCCACCTGGATCGACGTCGAACCCACGACCGCCCCTCGGCTGCTGGCGTTCCTGCAGTCGATGCGCTTCCTGATGCGGGTCGAACCGGTCGACGTCACCGCCGAGGTCGCGGTGCTCTCCCTGACCGGTCCGCGCGCCGACGAGGTCGCGGCGGCGGTGTTCGGGCCGGCGGCCCTGCCAGCGCCGCTGGCCGGTACCGGCACCGGCGGTGCCACCGGTGCCGTCCCGCGCACGAGTGCGGGAGTGGTGACGTCAGGCCCCTACCCGGTCAGCCACGCGGCGCCGGCGGGCACGCAGGCTGCGCCGGATGAGCAGAGTGCGCCGGACGCGCCGGCGGGTGGCCGGCTTCCACTGATTCGCCGGATGCCGCACGGGCTGGACCTGCTCGTCGCCCGCTCCGATCTCGCCGCGACCGCCGACCGGCTGACATCCGCCGGCGCGGCTCTCATCGGCCTGAGCGCGTTCGAGGCCCAGCGGATCGCGAGCCGCCAGCCCCGGCTGAACCGGGAGACCGACCACCGCACGATCCCGCACGAGGTCGGCTGGCTGGCGTCCGCCGTGCACCTGGACAAGGGCTGCTACCGCGGTCAGGAAACCGTCGCGCGGGTCCACAACCTCGGCCGGCCGCCGCGCCGCCTGGTGCTCCTGCACCTGGACGGCACGGTCGCCGCCCAGGGCTGCCCGGTCACCGCGGCCGGGCGGACCGTCGGGTTCGTCGGCTCGTCCGAGATGCATCACGAGCTGGGCCCGATCGCGCTGGCCGTGGTGAAGCGGTCCGTCGCGCTCGACGTCCCGCTCGTCGTGACCGATCAGGACGGGGCTCAGGTCGCGGCGGCGATCGACCCCGACGCCGAGCCGGAGCAGCCGAGTCGCCCGGCCGGGCGACTGCACGGGCCGGGCAGCGACGGCTGACCACTCTCCGGCAGGGGCCCGGTCTGACGGCGCCCGCAGCCGTGCACGCGCCGGCAACCACGGTCGTGAGCACGGCCCCGGCCGGGGCTGCGGCTGCGCGGGCCGCCGGTCGCAGGCGGCTGGCGCTGGCGGCGACGGCGCTCCACCCCCGGCCAACGGCCCGAGCCGCGGAACTGGCTCGGGCGCCAGCAGAGGATGGCACGCCGTCGCCGCTCAGGCGGTACGGGCGAGCAGCTGGTCCAGCTCCCGGGCCAGCGGGTCGGCCGAGTGCCGCCGCAGCCGGCGGCGGACCTCGTCGGCCCGCCGGCTGTTCCGCTTCGAGCGCGTCGCCTCCAGCATCGGCACCGCGTCCTTCGCGAGCTCGCAGCCGAGGTCGAGGTTGCCCAGGTCGATCTGGACCGCGGAACGCCGCAGCAGATAGGTGGCGCGGTCACGGGTCCGCTGGTGGGAGTGGATCGCCAGCGACCGTTCCAGCCAGCGATCGGCGTGCACGAGGTGGCCGAGGTCGATGTAGCAGCTTCCGACCTGGGCCTGGTACTCGGCCTCGTCGAAGTAGGCGGACCAGGCCGGGTCCTCGGCACGCGCCTCGAGGAACGCCGCCTCCGCGCAGGCGAGCGCCTGGGCGCAGGCGCTGGACTCGCCGAGCGCCGCGTGGGCACGTGCCCGGCGCATCTGCAGCATCGCCGCGACCCGCCCCGGCGCCCGCCGCGCGCTCGCGACCGCGGCCTCCGCCAGGTCCACGGCCTCCCGTGGCCGGGCGAAGTCGACGCACTGCAGGGACATGTTCTTCAGGACGTTCGCCCCGAGCAGCCGGTCTCCCGCGGCGTGCGCGGCGTGCAACGCGGTGACCCAGTACCGCTGCGCCGCCGTCTGGAAGCCCGCGTCGAACGAGACCCAGCCCGCGAACCGGGCGAGCTCGGCGGCGACCAGATGCAGATGACGGCCGATCGCCTCGGTGTAGGAGCCGCGGGCGAGCAGGTCGGCGACCACACCGAGCTCGGCGTCGACCAGGCGGCGAACACTCTCGCCGCCGAGCCGCTCGTCCATCACCCGCAGACCCGGGATGTTGTGCTCGATGCGGTTGACGATCTGCTCGTCCACCCGGCCGCCCGCGAGCGCCGCCTGCATGCGGGCCGGTTCCAGGCCGAGCCACTCCGCGGACAGGGAGGCGACACCGGTACCGGTGATCGTGAGGAAGCCACGCCGGTCGGTCAGCGCGTCCTCGACGACGTCCATGAGAGCGGTGACGCTGCCCGAGGACGTCCACGGGTACTCGGTGCGTACGGCGTCACCGGTGGGCAGCCAGGCCGGCCACGGGTGGGATTCCAGCCGGTCGGCCGGCACGCCGAGCTCGGCCGCGAGCGCCAGCTGGGACACCCGGTCGGGGACGACCCCGCGGTGCTCCCACCGCCAGACTTTCTGGCGTTCCGCGGCCATGTTCGCGACGCCGAGATCTCGGGCGCGACGCGCGACGACGCGGGCAAGCCGTTGGTAGGACCACCCACGCTGCGCGCGAACGAAGGCAAGTGGATGAGTGCAGGCATGGGCGTTATCCGTCAGCATCGGCGCATCTCCTCTGAGTCCCTGACACAGTCGATTGCGTGACCAGCTCGCAACGCTATGTCGCGACATCTTTGTGACCCAGGGGTGTGGAGAGTGCGATGTGCGCAGAGAGGTCACACGCGGACCACTTCAGCGGTGTGATTGCACGCTTCCCGCATCAACCGCGTGCGACGATGCCCGGCATCGTCCCGCAGAAGCGAGATGCGGCCCATCATTGGACAAGTCCGACGAAGATCCCGCCGCCGGATGCGCCGGAAAAGTTCGGGCGACGCACCCGCGGCACCGCCAAGCTCCCCTACCGGGAGTGGCGTTCCGAGCAAACCGGTGCAGTTGTTCCCGCCAGCCGCGCAGCAAGCCGCCTGCGATACGAGAACGCCGCCTTTGCCCGAAATAAGCCTTCATCATCGAAGGCCCGACCAACAGGGGCAAAGGTCCATTCCCGAGCCCGCCGACAGACACTTTGAACAACGGACGATCTCCACAGTAACTCCGGAACACAAATTCCGGGCCGGAGGACCTCCGGGTCGCCGAGAGTCTTCGACAGGACAGGCCCCGGGCGACCAGGGTCCTCGGGATCTCACCTCGGGGCGGCCTGCCGGCCGGGCAACGCGGCGTTGCGACCCCGCAAGATCTGAGGATTTCGTCGCTGGAACGACCGAAATGCTCGGGTTTTGTCTGGAGGCAGCCGTGCGGCCCGGGTTAGCCCGCCAGCGGCGATCTCAGCCGCACCCGCCCACTCACCGATCTTGATCGGCTCGGTTCTGCCTGCTACGCGCTCCGGGACGACGAAGGTCGCAACTCTTCGAGCTGGCTACGAGTCAGGACGGCTGCCGAGCGGCGGGAACGGGAAGGGAGCGGCCGTCCGCCCCGAAGCACAGCAACGCCGAGGCGGGCGCGGTCACCGTCACGACCTCGTCCGGCACCACCGGGACGCTGACATCCACCCGCAGGCCGAGCATGCCCGCCGCGGACCGCACGAACATGGTCCGTTCCGCTCCGAGCCGCTCCGCCACGACAACCTGCCCGTGCAGGCTCAACCCGCTGTCCGGCGCGTCCGGACCGGCGCCGTGGGCCGCTCTGTCCGCCGCCCGACCGGCCGCGCCGGCCGCGCCAGCCGCACCGGCAGCACCACCGGCTCCACCGGCTCCACCGGCTCCACCGGCAGCCTGGCCGGCCGCTTCGCCCGCCGCCCGGCCTCCAGCACCGCCGGCCGGCTGACCTGTCACCTCACCGGTCGACACCGCCGGGGCACCCGGGCCGGTGGACGAGCCTGGGACATCCCGAGACGTCCCCGAGGAACCCCCGGATCGGACCAGCCGCAGGTGCTCCGGCCGAACGCCGACGGCGACCGCGGACGGCGGCGCCGCCACGGAGAAGCCCGGGCCGTTCAGACGGCCCTCGGCCCACGTGCCCTCGAGCACGTTCATCGGCGGACTGCCGACGAAGGTCGCCACGAAACGGGTGGCCGGCAGGTCGTAGATCTCGTCGGGCGTCGCGATCTGTTCGATGGCGCCCTGGTTCATGACCGCCACCCGGTCCCCGACGGCCATCGCCTCGGCCTGGTCGTGGGTGACGAAGACGGCCGTGGTGCCGAGCTGGCGCAGCAGGTCGACGATCTCCACCCGGAGCTCGACCCGCAGCTTCGCGTCGAGCCCGGACATCGGCTCGTCCAGCAGGACGACCCGGGCCCGGGTCGCCAGCGCCCGGCCGATGGCCACCCGCTGGCGCTGGCCGCCGGACATCTGGGCCGGCCGGCGGCGGGCCAGCTCCGCGATGCCGAGCATGCGCAGCGTCTCGTCGGCACGTGCCCGCGCCGCCGCGCGTGACATCCCGCGGCCGTAGCGCAGCGCCAGCACGAGATTGTCCAGCGCGGACAGGTGCGGATAGAGCGCGTAGTGCTGGAACACCATCGAGACGTCCCGCTGGTGCGGCGGCACGCCGAGCTGACTGCGTCCGTCGAAGCGCAGCTCGCCGGTGGTCGGCTGCTCGAGGCCGGCGAGGATGCGCAGCAGGGTCGACTTGCCCGAACCGGACGGGCCGAGCAGGGCGACGATCTCGCCCGCGGCGATCGTCAGGTCAACGCCTGCGAGCGCGCGCACGGAACCGAAGTCCCGGCCGATGCCGACCGCGTCGACCTGCGCGCCCGGGGTGGCGATGACCGCGTGTGTCGTCACTGGTTGAAGCTCTCCGCCTCTGCCTGGGCCGCTGCCAGGGTCTGGTCGATGTCCGCACCGCCCATGATGCGCACGACCTGGTTGTTGATGGCCTGCGGCAGCTCCGGGCCGCGGGCGCCGGCCCAGGACGGTGGCGCGACCAGCGACGGCGCCAGCTCGTTGAACGCGGCGAGCTGGGGGTACTGGCGGTAGAACGGCGCCAGCCGGGTCAGCGCGTCGGAGTCGACGGGCAGGTAGCTCAACGACTCGGTGCTCGCCGCGACGACGTCCGGGGCGAGCAGGGAGACGACCAGCTCGGTCGCCATCTCCCGCTGGCACCGGTCGGTGGCCAACACGGTCAGCGCGTTGCCGCGGGCGACCGGCGCCTGCTTGCCCGCGGGCAGCGTGGGGAACGGCACCGCACCGGCCCGGAAGCCACGCGCGCCCTGGTCCTGGATGAACTTCAGCCCGCCGGCGAGGGACTCGACCGTCATCACGGTCATCGCGGTCTCCTTGCGGTACCCGAAACGGAGCAGGCCCTGGTTCGTCGGATCGGTCGACTGTGGTCCGTAGGTGGCGGCCTTCGCGAGGAACTGCGCCGCCTCGCGGGCCTGCGGCGTGTCCAGCCGGGGCCGGCCGTCGTCGCCCTGGATCGGCGCGCCCTTGGAGCTGGCGAGGGTGTTCAGCACCCATTGCCCGAACTGCTGGCCGGTCGGGATGTCGATGGGCTGGACGTCCTGCCCGGACGTCGCGATCTTCTCGGCCGCGGCGAGCACGCCGGCGGTGGTCGTGAGCGAGCCGGGATCAACCCCGGCCTTCTCCAGGACGTCGAGGTTGTAGACCAGCGCCAGGGTCGAGACCTGCTGGGGTATCCCGATCTGGCGACCGCCGATCTGGCCGAGCCCGACCAGCCGCTGGTCGTAGGAGGCTCGCAGCAGCCGCGGCGACAGCTCCTGCGCACCGAGCCGCCCGGCGAACTCCGGCAGCAGGTCGAGGCCGGCGACCGCGACGTCGGCCCGCTGGCCGGCGGCGGAGTCCGCGCTCAGTTGCTGGGCCAGCCCGGCGTAGCTGGTGGCCGACGTGACGAGTTCCACCGTGAGCCCCGGATGTGCCTTCTCCATGGCGGCCTTGCCGGATTTGGCGACGTTCTCGAGGTTCTCGATCGTGTACAGCCGCAGGGTTCTGACCGCGGCGGCGCACTGCGGCGACGCCTTCGAGCCCGTCGCGTCGTCGACCCCGGTCGTCGCGGAACGCGCCGTCGGGCCGAGGCTCCGGGCCGGATCAGGCGATGCTGAGCCGCCTCCGCCGCAGGCGGCGAGGGTGAGCAGGGCGGCCGCCGCGATCGGCACCGCGCGTCGGCCGCAGCGAGTCCGGTCGCGCAGTGTCCGGCCGCGCAGTGTCCGGCCGCGCAGTGTCCGGTCCCGCATTGTCCGGCCGCGGAGAGCTCGGCCGCGGAGAGCTCGAATACCAGTGATCATGCCGCCTGCCCCGTGCCCGAGATCCCCGCCGACAGCCGCCGCTGGGCGACGACGAACACGAGCAGCGTCGGCAGGCTGATGATCAATGATCCCGCGGCGAGCTGGGCGAAGTCGGGAAACGCCGAGTTCTTCGTGGCGAGCCCGGCCAGCGCGAGCGGCGGGGTGGCGATGTCGGGCGACCGCGCGACCAGCAGCGGCCAGAGGTACTCGTTGAACGAGAGCAGGAAGCTGAACACGCTGACCGTGGCAATCGCCGGTGCGCAGAGCGGGACGATGACCAGCCGCAGGGTGCGCCAGGTGCCGAGCCCGTCCATCCGTGCCGCTTCCAGCACCGACGCGGGAATCGTCGTCATGTACTGACGCAGCAGGAAGATCGCGGCGGCATGACTCATGAACGGAAGGACCAGGCCGACCCGGGTGTCGGCGAACCCGAGCGCCGAAATCGTCACATAGTTGGGGACCGCCGTGACCTGCGGCGGGACGAGCAGGGTGGCAAGCACGACACCGAAGAGCACCGAACGGCCACGGAACGGCACCCAGGCGAACGCGTACGCCGCCGGGATCGCAGTGACCAGCTGCAGCGCCAGAATCGCCAGGCTGACCAGGACACCGGTGACGAGCGCCGGCCCCAGATCGGCCGCCGTCCAGGCGTTCTCGAACGAGTCGAAGCTGACCGACGACGGCAGCGGGTTGGACGAGAACGTGAGGGCGTTCTGTGGTGGGCCCAGGGCCGTGCGCAGCATCCACACGAACGGGAGCAGCGCGGCGGTGACGCCGACCGCGAGAAACGCGAACCGGGCCGTCGTCGACACCGCCCGCGCAGGGCGCAGCGGCGGGCTCACCACCGCACCGGTGCCCGCGCCCGAACCCACACTCGACCTCGCTCTCACCCTCGGCCTCGGCCTCGCGCCCGGACCCGCATCCCGGCCCGTCACGATCGGCGTCCTTCCGCCGCGGAGGCAGCGCCGGACGAACCCGCACCGGAGGTCGCGGGGACGGTGACAGCCGGTGCCGGCGCGCCGGCGTCGGTACCCGCCGCGGCGTCCTCCCGGGCCGTTCTGAGCCGGCGGCCCAGCAACGCGCCAGCGGCGCCGAGAAGCACCACTGCCACCAGCAGCAGGAGAGCAATCATCGACGCGTAGCCGATCCGGTAGGAGCCTTTGAAACCGACCTCATAGATGTAGTAGATGATCGTGGTGCTGGAGTCCAGCGGTCCGCCTTCGGTCAGCACCGCCACCGTCTCGAATGTCTGCAGCGTCAGCACGGTGACGAATACCGCCAGGAACACCGTCGTCGGAGCCAACAGCGGCAGGGTGATGTGGCGCAGCCGGGCCAGCCCACGGATCCCGTCCACATCCGCCGCCTCGTGGACGGACCGTGGAATCGCGGTGAGCCCCGCGAGGTAGACCACGAACACCAGGCTGGTCAGGCGCCAGCCACCGACGAGCGCGACCACCGGCAATGCCGTGGCCTTGTCGCCCAGCCAGTCCACCGGGTCGATACCGACGACCCCGACCAGGGTGTTCGCGAGTCCGTCCGGGTTGCTGTCGAAGATGTATTTGAAGACCACGGCCATCGCGACCATGTTCGCACTGGCCGGCAGAAACAGCGCGAAGCGGACCAGCGGGCGGCCCCGGGTGACCCGCTCCGCCGCCAGCGCCAGCAGCAGACCGAGCAGCACGGACGGAATTACCGTCAGCAGGCAGTAGACGAGGGTGTTACGGACAGCGCGCCCCAGATCCGGATCTGCCAGCGCTTCCCGCAGATTCGCCGTCCCGACCCAGTGGAAGTCGAGACCGGTCAGTTTCTTGTCGGTGCCTGCCACGAAGGCGGACACAAGTGCCGGCCCGATCACGAACACGCACAGCCCGACAAATGCCGGCGCGACCAGTGCGGCCGCCCGCCAGCCATCCCGTCCGGCTCCCGTACCCTCCGCCACGGTTATGCATCTTGGCCCCGGCCGGAGCGACACGCACGCACCGGGGTGTGTGGAAATCATGAACAGCCCGGGTCATTCCCGCCACAGCCTGGTGAGGCGCGGGCAGCACGGGCAGCGCCGGTGCCGGCGTGACGCTGCTCGCGGCATACGCCCACACCGCCAGGCCACCGCCGGCAACCACCGCCGACCCGCAACCAGCCCGCAACCAGCCCGCAACCGGATCACCGCCAGCCACCGCCGAGCCACCGCCAGCCCGCTGGCGGGCCCGCAACCAGGCCCGCGGTCGGGCCACCGTCGGGCGCCCGAACGCCGCCAGGCCACC
>NZ_ADGX01000066.1 GCF_000177675.1 Parafrankia sp. EUN1f
CCACGAACTCGGTCACCAGATATGGGACGTCCCCGGTGACGTCGACGTCGAGCACCGCGGCCGTGCAGAACCGGGCGACCCGCCGCGCGCTGTCCGCCTCCCGCTTGAGCCGCGCCCGGAACTCCGGCCGGCTGGCCAGGTCGGTGCGGATCAGCTTGACGGCCACCTGGCGGCCGGCGGGGTCCACACCCAGGTGGACAGTGCCCATCCCGCCCGCGCCGAGGCGGCGCACCAGCCGGTACCGGCCGACCTCGGTCGGGTCGGTGGTTCCCCCGGGCCCGCCGGTTCCGCCGGTCGCCCGGGACGAGGACGAGCCCGCGGACGACGGACGGTTCGGGGACGCCGGTGGGTTCGGGGACGCCGGTGGGTTCGGGGACGCGGAGGAACTCATCGTCATCCGTCGCGGCCGGCCGTGGTGGAGGTGGAGGCCGCGACGCCGGGAGAGCGCCCGTGCCGCGGTGCTGCCTGCTGGTGCACGGCCAGGCCGCCGACGGCCAGGCAGAACAGCAACAACAGCGACGAGGGGGAGACACTGGTGTCGGCCGAGACCAGCATCATGTCGACCCCGGACGCGAGCCGGATTCCGCAGTCGGCGACGACCTGCCGATGGCCCGGCCGGAAGCTGGCGAAACGCACCACCGTCTCGAAACGACCGTCCTGGTCGGCGACGGTGCGCCCGACGAGCTCGCCATCCGCCGCCAGCATTGTCTCGGCACCCGGTGTGCAGCCGGCGCCCTGGGCGTAGAGAGGGTCACCTGCGGACAACACGTACCGGTCGAAGCGCAGCTCCCCGGGCTCCGGTTCCCGCGCCATCGGCACCCCGGCCGCCGGCTGCGGCGCGCCGGGGCGGGCGATCGGGGTGCAGACACCCAGCACCCGCACGGTCCCGGCCCGGCAGGTCGCTGCTTCGACCGGCTCTGCGCATCTCACGCCGACGGGCACGGTGATCCCGCCCGGGCAGAAGGTGCGGCCCGGGGGGCAGCCGGCGGTGCTCGGCGCGGACGAGCCGTCCCAGCAGGCGACCGACGTCTTCCGGGGCGGTGCCGGTTTGGGGCACTGCTCACCGACGGCCACGCTTACCGGGCTGTCGGGGCACTGCACCCGCTGGACCGGGCAGGTGGCGGACGTCGGTGCCCAGGACCCGTCGGCGCAGCGCACCCAGGGAGTCCCATTGCCGGTGCCGTTCCCGGTGCCGTTCCCGGTGCTGGTGCTGGTGCTGGTGCTGGTGCTGGTGCCGTTGCCGTTGCCGCCCGCTGGGCCCGTGCCGCCGCCAGACCCGGAGGCCGGTCCGCCGGTGCCCGAGCTCCCACCTGGCCCGCTCGTGGAGCCCGTCCCGCTGGTGGAGGTGCCCGTCCCGCCTGAACCGCCGCCCGTGTTGCCGCCGCCGGTGCCGCTGCCTGTGCCGGGGTCGGGGACGCTGTTTCCCGGCCCGCTGCCGGACCCGGACCCGTTCCCGTTCCCGCTGCCGCCGGTCGGGCTCACGTCCGGCGGGCAGGCGGTCGCGTACTGCGCACCGTAGGCCCGGCCTGAACCCGGGCACGCCGACGTGCGCGTCGGCGCGGGCCGCTGCGTTGGCGTGGCCTTCGTCGGCGTGGCCTTCGTCGGGGTGGCGCGTGTCGTCCGGGTGGCACGCGTTGTCGGCGGTGGCGCCGGCGTTCCCCGTCTGGTCGTGGTCGCCCGTGGCGCCGGCGTCGTGGACGTCGCCCGGGTCGGCGGTCTCGTTGATGTCGTGGGTGCGGACCGTGTCGTCGGCGCGGTCGAGGCGGCCTGTGACCTCCGCGTCGCCGTGGCCGTGGAGGTACGGGCCGGCGGGGAGGTACGGGCCGGCAGGGACGTACGGGCCGGCGGCGAGGTGCGCGCGGGCGTGCCGGCGCCGCCGGACGTCTCGTGGTGGGTCGGTGCATCCGCGGAGGCAACGGTCGCCGCCGGTGCAGGTACAGGCGCAGGCGGCGGCGGGGACGGCGACCGCGGTGGTATGGGCGTGGGCTTGGAAGTGGGCTTGGATTCCGGCTCCGGTGTGACGCCCGGTGGCTCGGAGGCGGCTGTCGGGCTCGCGCCGGTCGCCGCGACGGCCGGCGCCAATGATCCCCCGGCCAGAGCGGCGACCAGCAGCGCGAGCGCGAGCAGCGGAAACCGCCCGCGCCACCGTCGCGCCGCCAGCTGTGCGACGACGGTCTTTCTCCAGCCCATCATCGGCCTGCCCCCAGATCGCCTGCCTGCCCCGTGACACGTGCCGGTGGCGTGGTATCGGTCACTGACGAAATACCTCGCCGTCGGCTTTCTCCGCCGCCACCCGGGAGTGGAATTCAACGGTGAGCCGCCGTGGAAAGGCGCCACGCCGCCACGGCCATTGCCGCTGGTTCATCGCGCGGCCGTGTGCCGGCACTCCCGCTTACCCGACTGCTTACCCGCCGGCCGTGGCCCGAGCGCGTCAACCTGTTTTCCAGCGTAACATCGGAGTCGGTGACCACCCGGTCCATGGGGGAGATGTGATTTCCGGATCGCGTGAACCGAAAGCAACATCAAAATGCCGTCTGCTGGCATTTTTTGTGGTGTTCGTGACAGCTCTCGGCTTGTTTCCCGCGGCCGCCGCCCGGGCGGGCGACGACAATACCGCACGGCTGTCCGTCACCATCGACGGTCAGCCCCTCGATGGTGACGTCGTGCTGGACTCGTCCGCCGTCACGCACCTCGTCGTGGGTGTCGAGAATCTCGGCGGCTCGGCCCTGGAGGTCGATTCCGTGCGCCTGCGCGGTGCGGTGCTGGGGCTCACGTTCTTCGACTACGACACCCGGGTCCGAACCACCGTGCCCGCCCGCGGCGAGGCCACCTGGGCGGTGGATCTCGACCTTCGTGATCTCGCCCGCCGGGCGAGCGGCCTGATGGCGATCCGGGTGGAGGTCCGCGACGGGGGCCTGGGCGTGGCCGCCGTGCGGGGCGGTCAGGCGCGGATCAACGGGTCGCTGTTGTCGACCTACGGCCTGTTCGGCCTGGGCCTGCTGATGCTGGCAGGGCTGCTCGCCGTCGCCGCCGTTCTCTCGCTGGCGCGGAGCCCGTTGCCGGCGCCGTCATCCCGCCGCGGCCTGCGTTTCGTTCCCGCCGGTTGCGCCGGTGGGCTGTTCGGTGTCTTCGCGCTGTCCGCGCTGCGGCTGGTGACGCCTTCACCCTTGACCGACTTCATGATCACGTTCGGCGCAACCCTGATCGTCTTCGGGATCGGCCGGCAGTTGTCCGCGGCCCGGCGGCACCACGCCGACGAGGAGGCGGCCCCGCCGGCGCCGACGGCGTCCGCGTGACCGTGCCGCGGCGCCGCGCCGGACCGTGCTACGGCGCACCACCGTGCGCGGCCGAGATCCTCGGCCGGTGCGCGCGCCCCGTCAGCGTTTGTTGACGAATCCGGCGTCCACCGGGAGGGTCACGCCGGTGACATAGCGGGAGTGGTCGGAGACGAGCCACAGAACAGCTTCGGAAATGTCCGAGGACTCCAGCATCGACACCGGCAGGGCATGCGGGTTCGCCATGTTCGGGTCGCTCTGGAGAAACCCGAGCATCATGTCGTTCATCACCATCGGTGTGCCCACACCACTCGGATGCACGGTGTTGACGCGGATTCGGTGCGGTGCCAGAGCGTTGGCCCAGGTCCGCATCAGCCCCACCAGTCCGTGTTTCGACGCCGTGTAGCCGAGGACCCCCGGTGTGTCGACGGACATCCCGGTGAGGCCGGCCGTCGAGCTGGTGATGACGATGGATCCGCCCGCGCCCCGCTCGACCATGGCGGGCGCGGCGGCCCGGACGGTGTTGTAGGTGCCGGTGAGGTTGACATCCAGAACATCGCGCCACTCGTTCCCGTTGCCTTTGCCCGCGGCGGAGAACGGAGCGATACCGGCGTTGGCGACCACGATGTCGACCGGCCCCAGCGCCGCCACACCGGCGTCGAGGGCCGCCTGTAAGGCGACCGGATCACGGACGTCGGCCACCGCCGCGTGAATGCCGCGGCCGAGGGCCTCGACCTGGCGCACCGTCTCCTTCAGATCATCCGATGTGGCCAGTGGATAGCCGACCGAATCGATATCCGCGCAGATGTCGACGGCAATGATGTCGGCACCTTCCCGGGCGAGACGCACCGCGTGCGAGCGGCCCTGCCCGCGGGCCGCGCCGGTGATGAAGGCGACCTTGCCGGCAAGAATCATGAGAACCTCCTGGCCCTGGAACAGGCGACGCGTAACGGTTAACGCGCAACTGTCAACGGGTGACGGCAACGTGGAACCAGAGAACGGCAGGACTCGACAGAACGCCGAACCGGGAACTTCGCGTAGCCCGGTCTGGCGTCCGGTCAGCGTAGTGCCTTTCACGGTTGTACGTCGCCGCCCGACGTCGGCGCGGTCGCCGTATCCAGGGCCAGGAATGCAACGGGCGCGGTGATCAGACCAGGGCGCCCCAGGGGCCGGTGATGACGAGGGTGAGTGCCTGGGTACTGGAGGTTGACGAACAGGTGGCGGCCGTCGGCGGTGAAACGCGGGCCGGCGAGCTCACTGGCGCCGATCGGGCCGGGCTCCGGAAAGTCTTCGGCCTCCCGGTAGTGCAGGTCCAGCGGAGCGATCATCTTGGCCACATCGACGATCCGGCCCGAGGTGCTGCCGGCCCACGCCGCCTGACCGAGGCCGTGTGCGAGGCCCGCACCGAGCAGGCCGAGACCCGCCGCCGTGATCAGCTGCCTGCGAGTCGTGCCCATGCGCCCACGTTGTCGTGTTTTCGCAGATAGCGCGTTTGGGACGAAGGGATCGTAGTGAGGGCCCCAGGGATCCCGGGCGGTGGTCCGGTGCCTCGCGGGTAGCTGTCCAGCAAACACCAGGCCTCCGGCCGGGGATCCCGCGCCGCCGCACAGCCCCTCAGCACAATTCACACCAATAACCGCAAACGGGACACAAGGTCGCTTGACAATCCGAAAGAAGTGCGGATTTCGGTTGTTCCAGCAGCCAAAAGCCTCGCTTCTTGCTCAGCGGCAGCAGCGGCAGCTTGAAGCTCGGGATTCCGCGACCCGAGGGCTACGCTCACATCCTTTCCGGCCGTGGGAACCTACCGGGATGCGGCGTCTGGGCCGGTCTCGTCGAGGCGGTCGCCCCCTTCCAGGTCGCGATCGACCTCGCGCGGCTGTAGCGCCGTCCCAGCCACCAGAGGTCGGGTCGTAGCAGGCTGGTGCGAGACGGGAGAATTCACCTGCCTGCCCTGGTGGCGGGTGTTCGCGGCCGGTCGTACGGGGTGGGTGAGAGGAAGGCGTTGGCACATGAGCGACAGCCGGGGAGACGTCCGTGCGCGCTGCTGACGCCGATCGACTGGCGAGGTTCGTCCAGCTCGCGCAGCCGATGGCGGCGGCAGCTGTCCAGGTGTCCCGGCCCGGTGGCCGGACGAGCGGTGATGGGCAGCCTTCCACCGCCACCGCCACCGCCACCGCTTCGGCTTCCACTTCCACCGCCGTCGACACCCAGGCCCACGGCCATGTCGACCACCGGTCGCGTCGGGAGCATGCGGACCGGATTGTCCGGCACTGGCGCGCCGAGCTCGCGCCGCTGTCCGCACTGCCCGGTTTCGCCGGGCGGTTCGGGGGCCGGTGCGTGACGTTCTGTCCGCCACGGTGCAGGGCCTGCTGGTCCTGTCCCTGGCCCGCCTGTGCGACGTGACGGATGTGCACGGCCAGGTGCGGCTGCTCGCGCACACGGTGCTCGACGAGAAGCTCCCCGCCGGTTGGGTACCACCGGATGCCGTGCCGCCGCAGCCGTCCGCGGGCGAGGTCCCAGGCCCGGGCGCCAGTTCCATCCCGGGCGCCCGCTCCGCCCTGGATGCCGACCCCGCCCCGGATGCCGACCCCGCCCAGGACGCCGACTCCGCCCAGGACGCCGGCTCCGCCCTGAACATTGACGGGACCGAGGAGGAGCGGGCGCAGTGGCTGCGGCTGGTGCGTCGGGTGCCGGCCGGTGTCGTCACGCTGGCCCGCGAGATGTGGGCCGTGCGGCGGCTGATCGACGGGCGTGCGGAGGGGCGGCGGTGGCATCGCGCGGTCGCGAACGTGCCCGCCGTCGGGGTGGTGGGCGCGGCCCTCGGGGAGCGGCACGCGGCCACCGAGATCTCCGCGCGGGTCTATGTCGCGCTCGGCCTGGCCGACGAGCTTCCGGGTATCTGACCCGTTCGGAACCGGCCGGCTCCGCCCTGACCTGTGCCGACCTGACCGGCTCTGACCTGGGCGGATGATGCCTCGGGCGGCGCCATGACAACGGAGGCGCGACAGTGCCTCGCCGGACATCCGCGACTCTTGACAGAACGATCTACCGAGGCCAGGATCGAAAGTATGTTCGATCTCCTCGGGGTCCGGCCACGTCCTCGCACCGCTCACGGCGAGCCCGCCGTCCAGGGCGAGCAGATGGCGCCGGGTCGTCCGCTGCCGTCACAGCGGAGTGCCCCGTCCACCGGCTCGTTGCCCGGTCGCCCGGCGACGACGCTACCGCCCAGCGTGGCCCGGGTGGCGGCGCGTACCCGGCTGTCCGCCGAGCTGTTGGCGGCCATTCTCACGGTCGACGGGCGAACCCGCGCCACGCTCGACGACATGGAGCGGGCGGATGCGCTCGCCGATGTTCTTCTCGCCCGGCGCCGCGAGCGGGTGGGCCAGCACCGCCACGAGGCTCCCGTCCGGCCCGCAGGCGAGGGCGGTCCGCCGCTTCGTTGGTCGGCCTGACGCTCACCTTCCGGCCCGCTCTGCCTCTGCCTCTGCCTCTGGCCCTGGACCTGGCCCTCGCCGGGGCCGGGACCGGGGGCAGGAGCGAGTGCTCAGCCCAGCGCGGCCGCCTTGCGCTGGCCGAATGGTCAGAGCTGGCCGAGCTTCTCGCGCCACGCCCGTTCCTTGATGATCCACTCGTTGTCCTGGGGGAACTCGTCGATGCCCGGCACCCGCCGGATCTCGCACTTCGATCCGGGGACCGCAGGCAGCCGCCGGGCCCACTCGATCGCCTCCTCCTTGGAGGCCACTCGATCAGGTAGAAGCCGCCGAACAGCTCCTTCGTCTCGCCGTACGGGCCGTCGGTGACCACCGGCGTGTCGCCGCTGAAATCGAGGACTACACCCTCGGAGGGGTCGTCGAGGCCCTCGCCGGCCACCACGACACCGGCCCGCATCAGCTCCTCGTTGTAACGCCCGATCCGGGCGAGCATCTCCTCGAAGGGCGTCTCCTGCATCCGCGCGAGGGACTCGTCCGTGTTCCGCATGATCGGCATGTACTTCGCCATCGTGTGTCTCCCTGCCGCCGGGTCGCGTGTCGACCCTCTCACCCACAGGTCGAACGGCACGGCCCCGGATCGACACGTTGTGGCCACAGCTCGATGATCCCGTACCGCCGCACCGCACCGGCAATTCACCTCAGGTGGGGTAAAAGGGGCGCAGAGTCGCCTGGCGACCCGCAAGAAGTAAGGATTTTGGTCGTTGGAACGACCAAAATCGTTCACTCTTGCGACTCGCCAAACCGGGCCACCGGGCCACCGGGCCACCGGGCGCTCGGGCTCTCGGACGTCCGACCGCGTTCGTGGAGTGAGAGCTTTCCCGCTCGCCGACGGCCAATCTTGATCGGCGCCAATCTGCGAGGCCACTCTGGCGCCCAAAGTCCTGCCGTCCTGCTCGGCGGCGGCAGTGTCGACTACTGGAATGCGGTGATCAACGGACGCGGCTGTTGTTGAAAGGTTTCCTTGGATGCCGCACTATCCTGATCATCGTGCGAGTCCAAGAAACGACCGTCCTGGCCGACTATCACCAGTTCATCGTCTTCAGCAGGAACGGGGCTGGTGACGAGGGCCATGTTCCGGAAGGATGCGGCGACGGGCTTGTCGTCGTCAACAAGGCCATCCTGAAGGTACTCACCGGGACCAGCTACGGCGAAGTCGGCGTACGTCTGGAGCTCCACAACGGGGAGCCAGAGCTGCCCGCCCCGGGCTGGACCGAGGTGTCCGACACGAGCTTCCACCTGCGGAAGGGTCCGCTGGAGATCGGCACCCTGATGGGAGGGCCCGAGCCCGACAGCCTCGACCTCGCCTTCGCCGGCCCGGGCTGGTACCGGATCAGGGTGGCGGCGAGTGGGCGGGACGACGGCCCGCGAGGCGGCCCCGTGCCCCCGGGCGGTCCACACGAGCGGTTCGTCATCGCCGTCTGGGCAGGGCCGCGCGCGCCCGCGGTGACCCACCGCGGATCGGACCGGACCGGCCGCGCGTTCCGCGGCGAGCCGCTTGCCCCGAAGCTCGACGAAGCGGTGGAGGGGCCGGCGCGTGTCGCGTTCCGCGACCTCCTCCACCTGCTGCGCACCGGCGCCGGCGCCGCGTCGGCCGCGACCGGTCGGATCGACCGCACGACCGCGGTCGCGGTGCCGCCCGAGCGGATGTCGGAATGGCTTGCCAACCCGGATTTCTGGGCTGGCTGGCTCGGCGGCGGTGGGGGCAGCACGGATCTTCGGGGCGGGTGGAGTTCTCACCTGGACACCACCGACAGCCTGAAGATCGTGGGGGAAATGATGCGCGGACCGGCGGCCGTGCACACGTCCTGGAACTACGAGAGACTCACCACTCCCTCCGCCGCGGATCCGTTCCCGCGACGCGAGCCGCTGCTCCCCTCGGCATCCCAGGTCGACATCGACTGGGCCCCAGGCGGTACCGGGACGCTCGTCAGCGTGCGGCACCGTGATGTTCCGCAGGTGCTTACCGCGTGCCTGGAGGATCTCTGGCACTACTATCTCGCGCGGCTGGCCGGGCTGGGCGAGGCCGGCGCGTTCAGCCAGCTGCCGTGGTAGGTACGGAGGAGCACATGGCGGGCCGCCCCGACCGTCTCACCGAAGCAGAGGTCATCGAGCTCGCCCGCGTGCTGCATCATCTCGGCGACGCGATCCAGGTTCTCGACGAGGCCGGAGCGGACCGGTCGCGCCTGCCGCACTGGCAGGGCCGCGGCTCCCTGGAGTTCTGGCGCGAGATCAACATTCTGCTGGGTGCGGGATTCCTGGCCGACGGGCGACAGCGGATCCTCACCGCCGCGGCGCGGCGGTTTCCGGTGAACGAGGTCTTCGGCTCCGGCGAAGACCCGCCTCCGCCCACCGAGGGTGGCTCCGCCACCGATTACGGGCCCATGGGGGTGCTGTCGACCGCCTTGGTCCGTGAGTTCGTCCTCGCGAAGTTCCCTCCGGTTCAGCGCTGGAACGACACGGACAGCCTGGTCAATGTGGTGACCGGCATGCTCCTGCCGGGTGAGACGCCGTTCGACGTCGGCAACGGCGTTTTTGGCCGTTCCGCTCCGGGCTCGGGGGTCATTCTGCTGACCGACCGCGGCATCACCATCGCCGACCGGACGTGGGGCGGCGCGCTGGAGCAGGTGGTCCGGTTTGACTGGCCGCTCGTGACCGAGGTGAGGCTCCACCATCGGCGCCGGATCGGCATCGCGGTCAGTGACGTCGATCTCGCGGCCGGCGGAAGCCGGATTCTGTTTCGCGGAATGCTGCGGGCACCGGCGGTCCGGATGGAAGATCAGATCTTGCGGAGAATTTCCCGCGATGGACGCACCTCCAGGAGTTGAGAACGTTCGTCGTCGCGGTGACCACGACCACCACCAGCCAGACCCGACCGAGCCGACCTGTCTGACGGATCGCGGGCGATCTGCCGTGGTGCCTCATTCGGCTCGCCCGGCAGGCGGCCTCGCGCGGGCCGCCCCCGTCACCGGGGGATAGGCGTGACGGGGGCGACCCGCGCGGGACCGCGCTGTCCCGTCGCGTTGCGGCCGGTGTGGACGGTGTGGCCGGTGTGGTGGTGTCGCCGCGGTGTCACCGCGGTGTGGCCTGGGAGCGCTGGTGGGCGCTGCGGTGTGATCAGCCGCGGTGGACGTCGGTGACCCGGCGCCGGTGCCAGGGCCGACCGCCCGGCTGGTCCTCGTAGACGTCGGTGGTCCGCCGGTAGTCGCCGCGAGGCGGGGAGTCGAGGTCAGGCGGGTAGAGCTCGCCGCCGGTCTCCGTCAGGCCGGCGTCGTAGCCGACACGGCGGCGGCGCGGCGCGAACACGGCGAGATCGAGGATGAGCCCGGCGGCGCCCGCCAGCATCAGGACAATGCCGATGACCGCGATGTCGAGCCCGGAAATGCTGACGTCGACGGCGAATGTGAGGATCGCGCCGAGCGCCATCAATGCGATGGCTGCGCCGATGCCCATGGTCTGCGCTCCTTCCATGACATCCCGCCGTGGGCGGGACGAGGCGCCCGGCCTGGCCTGCCCGGGCGGCGGATGGAGCATGGGCTACCCGGCATCGGGCGTGATAGTCCGTCGGATCAGAAGAAATACTCAAACAAAGAATTTGTCGGGCTCCCGGTTTCCGTGGCGCCTCGGCCCGGTCAGATCGGTCGCGTGGACGTCCGCTGGGCCTGTTTGGTGGCGACGGCCCCCACCTCGACCGCGCAGCCGTAGGGGAGGGCGGCGACCTCGACGAAGGTGCGGGCCGGGCGCGGCTCGGCGAACGCCGCGATGAAATGGACGTTGGCGTCGTCGCGCAAGGTCACGTCGGTGACGTAGTAGGTCGTCTTGCAGACGTGCTCGAGGCCGAGGCCGACGGTGGCCTCACCGTGCGGATCGTGCTGCCCGCGCCCGCTTCCCGTCCTGACATGACGTCCTGACGTCCTGGTGTGCCGACGTCCTGCCCGCGACTGACATGCTGCCTGGCTGACGGCGTGCGGTCCGCTGCCGGCGCGCCTACCGTGCAAAGCGTGGCCGTGTCCGGTCTGAGCGGCCGGTGTCGGAAGACGCCCGTCCGCGACCGGCGCCCCGATCGCGAAAGGTCCCTTGTGGTGTCTGCTTCTCTGGTGACCACGCCGAGCACCCAGCGCGCGCCGCGTCCCGTCGACGAGGTGCCCGGGCCGGCCGACGGGCCGCTCGTGGCGGTACGTCGCATGCGCGCAGATCCGTTGTCCCAGTTCACCGCGCTGCACGACCGGTACGGGCCGTTGGTGCGCCTAATCCGGTGGCCGGTGTCGCTGTTCCTCGTCAGCGACCCGGAGGCGATCGGGGACATCCTCGTGGGCGGTCAGAAGTCGTACGGCAAGGGCGCGGTGCTGAGCGGCCCCGGTTCCCGGCGGCGCGTCGTCCAACCACTGCGGACGCTGCTCGGTGACGGCCTGCTGACCAGCGCGGGTGAGGATCACCTGCGGCAGCGGCGGCTCATGCAGCCGCTGTTCCACAAACAGCGCATCGCGGACTACGGCCAGCAGTTCGCCGCCATCGCGGAGTCCACCGCGGCGAGCTGGCACGACGGCCAGCGACTCGACGTGCACGCCGAGATGTCCGAGATGACCCTGGCGATCGTCGCGCGGACCATCTTCGACGTCGACATCAGCGACCATGTCGTGGACGTCGTCCGCGCCGCTCTCGACGAGACGATGTCCGGCTCGGCGGTCCAGCAGGCCAGTGGGCTGGGGCTGGGGGAGTCATCGCGGCTCCCCCTGCCGGCGGTCCGCCGCCGCCGCGCCGCCCGGGCCGCGCTCGACCGGACCATCTACGACCTGATCGCCGCGCATCGCGCCGCCGGGGCCCGTGGCACTGATCTGCTGTCGCTGCTGATGGCCGCCCGGGACGGCGACACCGGCGGGCAGCTGACCGACCACGAGATCCGGGACGAGGCCGTGACCCTCCTGCTCGCCGGCCACGAGACCACCGCGAATGCCCTGACCTGGACGTTCCACCTGCTTGGCGGTGCACCAGCGGTCGCGGCGAAGCTGGGCGAGGAACTCGACACCGTCCTCGCCGGCCGGCTGCCGACCTTCGACGATCTGCCGCGGCTGGCCTACACCAACGCGGTGTTCAACGAATCCATGCGGCTGTACCCGCCCGTGTGGGCGATGGTCCGCCATCTCGTCGAGGACCGGGAGGTGGCCGGGTACCTGCTGCCGGCCTGGTCGACGCTGGTCATCGGCCAGTGGGTGATGCACCGGGACGGACGCTGGTGGCCTCAGCCGGAACGGTTCGATCCCGGCCGCTGGCTCGAACCGGCAGGTGGTGCCGCTGGCACGTCCGACGCGACCGGTGGGGCCGGTGCGACTGATTCGTCCGGTACGCGGCCGCGTTTCGCCTATTTTCCGTTCGGTGGTGGCAAGCGTCAGTGCATCGGGAACGGCTTCGCCGTCGCGGAAGGCGTCCTTGCCCTGGCGACGATCGCCGCACGGTGGACGCTGACCCCGGCCAGCAACACCCCGGTCCACCCCGAACCGGCGATCACCCTCCGCCCGCGGGGCCCCGTGTCGATGATCGTGCACAGCCGGAGCTGAGAGCGCGGCGGTCAGCCCTCGGTGGCGCCCAGGGCGCGGTCGAGCATCGCGAGGCCGGCGCGGGCGTCGCCGTCCGAGATGTTCAGCGCGGGCACGACGTGGATCCGGTTGCTGTTCACGAACGGCAGCAGGCCCTCGGCTCGGCAGGCCGCGGTGATGCGTCCCATGCGTTCGCTGGTTCCGCCGGTCGGGGCGATCGGTGTGCGGCTCGCCCGGTCCTCGACGAGGTCGAGAGCCCAGAAGGCACCGACGCCGCGTACGTCACCGATCACCGGATGCCGCGCCGCGAGATCGCGCAGCCCCGGGCCGAGGACGTCCCGACCGAGGCGGTCGGCGGCGGCCACGGTGCCCTCGTCCTCCATCGCGCGGACGGTCGCCACCGCCGCCGCGCAGGCCAGCGGATGGCCCGAGTAGGTCAGCCCGCCGGGATAGGCCCGGTCGTCGAAGGTCCGCAGCACCGGGCCGGTGATCGCGACCCCGCCGAGTGGCACGTACCCGCTGTTGACGCCCTTCGCGAACGTCACCAGGTCAGGCCGGACGTCGCCGAGCTCGAACGCGAACCAGCGCCCGGCGCGGCCGAACCCGGCCATCACCTCGTCGGCGATCATGACCAGGCCGTGGCGGTCACAGAGCTCGCGGACTCCCCGCAGATAGCCCGCCGGGGGAACCATGACACCGGCCGTTCCGGGGATGGACTCCAGCGCGACCGCGGCGATCGTGCCCGGTCCTTCCAGCGCGATGACCTGCTCCAGGTGGGCGAGGGCACGCTCGCACTCCTGCGCCTCGTCCGTCGCCTGGAACGGGCTGCGGTACAGGAACGGCCCGAAGAAGTGGACGACCCCGGCGGCGCCGTGGTCGTTCTCCCACCGGCGCGGGTCACCGGTGACGTTGATCGCCAGGTCGGTGCCGCCGTGGTACGAGCGGTAGGCCGAGAGCACCTTGATCCGTCCGGTGTGCAGCCGGGCCATCCGGATGGCGTGCTCGACCGCGTCGGCCCCGCCATTCGTGAAGAAGATCTTCTCGAAGGTGTCCGGCAGGTGCGACAGGATCAGCCGGGCCGCCTCGGCGCGCGCCGCGTTCGCGTGCTGCGGGGCGACCGTGCACAGCGTGGCCGCCTGCTGCTGGATCGCCGCGACCACCCGCGGGTGCTGGTGGCCGAGGTTGGTGAACACGAGCTGCGAGCTGAAGTCGAGCAGCGGGTGGTCGTAGTCGTCCCACACCCAGGACCCCTCGGCGCGGGTGATCACCATCGGGCTGATCCGCTCCTGGGCCGACCAGGAGTGGAAGACGTGCCTGCGGTCGAGCTCGTACGTCCGTGTGGCGGCGGGTGTGCGCGGCGCCGCCGGCACCGCGGAGCCGCCGCCGCGCGTGGCGATGCCACCTGTCGCGGTGATGCTGCCCTTCGTCGTGGTCATCCGCCCCGCCTCGGTGGTCGCGCCAGCGCGTCGCGCAGCTCGATTAGACCGCCGTCGGGCCGTGGCCGCAGGGCGTGCCCGCGTGGTGGCGGCCGAGGTCCTGGCGGGCAGCGTGATTCGCCGGGCCTGGTCAGACCGCCGAGAGCGACACCTCGGTCGACTTGATCAGCGCCGTCACGGCGGAACCCTGGGCGAGGCCGAGGGCGGTCGCGGCGTCCACCGTGATCGCCGAGGTGAGCTCGCCGCCGTTCTCGAGGGCGATGTGCGCGACGGCCATGGCGCCGCCGGTCTCCAGACCGGACACCGTGCCGGGCAGCTGGTTGCGGATGCTCAGGCCGTCCACGCTGCCGGTGGCCAGCGCCACCTCGGTCGACTTGAACAGCACCTCGACCGCGGAACCCGTGGACACTCCGAGATCCCTGACCGCGTCGAGAGTAATCGCCGCTGTCACGGTCTGTCCGCCGGAAAGAGTGATCCGTACTGCGCTCATTACTGCGCCGTCGGTAATTTCAGCCACCGTTCCGGCCAGCCGGTTACGAATGCTGAGGCTCATTGATCCCACCTTGTGTACTGGGTCCTGCCTGACTGCCCTCCCACTCCTTACCTGAGTGGACGCCACCTTCGCATCTCGGTGGCACGCCGCCGTTTCCGAAAGCGCGGACCCGCTTCTGCCCGCGTCTCCGTGCCTGCGGGCGACCGCTGGCGTTGACCTACGCATACAAGAACGTGAGCCTCACAGGAAGGATCATCGAGGGATGGGCGGCCATGGCCGGCGACAGCCGCCCCCGGCGGCGTCAGGCCCGTGGTGCGGCGGCCCAGAAGCGGTCGGTGACCGACCTGTCGGTCATTGCACAGGAGGAAACGGGTCACCGCCGGCCATTCGGGACCTAGTGTTCGACTGGTCGAGAGGAAGCAGACCATGTCGGACCGTCGAGGCCCCGCCACGCGCGGCCGGCTGTCGCGCCGTGGCGCGGCAGCCGCGGCCACCACGCTGGCGCTCGTCCTGCTGACGGCCGGCTGCCAGCCCGGCGCCGCTGGTCTGCAGGCCGGCGAGCCGTCGCCGTCGATGACCCCGGCGGGAACGGAGCCGACGAGCCCGACGGACCCGACCCGGACGACCGTCGACGCGGATCTGATCGACTCCCCGGATCCGGGCGGTTCCGCGGAACCGGACGCCGACACGTCGGCCGACCCGACAACGCGGCCCGCGACGCCCGCGGCGGGCGGTGACACCTGCCATCAGGTGGGTGACTTCGACGTCTGCGGGCAGATCTACACGCGATACACCCAGCTCGGCGGCACCACCGGCTCACTGGGACGTCCCGTCGACGACGCGACGCGAGCCGGAGCCGGCACGACCCAGCGGTTCGAGAACGGCACGATCGCCACCAGCCCGTCGACCGGCACCCACGTCGTCACCGAGCCCGCTGCCGACGCCTGGGAGGACGGCGGCGGCGCTGACGGCCCGCTCGGCTACCCGCTGCTCGACCCCCGCCAGGCCGTCGGCGCCGACAGCGTCAGCTACTTCCAGGGCGGCGCCGTGTACGTCACGGGGGAGGAGACCGACACTCACGAGTCGCCCGGCGGGGAGGTGCCCGAGATCGACGTGCCCAGCGTGTACGGGCTCCCGCTGGCGGACTTCGTCGTCGTGCGCGACGCGCGGGCGGCCGGCCCGGCCGGCGGTGAGCTGGTGTGGACGACCGACGGGTGCAGCGGCCCGACCCCGCCCGACGTGGACGGCCTGTTCGCCGGCCCGTGCCTGCGCCACGACTTCGGCTACCGCAACTATCTGAACGGCCCGCGGGTCGACCCCACCCAGCAGCGCCGGCTCGCGATCGACAACCAGTTCTTCACCGACCTGCGGGCGACCTGCGGGTCGGCCGGCGAACCGCAGGTGATCTGGTTCGGGGTGAAGGTCACCTGCCAGCGCGCCGCCCAGCTGATGTACGACGCCGTCCGCGCCTTCGGTTAGACGGCGGTAGTCCGCGGTGGTTGCCCAGGCGGTGCCCGGGCAGCGACGTAGGGTGCTGCCATGGCCGCCGCCGGGAGCCCGGAGCAGGCCGGGCTGCGGATGTCGACGGCGCGCGGGCGCTGGGTGCTGCTCGCGACCGTTCTCGGCTCCGGGATCGCCTCGATCGACGCGACCGCGGTCAGCGTGGCCCTGCCGTCGATCGGCCGCGATCTCGGCGCCGATCTGGCCTCACTACAGTGGGTGATCACTGCCTACACGGTCACGCTGGCCGGGTTTCTGCTGGTCGGCGGGTCGCTGGGGGACCGCTACGGGCGGCGGCGGGTGTTCATGATCGGCGTCGGCTGGTTCGCCGTGGCCTCGTTGCTCTGCGGGATCGCTCCCAACGTCCCGGTGCTGGTCGCGGCGCG
This sequence comes from Parafrankia sp. EUN1f, assembly GCF_000177675.1. Classification (GTDB taxonomy): domain Bacteria; phylum Actinomycetota; class Actinomycetes; order Frankiales; family Frankiaceae; genus Parafrankia. The sequence continues at coordinate 16,113 of NZ_ADGX01000066.1, forward strand.
CGCGTTGCAGGGGGTCGGCGGCGCGCTGCTCGCCCCGGGCAGCCTCGCCATCCTGCAGGCGTCCTTCGCGGTGGGCGATCGGCCGCGCGCCATCGGTGCCTGGTCGGGGCTGTCCGGGGTGGCCACGGCGGTGGGTCCGTTCCTCGGCGGCTGGCTCGTCGAGGTGCTCTCCTGGCGGCTTGTCTTCTTCATCAACCTGCCCCTCGTCGCCGCCGTGCTCGTCGTCGCGGCGCGGCACGTCCCCGAGTCCACCGATCCGGGTGCCACGGGCCGGGTGGACCTGGCCGGCGCGGTGCTCGTGACCGGCGGTCTGGTGGGGCTTTCCTACGGGCTGATCGAGGGGCCGGACTCCGGGTGGGACGCCCCGGCCGTGCTCGGGGCGCTGCTGCTCGGCGTCGCGTCGCTCGCCGGGTTCGTCGCCGTCGAGCGACGGGCGGCGACGCCGATGATGCCCCTCGACCTGTTCGGGTCCCGGCAGTTCAGCGCCGCCAACATGGTGACGTTCGTGGTCTATGCGTCCCTGGGCGGCGCGTTGTTCCTGTTGCCCATCCAGCTTCAGCAGGTCGGCGGGTACTCGCCCTTGGCGGCCGGTACGGCGCTGCTGCCCCTGACGATCGTCATGCTCACGCTCTCCGCGCGCTCCGGCGCGCTTGCGGAACGGATCGGCCCACGGGCGCAGATGACCGTCGGGCCGGTGGTCGCCGCCGCCGGGCTCGCGCTGATCACCCGCGCCGCGGGTGAGGGCGGGTATCTGCTCGACGTCCTGCCCGGTGTCATCGTTCTCGGCCTCGGGCTCGCCACGGTGGTCGCGCCGCTTACGTCGACGGCGCTCGGCGCGGCACCGGCCGAGCACGCTGGTATCGCCTCGGCGGTCAACAACGACGTCGCCCGCACCGCGCAGCTGCTCGCGGTCGCGGTGCTGCCCGCGGCCGCCGGGCTCACCGGCGACGCCTACCTGGACGCCGCCGGGTTCGCCAGCGGCTTCCAGTCCGCGCTGTGGATCGTGGCGGGGCTGTGCGCCAGCGGTGGCCTGGTGGCCTACCTCGGAATCCGCAACCCGGCGCCGACGCGTCCCACCGCGATCCCCAAGCGGCCGATGGTTCCCTGCCGGCACTGCGGAATCGACGCGCCCCCACCGGTCACGGGCACCGCGGCCCGCCGCTGACCACGGTGGCCCGCAGCCGTGAACGCCGGTCAGAGCCGGGCGGCGAAGCGGGTGTTGACCTGGGGGATGACCTGCTCGCCGTAGGCGGCCAGCGTGGCGTCCTTGTGGTCGTGTTGCAGGTAGAGCGCGAACTGGTCGACGCCGAGCGCGGCCAGCTCGTTCAGCCGCGCCACATGTGCCTGCGGCGGGCCGATGAGACAGAAGCGGTCGATGACCTCGTCGGGGACGAAGTCGGTGTGGGTGCTGCCGGCCTTGCCGTGGGCGTTGTAGTCGTATCCGTCACGCCCGGCGATGTACTCGGAGAGCGCGGGCGGTACCGCGGTGCCGCCTCCGGCGCCGTCCGCGCCGCCGGCACCGTAGCGGGCGACGAGGTCGGCGACGTGGTTGCCGACCATCCCCCCGAACCAGCGGCACTGGTCGCGCCCGTGCGCGAGCCCGGCGTCGGTGCCGTCGGTGATGTAGGCCGGTGCCGCCACGCAGATGGTGACGGCGCCGGAGTCCCGCCCGGCGTCGGCGGCGGCGCGGCGCACGGCGGCGATCGACCAGGCCGTGATGTCGGGGTCGGCGAGCTGCAGGATGAACCCGTCACCGACCTGGCCGGCGAGGGTGAGCGCCTTCGGCCCGTAGGCCGCGACCCAGACCGGCAGCCGGGATTCGCCGCCCCAGGGGAACCGGAGCTTGCTGCCCTGGTACTCGGCGACGCCGCCGTTGGCCAAGGGACGGATCACCTCGATCGACTCGCGCAGGTGCGCGAGGGTGGCCGGCCGGCCGCCGGTGACCCGTACCGACGAGTCGCCCCGGCCGATGCCGCAGATCGTGCGGTTGCCGAACATGCTGTTCAGGGTGGCGAACAGGGACGCGGTGACGGTCCAGTCGCGGGTGGCCGGGTTCGTCACCATCGGCCCGACCGTCACCCGGTGGGTGGCGGCCAGGATCTGGCTGTAGATGACGAACGGCTCCTGCCACAGCAGGTGCGAGTCGAAGGTCCACACATGGCTGAACCCGTACAGCTCGGCCTGGCGGGCCAGGTCCACGACCCGCCACGCCGGCGGATCGGTCTGCAGAACGACGCCGAAGTCCATGGTCTTGCCTCCGAACACAGCTCAGATGAGGTTCTGGGACAGGCCGCGGGGGACGAACCGGCCGTGCGAGCGGCTGCCGACGTAGCCGGTCTCGTCCTTGACGACGGTGCCGCGGGACAGGACGACGTCGACGTGCCCGTCGATCTCGAAGCCCTCCCACGCCGAGTAGTCCATGTTCATGTGATGGGTACGGCCCGGGCCGATGCCGAGGGAGGTGTGGCCGCCCGGGTCGTAGATCACGATGTCGGCGTCCGCGCCCGGCGTGATCACGCCCTTGCGCCCGTACAGGCCGAACATGCGCGCCGGCGCGGCGCAGCACACGTCGACCCACCGCTCCAGGCTCAGCCGGCCGTCCTTGACGCCCTGGAAGAGCAGGTCCATCCGGTGCTCGACGGAGCCGATGCCGTTCGGGATCCGGGAGAAGTCACCGATCCCGCGGTCCTTCTGGTCCTTCATGCAGAACGGGCAGTGGTCGGTCGACACGGCGGTGACGTCGCCGGTGCGCAGGTACCGCCACAGCTCGTCCTGGTGGCCCTCGGCCCGGGAGCGCAGCGGGGTGGAGCAGACCCACTTGGCGCCCTCGAAGTCGCCCCACTGCTCGCCGTGGGCGCCGAGCTGGTCCTCCAGCGACAGGTACAGGTACTGCGGGCAGGTCTCGCCGAACACGTTCTGCCCGGCGTCGCGGGCCTCGGCGATACGCGCCAGGGCCTGCCGGGCCGACACGTGGACCACGTAGAGCGGCGCGCCGGTGAGGTCCGCGAGCATGATCGCCCGGTGGGTGGCCTCCTGCTCGGTCTGCCACGGCCGGGTCAGCCCGTGGTGGATCGGCGTCGTGCGGCCCGCGGCGAGGGCCTGGCGCACCAGGACGTCGATCGCCGAGCCGTTCTCGGCATGCATCATGATCAGCCCGCCGTTGCCGGCCGCGGTCTGCATCGCCCGCACGATCTGGCCGTCGTCGGAGAGGAACACCCCCGGATAGGCCATGAACAGCTTGAAGCTGGTGACGCCCTCGCCGATCAGCTCGTTCATCGCCTTGAGCGACTCGTCGTCGACGTCGCCGATGATCTGGTGGAAGGCGTAGTCGACGGCGCACTTGCCGCCGGCCTTCTCGTGCCACAGCGCGAGCTGGTCCTGCACCCGCTGCCCGTGGGCCTGCACGGCGAAGTCGATGACGGTGGTCGTGCCGCCCCAGGCCGCGGCACGGGTACCGGTCTCGAAGGTGTCGCAGGCGAACGTTCCGCCGAACGGCATCTCCATGTGGGTGTGGGCGTCGACCCCACCCGGGATCACGTACCTGCCGGTCGCGTCGATGACCTTCGCCCGCCCCGTGGAGCCCGTGCGCACAGCGTCGGCCAGGGCCGATTCCGGTTCCAGCAGGGCGGCGACCCGCTCGCCCTCGACGAGGACGTCCTGGCGGGCGGTGCCGGTGGCGCTGACGACCGTCCCGCCGCTGATGAGCAGGGAGCTCGAGCTCACGCGGTCACCGTCCGCTGGTAGGAGTCGGGCCGGCGGTCCCGGTAGAACTGCCAGTCGTTGCGCACCCGGGTGATCTCGTCGAGATCGAGATCGCGGATGACGATCTCCTCTTTGTCCGCGGAGGCGACGTCGCCGACGAACCGGCCGCGCGGGTCGACGAAATAGGACGAGCCGTAGAAATGCGGGGCCTCGGCGCCGAACTCGCCGATCTCCTGGCCGATGCGGTTGTTCGCCGCGACGAAGTACTGGTTCGCGGCGGCCGCCGCCGGCTGCTCGATCTCCCACAGCCGGTTCGACAGCCCCGGCTTGGCCGCCGACGGGTTGAACACCAGCTGGGCGTTGTTCAGCCCCAGCTCGCGCCATCCCTCCGGGAAATGCCGGTCATAGCAGATGTAGACGCCGACCCGGCCGGCCGCGGTGTCGAACACCGGGTAACCGAGGTTCCCTGGACGGAAGTAGAACTTCTCCCAGAAGGCCGGCAGGTGCGGAATATGGTGCTTGCGGTATCGGCCGAGCAGGCTGCCGTCGGCGTCGACGACCGCCGCGGTGTTGTAGTACTCGCCCTCGTTGGCGACCTCGTAGACCGGGAGGATCATGACCAGGCCCAGCTCGGCGGCCAGGACCTGGAACCGCTCGACCGTGGGGCCCGGGACCGGCTCGACACAGGCGTAGTACTTCTGGTCCTGTACGGCGCCGAAGTACGGGCCGTTGAACAGCTCCTGGAAACCGATCACCTGGGTGCCCGCGGCCGCCGCCTCGCGGGCCAGCTCCTCGTGCCGGGCGATCATCGACTCCTTGCCGCCGGTCCAGGCCACCTGGGTGATCGCGGCACGTATCGTTGCCATCGGATCCGACTCCTTGAATATGCGGCTTTCGTCATGTCGGGGTCTGCTGCTGTGCCGGCGCTTTCTATGACGTTGTGGGTGATGGCATCGGCCGCGGCCGATCTCCTCGTGCCACCGCTGTGGACTGGCCGCGATGAAGTCCGTCATCATCCGCACGCGGCGCTCGTTCTGCATTACGGTCGCCCCGACTCCGGGTTGGCCAGTCGCGACTCGCCGACGAGGAACGTCTGGGCCTCGCTGCTGACGAGCCTGCCGCGGATCGGCGCTTTGATGCCCGGTGGCCTGCGGCCCGGTTTGGCGAGTCGCAAGAAGTAAAAATTGGCCACTCTTGAGAGACTTGAGAGGAATTGCTGGTGCTGTGCGGTGGCATGGGATCCTCGATGGTTGGCCGTGCGGGTGGGGTTCGCACCCCATCAGCTCTGCTCCGCCAGGCCCGTGCTGGTGGCCCGGATCCGCCGCGTCTCGGGCTTCGGCTGGAGGCTCTGCCGACCCGGAGCCGGGGTCGGTGCGGCGTGCTGCGCCGCCCACCGGCCGGGCCCCCTCGGAGGCCGGCCGGCCCCGGTTGCCGGCGCCTTTCCTCCGTGCTCGCCGTGGCGAGCGGAGGATCCTGGCACCTGAACTCGTTCGTATTGCGCCTACTCGGCTGACCGTGGGTTCTGGCCAGTGGTCGACCACATCAGCGGGTCTTTGCGACGGAGTCTATAATTCTGCCCTTATCCGCCGTGATCATATGACCTGCGGCTTTTGTCGCTTGTGCATCGCGGGGGCCGGTTTCCGTGAGTCTGTCGGCGGTCCTGCCGCCGAAGGCTCGGGTGAGAGGCGGTACGCGGGTGGCGGACGAGGGCAGGAGAATGCCATTCGACCTGCGTGGTGGCCGGCCGCGGCCGACAGCCGCCCGCCGCCTGACGGTGGCGGTGGCGGCGTTGACCTCGATCGTGATCATGACTGGCGCGGTGGGTGGCTGGGGTGCGTTGACCTATTTCGACGCCCGCACCCACCGGGCCGCGATCGGCGACCTCGGTGCGAACCGCCCGGCCGCCCGCGAGGGCGCGAAGAACTTCCTGCTGGTGGGCACCGACGACCGGGCGGGCCTCGGGGGCATGCGTTCGGACACCACGATCCTTGCCCATCTCGGCGAGGACGGCAAAGTCACGCTGATCTCCTTCCCGCGGGACACCCTCGTGGTCATGCCCGCATACACCGACTCCGCCGGCAAGGTCCACCCGCCGAGCGAGGAGAAGTTCAACTCCGCCATCGCCAACGGTGGCCCCACGCTGCTGATAAAGCTGGTCGAAGCGCTGACCAGGGTGCGGATCGACCACTACATCTCGGTCGACCTCGCTGGCTTCAGGACCATTACCGAGGTGATCGGCGGGGTGGACGTCTGTATCACCGAAAGGAATGTCACGGACCGATTCACGAACGACGACGGGAAGTGGGTCTCCAGCACGAACACGAACGACCCCATGAGTGGGTTCAGGGGCGGTCCCGGGCACATCCAGATCAGCGGCGAGCAGGCGCTGGCCTTCGTCCGTCAGCGCCATGGGCTTCCGGGCTGGGACATCGGCCGTACCAAACGCCAGCAGTACTTCCTGAGCCGGATTCTTGCCAAGGTCAGGGAGGACGGCGTGCTCACCAGCCCGGCCAGGGTCAGCGGCCTGCTGTCCGCCGTGGGTGACGCCCTGACCTACGGCGAGGGGACCAGCACGACCGATGTGACCCAGCTCGCCAGCCGCCTGCAGGGGGTCTCCAACGGCTCCCTCGGCCTGCAGACCCTGCTCACGCACGCTCCGACCAAGGCAGAAGGTGCCATAGACGAGAACAAGGGGGAGCTCTCCAAACGGCTCGGTGCCGTTCAGCTTTACAACCAGTCGGATCTCGACGCGGTCTTCGGGCCCTTCACCGGTGACCACGGTGACGCGGCCGGCGGTGGCGACGCACGGATCTCGGTGCTCAACGGCAGCGGTGCCGCCGGGGTCGTCGCGAAGGTCGTCCGGGATCTCGGCGCCCGCGGCATCAGCGCGGACAACGGCGGCAACGCCGCCTACAACAACTACAAGGCCACCTGGATCCGGTACGGCGCCGGCGCCGAGACCACCGCGCGCAAACTGTTGTCCCAGATCCCCGTGGCGAGGCTGATGGCCGACGACGATCTCGACGGCGGCGTCCAGGTCATCGTGGGGTCGACCTACAAAGGCCTCGCCGACCTGCCGGCCCCGACCGCGACACAGGCCTCGGGGGCGCAGGCCCTTGCGGCCGGCACCGGCGCGACGGGCCCGGCGACCGCGGCGACCTCGGCCACCGCGGGTGCCGCGACGCAGCCGGCCGGCTCCACGGCCCCGGCCCCGGCGCCCCCCACCGACTGCGTGTACTGACGGGCCCGGGAGCACCCCGAGGCGTTCATGCCGCGCCGAAGGGGAAGGGCCGGACGAGGAAGGGAAAACAGACCGGCGGCACGAATGAAAATCCGTGCCGCCGGTCCGGGCCGGTCGGGAGACCTTCCGGCCGGCGACCCGTCAGCTTCCCACCGAAGCCAGGGATTCGTGGTCGGCGACCGCGGTGCCGAGCCTCTCCAACAGCACGCGGGTCACCGCCGGGTCGACCATGGAGGTGATGCTCCACAGATAACAGCCGTGGAGCACACTGCGGCGTACCCCCAGCCGAGCCTCGTCCCAGGAGGGCGGCTCGACCCCCGTCGTCCGCAGGCCGGCGCCCAACACTTCGAGATAGTGCCGCAACAGGTCGTCCTCGTGGCGGCGGCGATCGGCGACGGTGAGAGCGGAGGCGATGTGGTAGCCGGTGTCGAGATACCAGGGCGCCCGCTGCACGAGCTGCCAGTCCAGCAGCGAGGGGCGGCCGGCGCCGTCCAGGAAGATGTTGCCGACATGCGGGTCGCCGTGCACGATCGTCCACGGCGTGGTGTCGGCGACCAGCGCGGCCAGAGCGCCGTAGGCGGCCATGATCCGTCCGACGTCGCGGACCTGCTCGGGAACACCCGCACCGGTGTCGCTGGTGTAGTTCGCCTCGATCTTCCTTCGCCACACCTCTCCGCTGCGCGGCCCCATCCGCGAGCTCAGCCAGTCGGCGTCGGCAAGACGCGGATCACCCCAGGTCGCGGTGTGCAGCCGGGCAAGCTGTTCCAGGCTTTCGGCCGCCTGGTCCGGGGTGTAGGGGTGCCGGCCGTCGAGGAAGGCACCGCCATCGGAGATCACGTCCTGGGTGATGAGGACGTTGGCGCCGGTCGCGCCGTCGACCTCGGCGTAGACGCCGCGCAGCGTGCGCACCCCCGTCCGCTCGGCGAGGTCGCGGTAGAACAGCGTCTCCGGGATGCCGGCGTGGCGCGCCGGCATCGTGCGTTCGGAGAAGTAGCCCTTGACGCACAGATCGGGCGACAGCCCATCGGGGACACCGCCCGCGCAGGTGATGGCGAACCGGACGTTCGTCGAGATCCGGCTGACTGTCGGGCCCCGGGTGACGGCGGTGACCTCGATGCCGGGGAAACGGCGTCCTAGCGCCGCCGTCAGCCATTCGGGGGAGAGCACCTCGTCCAGCTGCTCGGGCACACGGGCGTCGGGCATGTCGTCGCCTCCTCAGTCGCCCTCGACATCGAGGCGGCCGGTGCCGGCCAGGGACTCGAAGTGCGCCATGACCTGCTGCAGCGCCGCCGCCGGGTTGAGTTCGAGAACCTCGCTCGGCTCCTCGTAGACCAGCGAGTGCCCGGCGGGGAAGAAGTAGACGTCACCGGCGGTGGCGACCTCGTCCGGCCAGTTCGTGCCCGGGTAGATGGCCCGCAGCCGGCCGGAGAAGACATAGCCGTAGTGCGGGCACGGGCACACCCCGCCGGGCAGGCCCTGGTAGCCGGGTGTGCAGTCCACGGGCCCGGTGGTGGTGTAGCCGACCTCCATGTCGCCCCACTGCACCGACCTGAAACCGGTGCCGCTGGCCGGCCAGCGGCCGCCGCCGCCCTTCGGTAACTCGCTCGGCTTGCTTACTGGCATTCGATCCTCCTGATCTGGCGGGCCTGTGGCCGCAGCTGCTGTCGCTGTCCTGTTCCGTTTCCGTGTGCCTGTTCCCCGTCAGGCCTCCCGGGCGGCGACGAGCGCGCCGCGGTTGACCTTCGTCGCCGCGCTGCGCGGGATGGCGTCGACGAACTCGACGGTCTTCGGGACCTTGTAGGGCGCCAGCCTGCTCTTTGCGTATCCGACGATCTCACTCGCCACCGGCGGATGCGCGGGATCCGCCGGCTCGATGATCGCGTGGACCCGCCGGCCCCATTCGGGATCCCGCAGGCCGATGACGACGACGTCCGCGATCTCCGGGTGCTCGATGAGGGCGGCCTCCACCTCGGCGGGGAAGACGTTGGCACCACCAGAGACGATCATGTCGACGCGCCGGTCGAGCACGTACACGTATCCGTCGGCGTCGAGGTAGCCGACGTCGCCGGCGGTGCTGAAGCCCTCGGCGGTGGCCCGCAGCGCGGGTGCGTCCCCGAGGTAGCGGTAGCCGGCCGACATCCGGGAGCGCAGGTAGATCAGCCCGGGCTCACCGGCGGGCAGCGACTGGCCGTCGTCGTCGAGCACCCGCACCTCGGTGTCGCGGAACGGGCGTCCGACGCTGCCCTCGTGTGCCATCCACTCGTCGGCGCGCAGCGCGGTGAGGCCGAGGCCCTCGGTCATCCCGTAGGCCATCACCAGCCGCTCCGGGCCGATCAGCTTCGCCCAGCGGTGTACCAGCGACGGCGGCATCGGGGCCGCTCCCTGCAGGATCCACACCAGGCTGGTCAGGTCCCGCTGCTCGACGTCGGGCAGGTCGGCGATGCGCTGCAGCATCGTCGGCGTGGCGGTGAACGTGGTGACCCGGCAGTCCTCGATCACATCGACGACCCGGGCCGCGTCGAACTTCTCCATGACGACCAGCCGGTCGCCGGCCAGCAGGTTGTAGAGCGTCGTCAGGCCGTTCGCGTGGTACATCGGCGCGAGGACGAGGATCGTCTGCGGGCGCGGCACCGGGTTCCACGCGGTGATGAACGGAGTGGTCAGCCGTTCGTCGTAGAGCGACGGACGGTTGGTGAGAATGACCTTCGGGGTGCCCGTCGAGCCGCTGCTGCAGATGCCGTTGATCTGTGGCGAGACGGCGTCGGGCAGGTCGGGGACGGGCGCGCCCTCGGTGGCGTCGATCCAGCCGAGGTCGGCGTCGCCCAGGAAGACCCGCGGGTCGATCACGGCCCGCAGCCGGGTCAGCTCCCACTCCGGGACGTCCCAGCGCACCGGGACCGGGACCGCGCCGAGCTTCCAGGCGGCCAGCACGCTCAGCACGAACTGCGGCGAGTTGCGCAGCCCGATGCCGAGCCGGTCGCCGACGGTGAGCCCGCGGCCCGCCAGCGCTCCGGCGAGCTGGCTCGACCGGCGGTCGAGCTCGGCCCAGGTCGCCGTCGAGTGCGTCCCGTCGACGGTGACGTGCCGCAGGGCCACCTCGTCCGGGTGGGTCGCGGCGAGGTCGCGGATGCGGCGGGCGTTGCTGGTTTCGGTGTCCACTAGCCGTCCTCCCTGGGCGTGGATGTGGGTGCTGATCCGGCCGTGGATCCGGCTGTGCCGAAGTAGGCGCGCTCGAAGCGTTCGGGCTCGGCGGAGAGGTCGTCGGCCGGTCCGTGCAGGACGACCGCGCCGCCGCGCAGCACCGCGGCGGAGTCGGCCGCGCCGAGGGCCAGGCCGATGTGCTGCTCGACGAGCACCACCGCGCAGCCGTGCTCACCGGCGATGCGGCGCACGGTCGCGAACAGGGCCTCGACGACGAGCGGGGCGAGGCCCATGCTCAGCTCGTCCACGAGGAGCACCCGGGGCTGCTGCACCAGCGCCCGGGCGAGCGCGAGCATCTGCTGCTCGCCGCCGGACAGCGCCCCCGCGGGCAGGGACCAGCGCTTCTCGAGGTCGGGGAAGATCTCGAGCATCGCCTGCGGCTTCGGCCCGCCGCGCCGCGCCGCGACCCGGATGTTCTCCTCGACCGTCAGCGTCGTGAACAGGCACCGGTTGTCCGGAACGAGGACGAGCCCCGCGCGGTTCGCCGCCGTCGGCCGGCCGCCGGGAAGCGGGGCGCCGTCGAGGGTGACGGCGCCGGCCTGGCGCGGGAGCAGGCCGGCGAGGGTGAGCAGCAGCGTGGTCTTGCCGGCTCCGTTCGGCCCGAGAAGCGCCAGCACGGAGCCGGCGTCCACGGCCAGGTCGACGTCGCGGAACGCGGTGGCGGTGCCGTGACCGCCGGTGAGGCCGGCGCAGGTGAGCCGGGCCGCCGTCATCGGGTCACCACCGGTGTGGGCTCGGCCGCCGGTCCGGCCGGTGCTCCGGCGGCTGGTTCGGCGGCTGGTTCGGCGGCCGGTTCGCCGGCTGGTTCGGCGGCGGGCCGCGCGGCGCCGAGGTAGGCGTCCATGACCGCCCGGTCGGCCCGGATCCGCTCGGGATCCCCGTCCGCGATCAGCCTGCCGAAGTCGAGGACGTAGACGTGGTCACAGATTCCCAGCACCAGGCTGACGTCGTGGTCGACGAGCAGCACACCGACTCCGGAGGCACTGATCGCCCGAATGCGCTCGCCGAGCCAGGCCGTCTCGGTGGTGTCGAGGCCGGCCGCGGGCTCGTCGAGCAGCAGCACCCGGGTGTCCGCGGCGCAGGCGCGGGCGATCGACACGAGCTGCCGCTCGCCGTGGCTGAGCGCGCTCGCCGGCCGGTCGGCGCGGTCCGCGATGCCGACCAGGCCGAGAGCGCGTTCCAGGGCATGCCTGCGCTCGTGCCCGGGCACACCGGACAGCGCGGCGCCGACGTTCTCCTCGACGGTGAGGTCGTCGTACAGCTCCAGCGACTGGAACGTGCGCGCCAGGCCGTGGCGGACCCGCCGGTGGGTCGGCAGGGTGTCGAGCCGGACGTCGTCGAGGTGCGCCGTCCCGGTCGCCCGCGCGAATCCGGTGATCGCGTCGATCACGCTGGTCTTGCCGGCGCCGTTCGGCCCGATGAGGCCGACGATCTGCCCTGGCTCGACGCGCAGCGAGACGTCGTCGACGGCCAGCACACCGCCGTATCGCACGGTGAGGTGGTCGACCCGCAGTGTCGCGGGCCGGGTGGCAGCCGTCGGTAGCCGCACCGGTGCCGCCGTCTCGGCCGTTCCGTCCGTGTCGTCCGCCTCGGCCAGCTCGGCCGTTTCGGCCGGCTCCGCGGAGCTGCGTTCGGTGTGCCTCGCGGCCCCGAGCCCGGGCGGGCCGACCCGTCCGACGAGCGTGCGCAGCCGCCCGGCGAGTTGGTGCCCGCCGCTGGCCAGTCCTTCCGGATGGCCGATCAGCACTCCGATCACGCCCAGGCCGGACAGCACCGGGAACCAGTCGCCGAGGTCGACCCAGCGGTCCATGGCGACGAACGCGACCCCGCTGCCGCCCATCACCCCGGCGAGAATCCCGCCGTAGACGGAGGTGACACCGGCCAGGTAGGCCGTCGACAGCAGGGTCAGGCCGGCGATCGCGCTGAACGAGTCGAAGGTCACGACACCGCGGCGATAGGCGAGCAGGCTGCCGCCCAGGCCGGCGATGAACGACGCCAGCGCGAAGCTGATCACCTTGACGCGGACGACGTCGATCCCGATGCCGGCGGCCGAGCGCTCGTTCGCGCGCACCGCCAGCATCGCCGAGCCCAGCGCGCTCATCCGCAGCCGCGCCACGCCCCACGCCACGGCGACCAGCACCGCCAGGCACATCAGCCCGAACGGCAGCCGGGGGAAGGCATGGCCGCTGCCGATCCCCAGGTCGAGCCCGAACAGCGTCGGCTGCTCCACGGTGGCGCCGTCCGAGCTGACGAAGTCGGAGTTGCGGAACCAGACCGCCTCGATCGCGTAGGCGAGGGCGAGGGCGACGATGCCGAGGGTCAGCCCGCGCAGGCGCAGTGCGGGCAGGCCGACGAGCACCCCGACGGCCGTCGCGACCAGGGCGGCCAGCAGCGGCGCGACGGGGAAGGGGACGCCCCAGCCGCTGGTGAGGCCGGACAGTGTGAACGCGGCGCAGCCGGCGAGAGCCAGCTGCGCCAGCGACACCTGCCCGGCGAAGCCGGTGACCACGACGACGGACAGCCCGATGACCGCGCCGATGAACGTGCCGATCACCGCACTGCGCCAGGTGCCGTCGGTGAGCAGCAGCGCGAGCACGCCCAGGCCGGTGCCGGTGAGGGTGGGCAGGACCAGCGACCGCGGGCGTGGCGCGTGCCCGAGCGGCTGGCGCACCAGCGACCCGCGGACTGGCAGGCCACGCCGGCTGGCCAGCAGCGCCACCATGATCACGAGAAGGGGTACCAGCTCCGCCAGCCCCGACTCGGGCAGCCAGGAGTGGTCGGCGGACAGCGAGAGCGCCTCCGACTGCACCATCCCGATCGCGAGGCCGGCCGCGACCGTCGGGAACAGGTGCTGGAAGCCCCCGACGACCGCCGCGGCCAGCGCCGGCACCACGAACAGCGTGTAGTTGGACGGGGTGAGTGGGCTGAGCGGGGCGATGAGGATCCCCGCGGCGCCGGCCACGGTGCCGCTGATCATCCAGTTGGCGAGCGCGACCCGGTCCGGGGAGGCCCCGCTGACGTACGCGCCGGTCTGCGACTCGGCCACCGCCCGGGTGAGCAGGCCGAGCCTGGTCGCCCGGAAGACCGCGGTCAGCGCGAGCGCGATGGCGACGACGGCCAGGGCGAGGTAGAGCCGGTCGGAGAGCACGGTCAGAGAACCGAGCGTCCAGCGGTCCTCGGGGAAGATCGCCTCGACGCTGACCGGCTCACCTCCGATCCTGATCGCCATCACGGACTCGACGACGACGAGCACCCCCAGCGAGGCGACCGCTCGGGCCAGCGGCGGGGCCTCCCGCAGCGGCCGGAACACCAGCAGGTACAGCAGGGCGCCGAGCAGCGCCCCGACGACTAGCGCGATCGCGGCGGCGGGAACCAGCCCGAGGTTCCCGCCGACGTCCACGGTCTTCGGCAGCCCCGGCACCGGTATCAGCAGCTCGCCCTCGCGCAGCGAGCCATAGGTGTAGGCGACGTAGAGGGCCACCGACCCGGTGGCGAAGTTGATGACCCCCGAGCTGCGGTAGGTGAGCACCAGCGCGAGCGCGAGCGCCGCGAAGACGCCGCCGTTGCCGAGCCCGAGCAGAAGCGAAGCGACATGTTCCATGGGGAACTCCCGATGCCGGTCCGGGTCAGTCCTCGATCGGCGTCACGCCGACGAGCTTGTACTCCGTCGGCTCGCCCGCGTCGTCGAGGGTGGTCAGCAGGCCACCGCGGCCGCACACCGCCGGCGAGCCGGCGACGGCGTGGCCGTTACACCGGATCTTCAGGCCGCCTCCGCCGGGCAGCTCCGTCGCCGGCATCGCCTTCAGCGCGGTGATGATGGTCGTCGGCGTGACGTCGCCGGTCAGGTCCGCGAGACTCGCCTGGAACCCGGCCAGGGTCGTGAAGATGTTCATGCCGGACGGCTTGCCGGGGTCGATGTCCTTGCCGTAGGTGGTCACGACCGCCTTGTAGAGCCGGGTCGACGGGTTGTCGGTGCCGATCGGGCTGTTGGCGGCGACGGACACGCCCTCCAGGTAGCTTTCGGGTACCGCCTTGCGGGTGGCGTCGGTGACGCACTGGCCGATCATCGAGATCGGGCCGTCGTAGCCGACCGCGCGCAGGCCGTTCAGCGCCGAGATGCAGAACGAGTCGTTGCCGTGGATGTGCACGACGCCCGGGTCGTCGCCGGCGAGCTTGCGCATCTGCGGGGTCATGTCGGCGGTGCCCAGCGGGACGGGGACGACCGTCAGGTCGATGCCGGCGGCCTTGTAGACGGCCACGGCCGCCTGGTAGCTCGCCCGGGAGGACGGCACGTCGATCACGACGGCCGTGACCTTGGTGGTCTTGTGCTCCTTGGCCAGCGCGATCGGAACGCCGGACACGCTGAACGTCGGATCGGTGAGCGTGAACGTGGCCTTGGTGTCACCGAGGATGCGGTTGCCGCTCGCGCCGAAGAAGACCGCGGGCAGCCCGGCCTGGTTGATCGGCTGCCAGACGCTCTCCAGCACGGGTGTGGAGCCGACGACGACCGCGGCGACGTTCTCCTCGACCATCCGGTTGCCGCAGTCGGCGCCCTTGCCCGGGTCGGCCAGCGTCTCGCAGAGGACCAGCTCGACGGGCCGGCCGGCGATGCCGGAGCGGTGCTCGTTGAGGTACTTGACGGTCGCCGTGGCGACGTCCTTCTCGATGTTGAGGTCGCCGGACGCGCCGCGCCCCGTGACCAGCCCGATCCGCACCGGCTCGCCGCTCGCCGGCGCCGCCGGCCCGAGTGCGTCGGCGGTGCTCGCCCCGCTCGTCGCTGCGGCGCCCGTCGCGGCGCCCTGGCCGTCGCCTGCGTCGTCCCCGCAGGCGGTCACCGCCAGCAGCACGGCGACCGCGGACGCCGCCAGCGCCAGCCGGGCTCGGGCGGCCGAACGGCCTCGAACCGCGAGGGCCGGGAGGGCCGGTGAGGCCGTCGGCGCCGGTAAGGCGGGTAGGACTGGCGAGGTGGCTAACGCCGGTAGTTCGCGCTGCCTGGTTGTCCTGCCACTTCTGCGCATGTGCAACCTGCCCCGGGTCTGTCGTGGTGGGTGGTCCCGCCGCGCCGCGGGCGGCCCACAGCGGCTCGTGGCGGTTCGGGATCGGGTGGGCTGACCTGCCTGGACGCTCGGTCAGCCGGGCGGGCCGAGCTGATCTGCCGGCTTGGCGGTGGATGCTTGCACGCACATTTCGAGAAGTCAACGTCTTCACAAATGTGAGAGTGACGTTCTACATTCACGCACCACAAGCTTGCTTAACCGTCGAGTGGCCGAGGGAGGTGCCGGCGTGGACGATCCCGCGTTCGGCGGTGTCCGCGTGATCGAACTGGCCCAGTGGGTGTTCGTGCCCGTCGCCGGCGCGCTGCTGGCCGACTGGGGCGCCGACGTCGTCCGGGTCGAGCGCCCGGAGGGCGATCCCTACCGAGGACTGGCGACCCAGGGCATCGGCACCGACGGCGCCGGCGGGGTGAATCTCTCCATCGCCCTGGCCAACCGGGGCAAACGCTCGCTCGCTCTCGACCTGCGCACCGAGCCGGGCCGCCGCGTGCTCGACCAGCTGCTGGCCACCGCCGACGTGTTCCTCACCAACTTCCGGCCGGGCGCGCTGCGCCGCCTCGGGCTGGACGCCGAGACGCTGACCGCCCGGTTCCCGAAGCTCGTCTACGCCCGCGGGCACGGCTTCGGCGCCCGCGGCCCCGGCGCCGACCGGCCCGGCTACGACTCGTCCGCGTTCTGGGCGCAGGGCGGGCTCGCCCACGTCCTCACCCCGCCCGGGCAGGACGTCCCGATCAGCCAGCGGGGCGCCATGGGGGACCGCAACGGGGCGACGGCGCTCGCGTTCGGGATCGCCGCGGCGCTGTTACGGCGTGAGCGCACCGGCCGCGGCTCCGTTGTGGACGTCTCGCTGCTCGCCACCGCCATGTGGACGCTGTCCTCCGACGTGCTCTCCGCCCTCGCCGGCCAGACGCCGCGAGCCGCGTCCGGCGCCGCCGCGTACCGCAATCCGCTCGTCGGTCCCTACCGCACCAAGGACGGCCGGCACATCCAGCTCGTGTTCCTGGAACCGGACCGCTACTGGGCTGACTTCTGCCGCCTCGTCGGCCGGGACGACCTCGTCACCGACCCCCGCTTCACCGACCTGGCCGCCCGCGCGGCGAACCGGGAGGCCTGCGTCGCCACGATCGCGGCGATCTTCGCCGACCGGACCTTCGCCGAGTGGAAGGACCTGCTCGCCGGGATCGACGCGCCCTGGGCGCCGGTGCAGGCCGTCGAGGAACTGCTCACCGACCCGCAGGTGCTCGCCAACGACTATCTCGGCGAGGTCCGGCTCGGTGAGGTCGCCGGGGACGCCGGCCCGTCCTACCGGCTGCCGACCGGCCCGGTGCAGATCGACGAGCGCCCGCCGGAGCTGCGCCGCGCCCCCGAGCACGGCGAGCACACCGAGTCGGTGCTGCTGGAGCTCGGCTACACCTGGGAGCAGATCGGCGAGTTCGCCGAGGCGGGGGTGATCCCGTGACGGCCCGCCCGTTACCGGTTCCCGACGAGATCTCCGCGCCCTACTGGGCCGCGGCGGCCGGCCATGTGCTGGCGATCGCCCGCTGCGCCCGCTGCGGGTCGTTCGCGCTGCCGCCGGACCAGGCCTGCCCGCACTGCCGCAGCACCGACCCGGACTACGCCTTCGAGCCGGTCAGCGGCCGCGGCACGGTCCGCTCGTGGACGGTGATCCGCCAGTCGGGCCTGCCGGGGTTCGCCTCCGAGGTCCCGTTCGTGCTGGTGGACGTCGAGCTCGCCGAGCAGCCCGAGCTGCGCATGATCGGCCGCCTGCTGGACGGACCCGCCGCTCTCGAAGGACCCGCCGCTCTCGAAGGACCCGCCGCTCTCGACGGCCCCGGAGAGCCGCCGCTGCGCCTCGGCGCCCCGGTCCGGGTCGGCTTCGAGGACGTGGCGCCGGGGGTCGCCATCCCCGCCTTCACCCTCGCCGCCGCCGCGCGGCCGGGGGAGGAGCCGTGACCGGGCGGGGGTTCACCGCCCGCGGCAAGGTCGCCGTCGTCGGGTACGCACAGAGCGCCATCCAGCGCCACGCCGGACGCCCCCTCGGGGCGATCACGCTGGAGACCGCCCGCGCCGCGATCGCCGACGCCGGGCTCACCAACGCTGACATCGACGGCGTGGTCACCTCCGCGCTGTTCCCCACCGCGGGGTCGCACGACGTCCAGGACGGTGTCAGCTCGGTGCCGGCGACCTGGCTGGCCGAGCGGCTGCGCGGGGCCGGGGCCGGGGCCGGCGACGCGCCGCGCTACGTCGCCGGCTTCCACGGCATCGGGCAGATCCCGGGCATGGTCGGGATGGCGGTCAACGCCGTCGCGAGCGGCGCCGCTGACAACGTGCTGGTCTACCGGGCGCTGCACAACCCGCCCGGGAAGTACCACGCCAACACCATGGAACGCGCCGCCGGGCCGGCGCAGTGGACCGCCCCGCAGGGCTTCTTCGGCCCGCTGGCGATGATCGGCCTGCCCTACACCGAGTACCTCCAGCGGTACGGCGCCCGGCGCGAGGCGATGGCGGCCGTCCTCGTCGAGGCGCGGAAGAACGGCGCCCGCATCCCCTGGTCCCACTGGTACAAGCGCCCGCTGACCGCCGCCGAGTACCTGGCCGCGCCGATGATCAGCGACCCGGTCTGCCGGTACGACTGCGACATCCCCGTCGACGGGGTGGCGGCGTTCGTCCTCACCTCGGCCGAGCGGGCCGCCGACCTGCCGCACCGGCCGGTGTACGTCGCCGGCTACGCCAGTGGGCTGCCGGCCACCCGGCGGCTGCCGCTGCACTGGCCGCTCGACGACATCATGGACGTCGGTGCCGAGACCGCCCGGCGGCTGTGGGAGAGCAGCGGGGTCGGTCCGGACGAGGTCGACCTGCCGCAGCTGTACGACGGGTTCTCCCCCTTCGTCTACTTCTGGCTGGAGGCCCTCGGCTTCTGCCCGCGCGGCGAGGCGCACCGCTTCGTCCAGGACGGGCGGATCGACAGCGACCGCCCCGACGCCCTGCCGGTGCTCTCCGGCGGCGGCGCGCTCGGCAACGGCCGGATGCACGGCATCCCGCAGATGCTCGAGTGCTACCTGCAGCTCTCCGGACGGGCCGGCGACCGCCAGCGTGTCGGCGCGACCGTCGGCCTCGCCTGCCACTCCTCCCCCCACTACGGCGGTGCCGTCGTCTACACGGCCGAGCCGAGAAGGTGAGACAGCCAGTGCCCGACCTCATCGCCGAGCGATGCTCCTACATCGCCGGCAGCTGGGTGGACGGTGACGAGACGCTCGCCGTTGAGAATCCGGCGGACGAGTCGCACGTCACCGACGTCGCCGCCGCGCCGCTGGCCGAGATCGAGCGCGCCGTCGTCGAGGCTCGGCGCTGCTTCGACACGGGGGAGTGGGCGGACGTCCCGCCGGCCGAGCGGGCCCGGGTGCTGCACGCCCTGGTCGACCATGTGGTGGCCCGCCGCGACGCCCTGATCGCCACCATCGTCGCCGAGGCCGGCCAGCCCGTCTCCTTCGCCGAGCGCGCGCAGTTCGGCGCCGGCGTCGCGCTGGCCCGCGGCACCATCGATCTCTACCTGTCGATGCCGCACGAGGACACCAACCCGGTACCCGTCGACGAGCTGGTGCGAGCGGGCGGGGTCCTGAGTATCCGCCGGCACGAGCCGGTCGGTGTCGTCAGCGCCATCACGCCGTACAACGGCGCGATCATCATGGCCTTCCAGAAGCTGATCCCGGCGCTGATGGCGGGCAACTCGGTGATCCTGCGGCCCAGCCCTCTCACCCCGGTCTCGTCGCTGCTGTTCGGCGCGGCGGCCCAGGCGGCCGGACTGCCGGCGGGCGCGCTGAGCGTGGTGGTGGAAGGCGGCGCCGGCGGGGCGGAGCTGCTCACCAGCCATCCCGCCGTCGACATGGTCTCCTTCACCGGCTCCACCGCGGTGGGCCGGCGCATCCTCGCCCAGGCGGCGCCGACGGTGAAGCGGGTGGCCCTGGAGCTCGGCGGCAAGTCCGCGCAGATCTACCTGCCGGACGCGGTCGGCCGGGTCGCGGCGGGTGCCGCGGCGGTGGTCGCTGCGACGGCCGGGCAGGCCTGCGTCGCCGCGACCCGCATGCTCGTACCCGCTGACCGTAAGGACGAGGTCGTCGAGGCGGTGTCGCGGGCCTACGCGGCCATCACCGTCGGCCCGCCCAGCGACCCGGCGGCCCGGATGGGGCCGCTCATCAACGCCGCGGCGCGGGAACGCTGCGAGCGGTTCGTCGCCGCCGCCCAGGAGCACGGCGGCAAGGTCGCCTTCGGCGGTGGCCGCCCGCGCGGGCTGGAGCGCGGCTACTACTTCGAGCCCACCGTGCTCGACCTGCCCGACAACACCAACCCCGCGGCCCGCGAGGAGATCTTCGGGCCGGTCATCAGCATCCTCGGCTACCGCGACCTGGACGACGCCGTGCGCATCGCCAACGACAGCGACTACGGCCTGTCCGGCCAGGTCTACGGCGCCGACCTGCCCGCGGCGACCGCCGTGGCCCGCCGGCTGCGCACCGGGGCGGTCAACGTCAACGTCGGCGGCCTGTTCAGCGCCTACGCCCCGAGTGGCGGCTACAAGCACAGCGGCCTTGGCCGCGAGCGCGGGCCGGACGGAATCCGCGCCTTCCAGGAGGTCAAGCACCTCGCGATCAAGGAGCAGTCATGACAGACACCCTCTCGCTCGACTGGCTGATCTCGGTCGACGACCACGTGCTCGAACCGCCCAACCTGTGGCTCGACCGCGTGCCGGCGAAGGACCGCGACCGTGCCCCGCACATGGAGTTCGACGAGACCGGCATGGACTTCTGGGTTTACGACGGCAAGAAGTTCCCCAGCTCGGGACTGTCCGCGGTCGCCGGGAAGGAGAAGGAGGAGTTCTCCCCGGAGCCGCTGCGGTACAGCGAGATGCGCCCGGGCTGCTACGACGCCGCGGAGCGGATCAAGGACATGGACCGGGCCGGCATCCTGGCCTCGCTGTGCTTCCCGACCATCACCCGCTTCTGCGGCCAGCTGTTCATGGAGGCGTCCGACCGGGAGTTCGGGCTGGTCTGCCTGAAGGCCTACAACGACTGGATGATCGAGGAGTGGTGCGGCGCCGCGCCGGGCCGGTACATCCCGCTGGTCCTGATTCCGCTGTGGGACCCGGCCCTGGCGGTGAAGGAGCTGGAACGCTGTGCCGCGAAGGGCGCGACGACGTTCGCGTTCTCCGAGAACCCGGCCCCGCTCGGCCTGCCGACGATCCATGACCCGTCCGGCTACTGGGAGCCGGTGATGGCCGCGGCCAACGACCTGGAGATGGTCGTGTCGATGCACGTCGGCTCGTCCTCGCAGGTGCCGAAGATCGCCCCGGACGCACCGTTCATGGCGAACCTGACCTGGGGTGCCATGCGCACGTCCGGCGCGATGCTGTCCTGGCTGTTCTCCGGGATGTTCCAGCGTCACCCGAAGCTGAAGATCGCGCTGTCGGAGGGTGAGATCGGCTGGATGCCGTACTACCTGGAGCGCGCCGAGCAGGTGCTCGACAAGCAGCGGCACTGGGTGAAGAAAGGGGCGCGCTGGAACGACCACGGCGCCGCCGGCGCCATCGACCTGGACACGTTCGACGTCCGGGCGACGTTCCGCGACCACGTCTTCGGCTGCTTCATCGAGGACCACCACGGCATCGCCAGCATCGCCGAGATCGGCGAGGACAACATCATGTGCGAGACGGACTACCCGCACTCCGACTCCACCTGGCCCAACTGCATCCAGACGGTGAAGGGCATCATCAGCCACCTGCCGGCCGAGACCCAGTACAAGATCCTGCGGGGCAACGCCGAGCGGCTCTACCGCTTCACCCCGGCGGTTCCGCCCGTCCTGAGCGGGGTCTGAGTGGGACCAGAGCGCAAGGACGGAGGGACGTCGTGACGGGCCTGCTGCTCGACGGGAAGGTGGCCGTGGTCACCGGAGCGGGCTCGGGGGTGGGGCGGGCGTCCGCCCTGCGCTTCGCTGCCGAGGGTGCCCGCGTGGTGTGCGCCGACATCAGCCTCGACGGCGCCGAGGAGACCGTTCGCGAGATCGAGAAGGCCGGTGCCGACGGCCGCGCCGTGCCGGCGCGCTGCGACGTCTCCGTGGAGGAGGACGTCGTCCGCGCCCTCGACCTCGCCGCGGAGAGGTTCGGCGCCCTCGATGTCGTGTTCAACAACGCCGGTATCCCGACCCCGCGGCTCGGAGCGAGGCTGGAGGACCACACGGTCGAGGACTTCGAGCGCCTGGTGGCGGTCAACCTGCGCGGGGTCTTCCTCGGCTGCAAGCACGCCGTGATCCGGTTCAAGAGCCAGGGCGGCGGCGGGGTCATCCTCAACACCGGCTCGGTCGCCGGCCTCGTCGGCTGGGGCGGCTCGGTGTACGGGGCGACCAAGGGCGGGGTGCACCAGCTCACGCGGGCCGTCGCCGTCGAGGGCGCGCCGTTCGGGATCCGCGCGAACGCCATCTGTCCGGCGGGAATGCCGTACACCGGCTTCATGGCTGCCGGCGGGCTGGGCGGCGACGCGGAGACCACGGCCGCCACGGCCCGCCAGGTCGGCGCCACGCATCCACTGGGACGTCCGATCACCGCCGAGGACTGCGCCGAGACCGCCGCCTTCCTGGTGTCCGACCGGGCCGCCAACATCACCGGGGTGCTCGTCCCGATCGACGGCGGATACGTGGCTAGGTGAGCGCGGTGAGCGACATGAGCCAGGTGCTCGACCCCGACCGCATCCGCGCGCTGTTCGACCTGCGCAGCAGCTACAACGTGCGCAGCGGCGGCGACTACGAGGACGACCCCAACCCGGTCTGGCGGGAGCTGCGGGAGCGGGGGCCGGTGCACGAGGGCACCGTCCACGAGCTGACCGGGTACTCCCGCCCGGCGATGTTCCAGGGCCTGCCCTACCCGGACCGGCCGCACTTCTCGGTCTTCTCGTTCGACGAGTGCGACCGGGTCTTCCGCGACAGCGAGGCCTTCGCTTCGTCGCCGGAAGCCGTCGACCCGACCGGAGGGGGGATCGGCACCGCCAGCAGCATGCTGTCGATGGGCGGCGCCCAGCACCGCCGGTACCGTGCCCTCGTCCAGCCGTCATTCGCCCCGGCCCGCGCCGGCTGGTGGATCACGAACTGGATCGAGGAGACGGTGCACGCGCTTATCGACCGGTTCGCCGACAACGGCTCCGCGGAGCTGAACGTCGACTTCTGCGCGGCGATCCCGGTGCTGACGATCACCAGCAGCTTCGGGGTGCCCGTCGAGGAGGCGCTGCACATCCGCGAGGTGCTCACCGACCCACCGCAGGTGATTCGCGCGCTCGCCCCGATCGTCGCGGCGCGGCGCGAGCAGCCCCAGGACGATCTCATCAGCACCCTGGTCGCGGCGGAGATCACCGACGAGGACGGGACGCGGCACCGCCTGGCCGACGCCGAGATCTACACGTTCGCCGTACTGCTGCTGCTCGCCGGCTCCGGCACCACCTGGAAGCAGATGGGCATCACGCTGACCGCCCTGTTGCGGCGGCCGGAGCTGCTCGACGCCGTCCGCGCGGACCGCTCGCTGCTGCGCCCGGCCGTCGAGGAATCGGTGCGCTGGTCGCCCACCGACCCGATGTTCTCCCGCTTCGCCACCCGGGACGTCGAGATCGCCGGTCGGCGGATCCCGCGCGGTGCCCTGGTGCACCTGTGTCTGGGCGCGGCGAACCGCGACCCGGCCCGCTGGGAGCGTCCCGACGAGTTCGACATCTTCCGCCCCATGAAGCGCTCCCTCGGCTTCGGTGGCGGGCCGCATATCTGCCTGGGCATGCACGTCGCCCGGGCCGAGATCAGCGTCGGTATCGGCGCGCTGCTCGACCGGCTGCCGAACCTGCGCCTCGACCCGCTGGCCGCCCCGCCGCGCCTGATCGGCATGTACGAGCGTGGCGCGACCGAGATCCCCGTCGTCTTCGGAGGTTCCTGATGAGTGAAGCCGGCTACCGGCCGCCGGATCTGGCTCTCGTCGGCGCGGAGCATGTAGCGCGCTACCGGGAGACCGGCGGGGAGGTGGGCTACGAGTGGAACGGCGTGCCCACCCTGTTGCTCACCACGGTCGGCCGCCGCTCCGGCCAGCCGCGGACATCCGCGCTGATCTTCGGGCGGGACGGGGCGGACTACCTTGTGGTGGCCTCGAAGGGCGGCTCGCCCGCCGCCCCGCAGTGGTATCTGAACCTCACCGATCAGTCGGCGGCGGAAATCCAGGTCCGTGCCGAACATCTGTCGGTGGTCGCGCGGACGGCCTCCGACGAGGAGAAGCCTCGACTGTGGAAGATCATGACCGAGGTCTGGCCGAACTACGACGCCTACCAGACCAGAACCTCGAGACCGATACCCGTGGTGGTGCTGACCCCCGCGTAGCCCCCGGTACCGTCGGAGGGGTGTCCTGGGCCGATCGTGCCGCGGACCGGTCGCCGCTGGTCCAGCGGTCCCGGTCGCGCAGCGTGCAGCAGATGACGGTGATCGTCGATGCCGCGAAGCGGCTGATCGCCAGCCGGGGTTCCTCCTTCACGACGCAGGACCTCGTGAAGGAGGCTGGTATCGCGATGCAGACGTTCTACCGGCATTTCCCCGGCAAGGACCAGCTCATGCTCGCCGTCATCGAGGACGTCATCAGCGGGCAGGTGGTGCGCTACCAGGAGTCCGCGGCCGGCGAGCCGGACCCGCTCGCCCGCATGCGGAGGTACATCGAGGCCGCGCTGCACTCACTCGGCAGCGAGGACGGCGCCGTCCGCGGTGCGCGGTTCATCACCGCCGAGCACTGGCGGCTGTACCAGCTCTACCCGGACGAGGTCGACCACGCGACCCGCCCGTTCGCCGATCTCGTGGCTGGTGAGCTGGAGGCCGCCCAGGCCGGCGGCCTCATCGGCCCGATCGACACCGCGCAGACCGGTGAGCTGGTCAACCTGCTGGTCAGAGCAGTCTTCCATCACTACGCGTTCGCGACACGCAAGGAATCCTCCGCCGAGGTCGCCGCCCGGGTCTGGGCGTTCTGCCTCGGCGGTTTCGGGGCCGTGGCTCCGCCGGCCACACCGCTGGCAGGAAAGGGCGCAGAATAAGGCAATATGCGCCCACCTCGTCGCGAAAGCGTCGAGCGGGCCCTGCCCGGCTACGAGATCGGGGGGCCGCTCGGGCAGGGCGGGTTCGGTGTCGTGCTGTCCGGCCGGCACCGCCAGCTGGGGCGCAGCGTCGCCATCAAGATCCTGGACGTCGACAGCGGCACCGACAGCGACACCGACGTCGAGGTGCGCCGGCGGTTCGCGGCCGAGGCCCGGGTGCTCGCGCGGCTCGACCACCCGCACGTCGTCGCGATCTACGACTATCTCGAACACGACGACCTGCGGATCATCGTGATGGAGCAGCTCGCCGGCGGCAGCCTCTCCCGGCGGCTGCGCGCCACCAGCCCGCAGCAGGCGTGCGCGATCGGCCTGTGCGTGGCCGAGGGGCTCGGTGCCGCGCACCAGGTCGGCGTGCTGCACCGCGACATCAAACCGGCGAACATCCTGTTCACCGGCAGCTCGCTGGTGAAGGTCGCCGACTTCGGCATCGCCAAGATCGTCACCGAGTCGACCTCGGTGACGTCCGGGCTGGTCGGGACCCTGCCCTACATGGCGCCGGAACAGTTCGGCGAGGGCGGGCTCGGCCCGGCCACCGACCTCTACGCGCTCGGTGTGACGCTGTACGAGCTGTTCGAGCGGCACCGGCCGTCGGGTCCGGTGACGACTCCCGGCGCACTGGTGCACTGGCATCTGGCTGGACGTCCCGCGCCGCTGGTCGAGGCCCCGGCGCCGGTGGCGGGTGTCGTGCTGCGCGCGCTTGCGAAGGACCCGGCGCAGCGGCACCCGTCCGCCCGCGCGTTCGCGCTCGATCTTGCCGCGGCGGCGGCCCACAGCTTCGGGCCCGGCTGGCTGGCGGACTGCGGTATCCCCGTCCGGCTCGACGACGAGGTTGTCGACGCCGCACGAGCCGCCCCGCCGGCAGCACTCCCGCCGGCACCACTCCCGCCGGCAGCCGCGCCGTGGCGAGCCACGCGGCCGACCGCCCAGCCGCCGCTGACTTCCCAGCCGCCGCCGACCGCGCCGACCGCGCCGACCCCACCGCCGCCACCGGGCGTACCTGCCTGGACGCCATCGGGTCCGCCGGCCGGTGCCGTGCCCGGTTCGCGTGGTACCGGGATCGCGATCGGCCCGCCGTACCTGGGTTCGCGCGGCCTCCGCCGCCTCGATCGCCGCCGGGCCGTCGCGCTGGCGACCGCGTTGATCATCGCCGTGGGTACCGGGCTCGGCCTGCTGCTCAACTGGCCGGACGGCTCCTCCCAGCGCCAGCAGCCCGCCGGGGATGGGGATTCCACGGTGGCAGCCACGATCACGGCCTCGCTGCACCAGCCGTCGGGGAAACGCGGCGGAACCCTGAAGCTGGTCGCGAGCAGCGGCGACTGTGACTCGTGGGATCCGGGACTGACCTACCTCGCCCCCTGCTGGTCGATGCAGCGGCTGGTTTCCAGGACGCTGCTCACCTATCGGGCCGAGACCGGGACGGCCGGCACCGAGCTGGTGCCGGACCTGGCGGCGGCCATGCCCGAACGGGTCGACGGCGTCACCTGGAAGGTCCGCATCCGTGCCGGCCTGACGTTCCAGGACGGCTCCGTGATCCGGGCGGCGGACGTGAAGTACGCGATCGCCCGAAGCTATGAGCAGGCGCTGGTTCTCCGGGGCGCGCTCGGGTACTTCGGCGAGGTGCTCCGCCAGTCGCCGGCCGACTTCCCGGGGCCGCGCAACGAACCCCTGTCGGACTTCACCTCGATCGACACGCCCGACGAGACCACCCTGGTCTTCCACCTGCGTGAGCCGTTCGACGACTTCCCCTACCTGCTCACGCTGCCGCAGACAGCGCCGATTCCGGCCAGCGCCGACCGCGTCACCGACGCCGGCTCCGGCTACGACGCGGCGCGGCTGGTCTCCAGCGGGCCCTACCAGGTCCAGTCGTACACGGCGGCCAGGTCGATCAGCTTCGTGCGCAACCCGAGGTGGGTCGCGGCCACCGACCCGAACCGGGCCGCGCTGCCCGACCAGATCACGGTCGCGTTCGACGTCCCCGCGGACGAGATCGACGCCGATCTGATCAGCGGTACCTACGACGCCGACATCTCCGGGGCGTCGGTCGGGTCGTCGACCACCGCGGCGATCGCCGCGCAGCCGGCCCTGAAGGCGCGCAGCGAGGTCACCGTCCTGCCCTACCTGAGCTACCTGGCCGTTGTGACCACGCAGACGCCGTTCGACAACGTTGACTGCCGGCGCGCGGTGGCCTGGGCGGTCGACCGGGCGCGCCAGTCCAGCCTCCGGGGCTATGGCGCGCTCGGCGGCACCGGGGCCGCGGGCCTGCTGCCGCCGTCGCTCGCCGGCTACTCCGGCGTCAGTGCCTACCCGAGCGACGGCCTGCGCGGTGACCTGGACAGGGCGCGCGGCGAGCTCACGGCCTGCGGCCACCCGGACGGCTTCGACACCACCCTCTCCGCGCCCAACCGCGCCGCTGACGTCAAGGCGGCCGAGGCGATCCGGGCCGACCTGGGCAAGATCGGCATCAGGGTGACGGTGAAGACCTATGCGACCGGGGACTACTACGGCACGCTGGGTGCGCCGGAGCAGGTGCACGCCGCCGGGATCGGGCTCGCGCTGACCAACTGGGGCCCGGACTGGCCGAGCGGCTACGCCTTCTTCCACCAGATCGCAGACGGCCGGCAGATCCGTGGGCAGGGCAACTTCAACATCTCGGGGCTCGACGACAAGGCGGTCAACGCCGCCCTCGACGCCGCGGCGGCGAAGAGCGATCCCGAGAATCCCGGGGCGGCGGCGGACGCCTGGGCCACGGTGGACCGTCTGGTGCAGCAGAGCGCGGCCCTCGTGCCGCTGGTGCATCGCCGCGCCCAGGTCCTCTTCAGCGAGCGGCTGACGAACGTCTACCTGAACCTTGGGCTCAACGCCTCGTACGACGTCGCGAACCTCGGCGTCAGGCCCGGCTGACGATGGCGGCGCCCTGGCGGAGAACGGGGACGAGCCGAGGCGGCGGGCGTGGGCAGCGGGCTGTGATCGCAGGTCTGTAGTTGCGATGTCCCGAGTGTGTTGACACGCTCGGTTCAACGCAATCTCAGCGGCATTGGCGGTGGTGGGCCATGCGGGGCCACGTCCCGGAGCGGACCGGAGAGTCTCCCGGCGGCCTGGACGAGTCTGTCGGCCTCACGGCTGTCCGGAGCGCCAGGCGGGCTCCGCGGGCGTGCCCGCACCGCACGGGATGGGTGAACCGCCTGTGGGAACAGACCGACCGCCCGTTCCGCCGGGCCGCTGGCGTGATTCTGCTGCTCCTGCTTGGTTCCGCGCTCCCGCTGCTGGTCCTGGAGGGCCGCACCGAGCTTGCGTTCGTGCGCCTCACGAGCCCGATCTTCTCGGCGCTGGCGGTGGGTATCTGTGTGTGGGCTGGTCTGCGCAACCACGGGGCGGAACGAGCCTGGCGATTACTCATCGCCACGATGATCATGGCGAACGCGCTGGGGGGAGGGGCGATCGCGCGTGACGTCATCAACGGCGGTCCCGCGCTGCCCAGGATGACACCGCTGGCGATGCTCGGCCTGACACCGACGGTGTGCGGCCTCGCGGCCCTGCTGTGCTTTCCGTCCGAGCCCTACGACCACGCGACCCGCGCTCGGGTCGACGGGGCGAACCGGCGACTACACGTGATCACTGTTCTGGACGGCCTGATCGTCGTCGGTGCGGTGGCGTTGCTCTGCTGGGTGCTGATCCTGAACCGGGCGCTGGACTCACCGGTATCACCGGGCCTGCCCGGGACCCTGGCCGTCGCGGCTGTCGCGACCCTGCTCATCGTCCTGGTCATCCTGACCGCGGCGTTCCGCAGGCCGCGGTCTCCGCTCGGCCTGGTGCTGGTCGGATCCGGGATCACGCTCTTCTGTCTGTCCGTCATGTCGCACATGTATGCCGGTGTCCGTGGGCTTGCCGACGTCCCGCGGGTGCTGGATCTGGGTTTCGGGGGCAGTGGTCTGCTCCTCGCGCTCGCCGCCCTGCTCCGCCCCGGCGGGCCGGTGCCGGCCACCGGGCGGTTGCCGCCAGACCGCTGGGAGATCGCCGCCGCCGTCCGGGTGGACGGCCGCGCGGCCGCGGGGGCAGGTTCGGCCGACGGGATGGCGTCCGCGCGGTCGCCGGCACGTCACCGCTGGTGGCACGGGGTGCTGCCGTACGTCCCGCTGCTGGTCGGCGGCGCGTTCGCCGTCTTCCATCTCCAGCCCGTAAGCGGAAGCCTTGATCGTGATCTGACCCTGTGGGGGCTGCTGGGCCTGCTCCTGCTGGCCGTGCTCCGCCAGATGACCACGATGGCTGACAACGCGCACCTGCTGACCCAGCTCGAGGGGAGCCAACGCGAGCTGCACCACCTCGCGTTCCATGACCCGCTGACCGGGCTCGCGAACCGCGCGCTCTTCGTCGCTCGCCTCAATCGCGCGATGGCCGACCGCCGCCTCCGGCCGCACCGGATCTCGCTCCTCTTCTGCGATCTGGATGGATTCAAAGGTGTCAACGACAGGTTCGGGCACGCGGCCGGCGACGAACTGCTGCGCGTCGTCGCCGCGCGGCTGGCCGGGCAGGTCAGGCCGGACGACTCGGTCGCCCGGCTCGGCGGGGATGAGTTCGCCATCCTGCTCGAATCGGATTCGCGGGATCCGGAGGCGGTCGGGCGCCGTCTGACCCGCGCGGTACGCGCCCCGATCCAACTGCGGAGCTGCCAGTGCCGCATCGACGCCAGCGTCGGCCTGGTCACGGTGGAGGAGGATGCGGGGACGGTCTCAGCGGAGGCCCTCCTCCATCGGGCCGATCTCGCCATGTACCACGCGAAGGCCACGGGTGGGGGCAGCTGACCGTCTTCCGCCCAGGGCTGGCGGAGGACGGCCACGCTTGACCGCGTCGGCTCGTTGCGGTGTGCTGACCGGCCTCAACGACGCCTACGACGCCTACGACGCCTAGGACGTCGCCAACCTCGGTGTCAGGCCCGGTTGAGCCCGGCGCCCATGCCCCAACCGCGTGGGTCAGCCCACGATCGCCTCCGGCCAGTTCCCCCGCCGTGCGGTCCAGCCGAGAAGGCGCTGTGCCCGGCCGCTGTCGATCCGCTGGTTGTCCAGATCCGGTTCGAGGTCAGCGTCGACGGCTGGTTGCGGGGCGCCGTCGATCCGGGCGAGCCGGGTCAGATATGACTCGTAGGTCACCGGCTCGGCGGCGAGGTTGAGGATTTCGCCTGACGGTCGTTGGTCGAGCACCGCGAGCACGGCGTCCGCGACATCCGCGACGTGTACATGGGAGACGAAAGTGCTGCCATCCCCAGGAATCGGGAGTTTTCCCGCCCGCAGCAGCTCTCGCTGCCGATCCTGAATGGTTGCCGGCCCGACGAAACGCGCGGCCCGCAGAATCGTCCAGGAGCATGTCCGGGGAAGTCCGATGACAGCTTCCTCCATCGCCGCGGTCGGGCCTACGAGCGCGGCCCGCTCGGGATCGGAGTCGATGGGGACCGACTCATCGATCCATTCGGCGCCGCGCACCGGGTAGATCATGCTGATGCTGAGCTGGACCAGCACCGGGACACCGACCTGGGCGACCAGCCTGGCCAACCGCGGGGAACCCGTCTCGCGGATGCTCGAGTCGAGATCCCACCCTCGTGGGTCGTCATCATCCGCTGGTACCGCCGTGGCGAGGTTGACGACCGCGTCGTGACCTGCGAGCCGAGACGGCAGAACGTCTTCCAGATCGGCGTCCAGCAGCCCCGCGCGCAGCCGTCGTACGGCGGGAGGCAGCTGGTCCAGTCGTTCGCCCGGAGACATCGCCGTGATCTCGTGGCCCGCTGCCAGGAGAGCGTCCACCAGCGGCCTGCCCGCGGCGCCGGTGGCACCGACCACAAAAACACGCATCGCGCTATCACCCATTTCTTGTCAGTTGACGGACTGTTCACGCGGCGTTGGCATCTCGGACGGAGTCGGCCCGTCGCCCCGGACACGT
>NZ_ADGX01000065.1 GCF_000177675.1 Parafrankia sp. EUN1f
CGCGCCCGGCGGCTGGCCGGCGGGGCAGGCCTGGCCACCTGCCGACGCGCGTCCCGTCCCGGCCGAGGAGCTCGACGGACAGCTGATCGCCGCCGGTTACGGGGACGGGGCGGCGAGCCAGGGCATCGACGCCGTCTGGGTCCGGGGCCGGGAGGTGTACGCCGAGGTCACGCTCCCGCCGGCGCTGCGCACCGAGGCCGGCCGATACCGGCTGCATCCGGCCCTGCTCGACGCGGCGCTGCGGGCCGCGACCGCAGTCGGGCCACCGGCGGCCGGCCCATCCGCCGCCGCACCGGGTCAGGTGATGGTGCCCTCGGCCTGGACGGGTGTCACGGTGCGATCCCCGGGTGCGGCGCGGCTGCGGGTCCGGGCCGTGCCCACCGGCGGCGACGAGGACGGGCTCACCCTCACCCTTCATGCCGCCGCCCCGCCGCCGGTGGACGACGATGGCGTGGGCGACATAGTGGCGACGGTCGAAGCCGTGGTGTCACGGCCGATCGCCGAGGACAGGGTGGCGGCCCTCGCGGGAGGCGGCCCGCGCTCGCTGTTCCGGCTCGCGTGGATCCCGCTGTCCGCGCCGACGGCCCCGCAGCCGTCCCCCTCCCCGGGCGAGGCCGCCGGGTCATCACCCGCGGCAGCCCTGTCCGCGGTCTCGGGCGGGGTGCTGGACCTGACCGCCGCGCCGCTCTCCGCCGAGCCCGGCGCGGCCCGCGCGCTGACCGCCCACGCGCTCGAGTGGCTGCGGGAACGCCTCCAGCAGGACACCGCGCCGACGCCCGGAGCGCCGTTGGTGGTGCTGACCCGGCACGCCGTCGACGCTGCCCACCCCGACGAGGCCGTCGCCGACCCGGGCGCGGCCGCGGTCTGGGGACTGGTGCGCGCGGCCCAGACGGAGCATCCCGGCCGGATCATCCTGGTCGACACCGACGAGGTCGGTCCCGACTCCGCCGGCTGGGGCACCGCCGGTCCCGACTCCGGGAGCCTCGCGACGGCGGTGGCCGCGGCGGTCGCCGCACGCGAGCCGCAGGTCGCCGTTCGGTCGGGACGGCTGCTCGTACCCCGTGTCGTCCCGATCAGCGGGTCGGCCGCGGCAGTCCCGGCGGCGGCGAGCGGCCCGGAGGTGGCCGAGCCGCCTCGCCCCACCCTCGCCGACGGGACGGTCCTCATCACCGGGGGGACCGGCACCCTGGGGGCGCTGGTCGCCCGGCACCTCGTCCGGACGCACGCGGTGCGCGACCTGCTGCTGCTCAGCCGGCGCGGCCTCGCCGCGCCCGGGGCGCCGGCTCTGGTCGCCGAGCTGGCCGAAGTGGGAGCCCGAGCGCGGGTGGCGGCCGTCGACGCGGCCGACCACGACGCGATCGCCGCACTGCTCGCCGAGATCCCGCCGGCGCGTCCGCTGACCGCCGTCGTGCACACCGCCGGAACCATCGACGACGGCGTGCTGGCCGCCCAGACCGCGGACCGGCTGGCGACGGTGTTCCGGCCGAAGGCGGACGCGGCCTGGAACCTGCACCGGCTGACCGCGGGGATCGACCTCGCCGCCTTCGTGCTCTTCTCCTCCGGGGCGGGTGTGTTCGGGGGCGCCGGGCAGGCGAACTACGCGGCGGCCAACGGCTACCTCGACGGCCTGGCGCGGCTGCGCCGCGGCCTCGGCCTGCCGGCGGTGTCGGTCGCCTGGGGGCTGTGGGCTCGGGCCAGCGGCCTGACCGGCGAGCTCGACGCCGCCGACCACGCCCGGTTGGCACGTGAGGGTGTGCGGGCGCTGCCGGACGAGGAGGCCCTGGCCCTCTTCGACGCCGCCGTGCGCGCCGCCGGTGCGCCGGCCGTTTCGGCCGTTTCGGCTGTGCCGGCCGTGCGGGATCGCCCGGCTGCGCCGGCCGGCGCGGGTGGTACCGGCGACGCGGGGCCCGGGACCGCGCTGCTCGTGGCCACCGGCTTCGCCGAGGCGGCGTTGCGCCTCCAGGCCGCCGAAGGCCGGCTGCCCGCGTTGTTGCGCGAGCTGGTCGATGCGTCGCCGGCCCGTCGCGTCGCCCGGCCGACGCTGCGTGCGCGGTTGGCCGGCCTCGCACCCGGCGAGCGCGACCGGCTCCTGCTGGAGCTGGTGCGTGGCCACGCGGCGACGGTGCTGGGCCATCGGGAGCCCGCCGGCGTCGCGGCGAACCGGGCGTTCCGCGAGCTGGGGGTGGACTCGCTGGCCGCCGTCGAGCTGCGTAACCGGCTGGCCGCGGAGGCCGGCGTCGCGCTGCCGGCGACCGTGGTGTTCGACCATCCGAGCCCGCTGGCGCTCGCCGAGTGGCTCGCCGCCGAGCTCGCGCCTCCGGGCCCGGGCGAGGCGGACAGCGAGGCGGCAGCCGGGGCCGGGCGCCCAGCCCCGCCGGTCACGGTCGGTGCCGACGCCGGTGCCTACGCCGCGGCCGCGGTGGACCTGATCGCCGCGATGGACGCCGACGCCCTGATCGCCCGCGCGCTCGGCCGGGCGCGCTGAGCCGCCCGGTCCCCGCCCGACTCGGAGGGAGCCCCCATGACGACATCCCGTGACCTGCCCGCCGACACACTCGGCACTGCCCGGACCGCCTGGACCGCCCGCGCCGCCCGGACCGCTCGGACCGCTCGGACCGCGGCGGGTCCCCGATGAGCGCGCAGGCCGGGCGGGCGGAGCCGGCCCACGAGGACGGCGAGGCGGACGTGCTGATCGTCGGCTACGGCCCGGTCGGGCAGGTCACCGCGATCCTGCTGGCCGCCCGCGGTTGGCGGGTCACCGTCCTCGAACGCTGGCCGGCGCCGTACCCGCGGCCGCGGGCGGTCTCCTTCGACGGGGAGTCGGCGCGCATCCTCGCGCTGGCCGGGATCGGACCGGCGCTGGGCGTGTTCGGTGAACCGGCGCGGGACTACACCTGGCGTAACGCGGCTGGTGAGGTGCTGCTGCACGTCGACGTCGCCGAGCACGGCTATTTCGGCTGGCCCGACGCGACGTCGATGTACCAGCCGGCGCTGGAGGAGGCGCTGGCCCGACGCGGCGCCGACCTGCCCGGCCTGCGGGTGCTGCGCGGCCAGCGGGTGGTCGGCCTGACGGACCGGGGCGGGCATGTGGAGCTGGAGACCGTCGACGACGCGGGCACGGGGGCCGTCGATCCGCCTGCCGGCGCTCGGCGGCGCTTTCGGGCTCGCTGGGTCGTCGGGTGCGACGGGGCGAACAGCGTGGTGCGGACGGCGGTGGGCGCGCCGATGACCGATTTCGGCTACTTCAACGACTGGCTGACCTGCGACGTCGTCCCGCACGAACCGGCCGTGTACGAACCGAACAATCTCCAGATCTGTGATCCGGCCCGCCCCCGCACCGCGGTGTCGGCGGGCCCGGGCTATCGCCGCTGGGAGTTCATGCGCCTGCCGGCGGAATCCGTCGAGGATTTCGGCCGGCCGGAGACGGCCTGGCGGCTGCTGAGCCTGTTCGGCCTGCGTCCGGACAACGCCACCCTGCTCCGCCACGCCATCTACACCTTCCAGGCCCGATACGCCGATCGGTGGCGCATCGGGCGGGTGCTGCTCGCCGGGGACGCGGCGCACCTGATGCCGCCGTTCGCGGGGCAGGGCCTGTGCTCGGGATTTCGCGACGCGGCGAACCTGGCCTGGAAGCTCGATCTGGTGCTCGG
Source organism: Parafrankia sp. EUN1f (assembly GCF_000177675.1). Classification (GTDB taxonomy): domain Bacteria; phylum Actinomycetota; class Actinomycetes; order Frankiales; family Frankiaceae; genus Parafrankia. Next base: position 3,651 of record NZ_ADGX01000065.1, read on the forward strand.
CGGGAACGCGTCGGCGGACCTGCTGGACACCTATTCCACCGAGCGCGTCCGCCACGTCCGCTACGCCGTCGACGCCTCGATGAACCTGGGGCAGGTGATCTGCCAGACCGATCCGTCGGCCGCGCGGGACCGCGACCAGATCATGATCGCCATGCGGCGGCGGGGTCTGCGCCGCGACGATGCCCGGTCCGCCGTGCAGCCGTTGACCGAGGGCTTCCTGCGCGGCGCGGGCACGCCGCCGCCGAACCCTGCAGGGGTCGCGGTGGGCGGCCTCCTGCCCCAGGGCCGGGTCCGCCTCGGAACGACGACCGGGCTGTTCGACGACCTCGTCGGACCCGGCTTCGTCCTGCTCACGACCGACCCGCTCGACAACCTGCTGGGAGCCGACGCGCGGGCGGCCTTCGCGGGCCTGGGCGGGCGCGTGGTGCGGATCGTTCCCGGCACCGACCCGAACGGTGAGACCGCGCCCGACGGCCTCACCGACGGCGGGCTTACCGACGGCGGGCTTACCGACGGCGGGCTCACCGACGGCGGGCTCACCGACGCGGGAGCCACCCCGGCCGGTGCGGCCACCGCTGTCGGCGGTGTCACCGTCGCCGACGTCGACGACGTCTATCTCCCCGCCCTGGCCGCCGCCGGCGCCACCACGCTGCTGGTCCGGCCCGACTTCTATCTCTTCGGCGCGGTCCGGCCGGCCGACGGCGATGACTCCGCCGAGCGGCTGGTGGAGGACCTGCTGGCGGGCCTGCGCGACCCGGGCGTGGTGCGCGGTGACGCCGCGGCGAGCGCCGGGCGGCGGTGACCCCGGAAAAAGAATCACCTCATCGACTGGCGCGGGAAGCCCGGACTAACGGAGATGCGGATGACCGAGAAAGGTAGCGCGCAGGCCTCGTCCTTCGGGTCGGGGTTAGCGCGTCAACTCGGCCGTCAAGGCGGCGGTCGGGTGTTGTATTCTGCCGCTTATGGGGAGTCGGGTGGTGAAGCTGGCATACAGGTACCGCTTCTACCCGAATCCGGAACAGGTAGAGAACCTCGCGAGAACTTTCGGCTGTGTGCGCTATGTGTACAACCGCGCGTTGGCCGAACGGCACCGCGCCTGGACCGAGGAGCGGCGCCGGGTCGGTCATGCCGAGACCGACCGAATGCTCACAGCGTGGAAACGCGAGCCGGATACGCGGTGGCTCGCCGAGCCGTCGAAAGGGCCGCTGCAGGCGGCACTGCGGTATCTCCAGGTCGCGTATGTGAACTTCTGGGAGAAGCGGGCGGGCTACCCGACGTTCAAGAGGAAAGGAAAGACCACCGATTCCGCGACCTACTTCCGGAACTGTTTCACCTTTCGGAATGGTCGGATCACGCTGGCGAAGCAGGATCGGCCGTTGGACATCGTGTGGTCTCGTCCGTTGCCGGCTGGTGCGGTGCCGTCGCGGGTCACGGTGTCCCGGAACAGCCGTGGCCAGTACCACGTCTCGATCCTGGTCGAGGAGACGATCCCCGCCCTGCCGCCGTCGGCGGGACGGGTGGGGGCGGACGCGGGGATCACCAGTCTGGTCACGCTGTCGACCGGGGAGAAGGTCGCCAACCCGAGGCACGAGCGGCGGGATCGGGAACGGCTCGCCCGCGCCCAGCGGGCGCTGTCCCGCAAGGCGCGGGGTTCGGCGAACCGGGCGAAGGCCCGGGCTCGGGTCGCCCGGGTCCATGGTCGGATCGCGGACCGGCGCCGGGATCATCTGCACAAGCTGTCCACGAGGATCATCCGCGAGAACCAAACGGTGGTCATCGAGGATCTGGCGGTGCGGAACATGGTCCGGAACCGTTCCCTGGCCCGGGCGATCTCCGACGCGTCGTGGTCGGAGTTGCGGCGGATGTTGGAGTACAAGGCCGGCTGGTACGGCCGGCGGGTGATCGCGGTCGACCGGTTCTACCCGTCATCGAGGACGTGTTCGGTGTGCGGGGCGGTCGTGGACAGTCTGCCGTTGAACGTTCGGGAGTGGGCCTGCCGCTGCGGTGTGGTGCACGACCGGGACGTGAACGCGGCGCGGAACATTCTGGCCGTGGGGCTCACGGTGTCAGCCTGTGGAGACGGAGTCAGACCACTCCGCTCCTAGAGCAGGGAGGCGTCTGTCGATGAAGCAGGAAAACCCGCCCGTGAGGGTGGGAATCACCGGCCTTCAGGCCGGTGAGAATGTCAAGAACTCTGAGGACCGCCTTGTCGAGGCGCTGCGCGCGTCGCTCATCGAGAACGAGCGGCTCCAGCAGGAGAACGAGCGGCTCGCAGCGGCGTCCGCGGAGCCGATCGCGATCGTCGCGGCGGCGTGCCGGCTTCCGGGCGGCGTCGCCTCGCCGGAGGACCTGTGGCGGTTGGTGAGCGAGGGCGGAGACGGCATCTCCGCGTTTCCCGACGACCGAGGGTGGGATCTGGACACCCTGTTCGACCCCGATCCGGACAGCCCCGGCACCGCCTACGTCCGGGAAGGCGGCTTCGTGCCGGCGGCACCCGCGTTCGACGCGGAGTTCTTCGGCATCTCGCCGCGTGAGGCGCTGGCGTCGGACCCGCAGCAGCGGCTGATGCTGGAGCTGTCCTGGGAGGTCGTCGAACGGGCCGGGATCGAGCCGACCTCACTGCGGGGCCGGCGGGTCGGGGTCTTCGCCGGCGCCATGCACAGCGGGTACGCGGCTGATCCGTGGACGGTCCCGGCGGAGCTGGAGGGGTTCGTCGGCATCGGCAACACCGGGAGTGTGCTGTCCGGCCGGGTGTCCTACACCCTCGGTCTGGAAGGGCCCTCGCTGACGGTGGACACCGCCTGCTCGTCCTCGCTGGTGGCGACGCACCTGGCGGTCCGGTCGCTGCGGGCCGGTGAGTGCGAGCTGGCGCTGGCCGGCGGCGTCACGGTGATCACGATGCCGTCGGTGTTCGTGGAGGTGTCCAAGCAGCGCGGACTGGCCCCGGACAGCAGGTGCAAGGCGTACGCCGACGCCGCCGACGGCACCGGCTTCAGCGAGGGCGCCGCGGTCCTGCTGCTGGAGCGGCTCTCGGATGCCCGCCGCGCCGGCCACCGTGTGCTCGCGCTCATCCGGGAGACCGCCGTCAACCAGGACGGAGCCTCCAACGGCCTGTCCGCGCCCAGCGGTCCCGCCCAGCAGCGGGTGATCCGGGCGGCCCTCGCGGGTGCCGGGCTCTCGCCCGCGGACGTCGACGCCGTCGAGGGCCACGGGACCGGCACCAGGCTCGGCGACCCGATCGAGGCCCAGGCGCTGCTGGCCACCTACGGCCGGGACCGGCCGGCGGACCGGCCGCTGTGGCTCGGCTCGCTGAAGTCCAACATCGGCCACACCCAGGCCGCGGCGGGTGCCGCGGGGATCATCAAGATGGTCGAGGCGCTGAACCGGGGCGTGCTGCCGCGGACCCTGCACGTCGACCAGCCGTCGACCCAGGTGGACTGGGAGTCGGGGGCCGTGCGGCTGCTGACCACGCCGCAGCCGTGGCCCCAGGTCGGCCGTCCGCGCCGCGCCGGCGTGTCGTCCTTCGGGGTCAGCGGCACCAACGCGCACGTGCTCCTCGAACAGGCGCCGGCGCCCGAGCGGGCGGAGGACGTCCCGCCGCCGGCCGGGCCCCGGCTGTCCGGCGAGCACCGGCTGTCCGGCGAGGCGCGGCCGCCGGTCGAGGCTCTGCCCTGGGTGGTCAGTGGCAGGTCCGAGGCCGCGCTGCGGGCACAGGCGGCGCGGCTGGCGGCGTTCGTCCGGGAGCGGCCGCGGGCGCGCCTGGCCGACATCGGGCTGTCGCTGGCGGCGACCCGGACCAGGCTGGCCAGCCGGGCCGTGGTGGTGGCCGGCTCCCGGGAGGAGGCGCTCAACGGCCTCGACGCGCTGGCCGCCGGCGTGCCGGCACCGAACGTGGTGGCGGGCAGCGCCGACGTCGAGGGCCGCGTCGTGTTCCTGTTCCCCGGTCAGGGCGGGCAGTGGCCGGGGATGGGCGCGCGACTGCTCGACACCGCCCCCGTGTTCGCCGCGTCCGTGGCCGAGGTGGACCGCGCCCTGTCGGCGCATGTGCCCTGGTCCCTGCCGGCGGTGCTGCGCGAGGAGCCGGGGGCGCCGTCGCTGGACCGGCTGGAGGTGGTGCAGTCCGCGCTGTTCGCCGTCGCGGTGTCGACGGCGCGGCTGTGGGAGTCGTTCGGGGTGCGGCCGGACGCGGTGGCGGGCCACTCGCAGGGGGAGATAGCGGCGGCCTACATCGCCGGCGCGCTCAGCCTGGACGATGCCGTCCGCATCATCGTGCGCCGCAGCCGGATCATCGCCGACCACGTCGGCGGCGGGTCGGCGGCCGTGGCGCTGCCCGCGGAGCGGGTCGCCGAGCGGCTGCGGGACTTCGGCGGCCGGGTCGAGATCGCCGCGGTGAACAGCCCCGCCTCGGTCGTGGTCGCGGGGGACACCGGCGCCCTCGACAAGCTCCTCGACGGGTACGCCGCCGAGGGCGTGCGGGTCCGGCGCATCCGCAACGGGCGGGCCACCCACACCGCGTACGCCGAGGGAACGCGGGAGCGGCTCGCCGAGGCGCTGGCCGGCCTGGACCCACAGCCGCCGCGCGTGCCGTTCTACTCCACCTCCGACCGGGCCTGGGTGACGACGGGCGCCCTCGACAGCGCCTACTGGTACCGCAACATGCGCCAGCCGGTGCAGCTCGAGGCCGCGGTCCGCGAGCTGCTCGCCTCCGGCCACCGGGTGTTCGTCGAGAACGGTGCGCATCCGGTTCTGGCGCCCGCCGTTCAGGAGACGATCGACGACCTCGGGGGCCTGGCGGCTGTCGTCAGCGGTTCGCTGCGCCGCGACGACGGCACGGTGGCGCGGGTGCTCAGCTCGGTGGCGGCAGCGCAGGTGCGCGGGGTCCCGGTGGACTTCGGTCCGGCGTTCGAGGCGGCGGCCGCGGAGCGGATCGAGCTGCCCACGTACGCCTTCCAGCACCAGCGGTACTGGTTGACCCCCCCGTCCAGCCGGGGCCAGACCAGCCGGGAGCGGGGTGCCGCCGCCCTGCCTGTGGACGAGCCGGCCGCCACGCCGCCCGAGCGGCCCCTGCTGGCGGCGCTGGCCGCCGCGCCGCCGCCGCGGTGGCGGCAGGTGCTGATGGACGCGGTCCGCGGCCAGGCCTCCGCGGTGCTCGGGCACACCGACCCCGAGGCGGTGCCGTCCGACGGGATCTTCTTCGACATCGGCTTCACCTCGCTGACCGCCGTCGAGCTCCGCAACCGGCTCGCCGCGGCGATCGGGCAGGAGCTGCCGGCCATGCTGCTGTTCGACCACGCGACACCGGCCGAGCTCGCCGAGCACCTGGAGACCCTGCTGGCCGCCGACCTCGCCGCGCACGGGACGACCGCCGCAGCCGTGCAGGCCGGGCCCGCCGCGCAGGCCGGGCCCGCCGACGAGGAGACGCTGGAACGGGCCGAGGCCGTCCTGTCGGCCGCGCTGCGCGACGAGATCCGGCGGGACCGGGTCGCGGCGCGACTGCGGGCCCTGCTGCGCGAGCTGGACGGGCCGCACGCCGAGCTGCCCGTCTCCTGACCGACGCCGGCCCGCCCCGGCTTCCGCTCCGGCCACGCCCGCACGTCCGTGCGGCGGTCGGGCGGGCCGGCGGACCGGTGGCCCGAAAGGTGGACGACCGCACATGTTCGACGTGGACACATACCTGGCGGCCCTGGGGTACTCCGGGCCGCGTGAAGCCACCCTGGACACCCTGCGAGACCTGCACAAGCGACATCTGATCGCGATCCCGTACGACAGCGTCCTGAACCTGGGCCGGGGGGTCGACCTGTGGCGCGACGTCGACATCGACGCCGACGCCACCTTCGACGCCATCGTGGTCGGTGGCCGCGGCGGTGTGTGCTTCGAACTGAACGGCCTGTTCCGCCTGCTGCTCACCGAGCTGGGCTTCGACGTCGGGGTGTTCTCGGCGGGTGTCCGCCAGCTCGACGGCACCTACGGCCCGGACCGGGAGCACCTCTTCAACCACGTGCGCCTGGACGGCGAGCTGCTCATGGCGGACGTGGGATTCGTCGGCCCGTCGTTCCTCGAACCGATCCGGATCAGCGACGAGGCCCAGCACCAGTACGGCAACCAGTTCCGGGTGATCCAGCTCGACGGCTACCACCTCCTGCAGCGCCGCGGCCAGCGGGGCGACTGGGCCTCCACCTACCGGTTCCGCGCACAGGCCCGGAGCATCGCCGAGTGGCGTGCCCCGACACCGGACATGACGGCGTTCGCGACCCGGGCGGCGAAGGCGAGCACGGTGATCCGCGGCCGCGCGTTCGACAACGGCCAGCGAATAATGATCGGCAAGCGGTACTGCACGGTGGACGGCGGCCACGACCACATCCGCGGCATCGCCGATCCGGCCGAGCACCGCCGGCTGCTCGCCGAGATCCTGCGCACGGAAGACACGGCGGTCCGATGATCCCGCGATCAACCGATGGTTCCCGACCTGACGAGGAAGCAGCCATGGACCCGCTCAGCGAAGCCGTGCTCACCGGAGCCTCACCCGAGGAGCTGGAACGCGCCCCGGTACCGACCGAGTATCTCGCCGCGCACCTGCGCGCCGAGGACGTCGACGTCTTCCGCGGTGTCGCCGACAAGGACGTGCGCCGGACCCTGCGCCTGGGCCGCGTCCCGCTTCCCGAGCTGGCGCCGGACGAGGTGCTCGTCGCCGTCATGGCGAGCTCGATCAACTACAACACGGTGTGGTCGGCGACCTTCGAGCCGGTGCCGACGTTCGACGCGCTGCGGCGTTACGCCCGGCTCGGCGGGTGGAACGCCCGGCACGACCTGCCGTACCAGGTGGTCGGGTCGGACGCTGCCGGCGTGGTGGTCCGCGCCGGCAGCGGCGTGCGGCGCTGGCGGGTCGGCGACCACGTCGTGGTCAGCCCCATCCAGGTCGACGACCAGGAGCCGGCGACGCACGCGGACGGCATGCTCGCCGAGAGCCAGCGGGCCTGGGGCTACGAGACGAACTTCGGCGGGCTCGCGCACTACGCGGTGGTGCGCGCGAGCCAGCTGCTGCCCAAGCCCGCCCACCTGACCTGGGAGGAGGCCGCGTCGATCCCGCTGTGTGGGGGCACCGCCTACCGCATGCTCGTCAGCGACCGGGGCGCCCGGATCAAGCAGGGCGACATCGTCCTGATCTGGGGCGCCGCGGGCGGGCTCGGCTCCTACGCGGTGCAGTTCGTCCGCAACGGCGGCGGCATCCCGATCGGGATCGTGAGCTCCGACGACAAGGCGCAGCTGCTGCGGCGGCTCGGCTGCGAGCTGGTGATCAACCGCGAGGAGATCGGGCTGGGTGGGCATCCGGCCGACAACGACGAGACGATCAAGCTCGGGAAGCGGCTGGGCCGGGTCATCCGGGCAGCCCTCGGCGAGGACCCGCACATCGTCTTCGACTACATCGGGCGGGCCACCTTCGGGATCTCCGTCTTCAGCGTGCGACGCGGGGGGACGGTCATCACCTGTGGCTCGGCCACCGGCTATCAGCATGTCTTCGACAACCGCTATCTCTGGATGAACCTGAAGCGCATCATCGGCAGCCATGCGGCCAACCTGGCGGAGCAGGCCGAGACCATGCGGCTGGTCTCACTCGGCCAGACGATCCCCGCGCTGTCGACCGTCTACCCGCTGGCGGAGGTCGGCGAGGCCGCCCGGCTCGTGCAGCGCAACCAGCAGGTGGGCAAGGTGGGTGTGCTGGGCCTCGCGCCCCGCGAGGGGCTCGGGGTGACCGACGAGGCGGCGCGGGCCCGGATCGGCGTCGAGCGGCTGACCCTGTTCCGCCAGGCGGACCCGGTCAGGTCCGGCGCCGGGGCGCTCGTCGACGCGGCCTCCTGACGCATGCGGTCAGGGGCTGCCTAGGGGAGTCGCGGCCGGGCCGTCGCTGCCACGATCGGCCCATGGTCTCCTCTCCCATCCCGGCCGGCGGGCAGGCATCCCCGGTGCGGCGCGATCGGCACACGAGACGGGCGGCGCTCGGCACCGGGCTGGTCACGCTGGTGGGCGGGGCAGTGGCCAGTGCGCCCACGGCGAGCGCGGTGACGGCGGCGCAGCCCCGCCCCCAGGTCACGGTCACCGACCTCGGCGCGCCGGACCTCCTGCAGACGAGCATCATCCCGCGGATCGTCAACAACCGCGGAACGGTCGCCGCCTACGGGGCCATCGGCGGAACGCAGCCGCTCCAGGCCTTCACCTGGACCGCCGGCACGATCACCCGGCTGGAGGCGCCGACGGCCGACCCGGGCGTGTTCAGCTTCCCGGTCGGGCTGAACACCGCCGGCGCGGTCGCCGGGTACACCACGGTCGGCGGCACCCTGCACTCGCTGTTCTGGCCGGCCGGGAGCACGACCCCGACGGACATCTCCGCGCCGGGCGGCAACAGCCATCCGCTGGCCCTCAACGACGCCGGGCAGGTGCTGCTCGTCGAGGAGGGCCGGCCGGCCCTCTGGGACAACGGCGTCCGCACCGTGATCGCGCCGTTCCCGGAGACCACCGCGGTGGGCCTGAACGCCGCGGGCCAGGTGTTCGGCACCGGCCGCCAGGGTGACCAGCCGGACCGGGCCTTCGTCTGGAGCCCGTCCGGCACCGTCGACGTCGGGCCGTTCGGCTCGACCACGACCGTCACCGGCCTCAACGACCGGGGCCAGCTCGTCGGGTACGGCGCGGTCGCGTCGGCGGGGCAGCGCACGCACGGCTTCGTGTGGACGCCCGCCGCCGGTGGCCGTCCGGCGAAGCTGACCGACATCGGCACCCTCGCCGGGCTGGAGACCGAGGCGCACGCCGTCAACAACGCGGGCGTCGTCGTCGGTCGCAGCGCCACCCCGACGGGCTGGCACGCGGTCTCCTGGGCGAACGGCCGGCTCACCGATCTGGGCGTGCTCGTGCGCGGGAAGCCCAGCCAGGCGCTGGCGCTCAACGAGACCGGTGACGTCGTCGGGTGGGGCACCGCCGCGGACAACCGCCAGCATGCCGCTCTGTGGCGGGGCGGCCGGGCGATCGACCTCGGCCTGCCGGCGGGCTTCGTCCTGACCTACGCGATCGACGTCAACGACGACGGCCTGGTGCTCGGCTACGGCATCCACGAGAACGGGTCCGTGCACGGCTTCGTCTGGTCGGTGACGCGCTGAGATCCGGACGACGGTGGCGGCGGGCACGCCCGGGCCGGGGACGGACAGGGGATGAACTGGGGTGAGCGTGGCGCTGGGCAGCCGCTATTTTCCGACTATGGCGGTCACTTTCGACGAGAAAGCCCAGGCCCTGCTGGACGCGGCCAACCTGCCGGTTGTCGCCACCGTGAACGCGGATGGAAGTCCGCACTCGTCCATCGTGCTCATGAAAAGAGCGGAACACGTCCTCTACTTCCCGGTCCACCGGAACCGCCGTACGGAACGCAACATCTCGCGTGACCCCCGGGTGAACATCTCCCTCTACGACCTCGGGGATCCGTACACGTCCATCGAGATCCGCGGGCTGGCGGAGGTCCTCCCCGAGGGCGGGAACGACCTGGCACACGAGCTGATCCGCCGCTACATGAACGAACGGCACGACCTGGACGATCCCACCCGGGTCGCCGTCCGGGTAATACCGCAGAAGGTCATTCATTTTCCCGACCCCGCGAGGACCGTCCCGAAAAGATTCAGGCTCGACGAGTTCGGCCGCGACGCCGGCGCGCCGTTCTGAGCAGCACGCGAGAAGCAAGACGCGAGAACGGTGCGGTGCGGTGCCGTCGTGACGGAGAATGGTTGAGGACGTGGCACGTTACAGTCTTGGACGGCTCCTGCAGGGCGTCTTCGTGATCTGGGCCGCCTACACCCTGTCGTTCGTGGTGCTCTACGCGCTGCCCGGCGACCCGGTCGCCATCATGATCGGGCCGAACAACGCGTACACGCCCGAGGACTTCGCGGCGCTCCGGCACGATCTCGGCCTGGACCGCTCCCTGCCGGTGCAGTACCTGACCAGCCTCGGCGACCTGGTGCGGGGTGACCTCGGCCGGTCGGTGCAGTCCGGCCAGCCGGTCACCTCGCTGATCGCCGACGCGCTGCCGCCGACCGCCCTGATGGCCGGGCTCGGGCTGGCGCTCGGTGTGCTGCTCGGGGTCGGGCTGGCCCTCGCGACGAGCCTCACCCGGCTGTCCTGGCTGCGCCAGGTGCTGCTGTCGCTGCCCCCGCTGGGGGTGGCGGTGCCCGGGTTCCTCATCGGGCTGGTTCTGTTGCAGTGGTTCTCGTTCTCCTGGCACCTGTTCCCGGCGATCGGCAACGAGGGCTGGCGCAGCCTGGTCCTGCCCGCGCTGACGATCTCGCTGCAGCCCGCCGCGGTCATCGCCCAGATCCTCACCCGCAGCCTCGACCACGAGCTGCGGCAGAACTACATCGGCACCGCCCGGGCCAAGGGCGCGAGCCCGCTCCGGGTCAACGTCCGGCACGCGCTGCGCAACGCCGCGCTGCCCGCCCTGACCATCGCCGGCCTGCTCGTCGGCGGCCTGCTGGCGGGGGCTGTCGTCGCAGAGGTGATCTTCTCGCGCAGCGGGCTCGGCCAGATCGCGCAGAACGCGGTGAGCCTGCGGGACCTCCCGGTGGTGCAGGGCGTCGTTCTGCTCGGCTCGGTCGTGTTCGTCCTCATCAACCTGCTGGTCGACCTGCTCTACCCGATCCTTGACCCCCGGATCGCGCGCACCCGGCAGGCGCCTCGGGGTACGTCCGCGCCGGTGACCCTGACCACCTGACCCGTCAGCGGCGAAAGAACGGAAAAGTGGAAGAGGAGTTCGTCACGTGAAGTTCATCGGCCTGGTCGCCCTCGCGCGGGGACCGGAGCTGTCCACCGGCCGGGTGCCCACCGAGTCGGAGGTGTTCCGCCGTGCCATCGACACGGCGGTCTTCTTCGAGGAACTCGGCTTCGACGGATTCGGGATCGGCGAGCGGCATCATCCGCCGTTCCTGGCGACCGCGCCGACGGTCGTGCTCGGCTACATCGCGGCCGTCACGTCGAGGATCCGCCTGTTCACCGGCGTGACGCTGCTGTCCGTCCTCGACCCCGTGCGGGTCGCCGAGGACTTCGCCACCATCGACCACCTGTCCGGCGGCCGGATCGAGCTGATCATCGGCAAGGGGGCCGGCCCGGACCAGACGGAACTGTTCGGGCTCACCCGGGAGCAGGCACGCGACGCCCTCACCGAGAAGTTCCGGCTGCTGCACCGGCTGTGGACCGAACGCGGGGTCACCTGGTCCGGGACCCTGCGCCCGGACCTGCACGACGTCACCACGCTGCCGCGGCCGCTGCAGAGCGGGCCCCCGCACGGCCGGCCGCGGATCTGGCACGGCAGCAGCACGAGCACCGAGTCGGTCGACCTCGCCGCCGAATACGGCGACCCGGTGATGTTCTCCAACGCGTCGGCCCCGACCGAGGAGTACGCCTGGCTCGCCGAGCGGTACGCGAAGAAATGGGACGAGTTCGGCCGCGAACCCGCGGCGCGCCACACCGGCGCCGGCACCCCGGCGCTCTACACCGCCCGCACGTCCCAGCAGGCGCTCGCCGACTACCGGCCGGTCTACGAGGCGCGGCTGCGCGCGCAGGGCGGCATCCCGGCGCTGCCCCGCTTCCCCACCCTGGAGGACTTCGCCGAGCGGGGCCCGGCGCTCGTCGGCAGCCCGGCCCAGATCATCGACAAGGTGCACCGGGACGCCGAGCACCTCGGTCACACCTCGCTGATCTTCAGCACCGAGCCGGAGGGCCTTGCGGAGGCCCGCTGGCGGGAGAGCCACGAGATCTTCGCGAGCGAGGTCGTGCCGGAGCTGCGCCGGTCGATCCCGGACCCGCCCTGGCCGTCGACGCCGTCGACGCCCGCGACACCGTGAGCGCAGCCGGCTACCGGATCGCCGTCGACGTGGGCGGCACCTTCACCGACCTGGTGCTGCGCCGGCCGGACGGCGGCGAGGTGATCCACAAGACCAGCTCCACCCCGGCCGACCCGACCGACGGCTTCGTCGCCGGCCTGCGCGGGCTCGCCACCGCGGAGGGCCTGGACCCGGGCACCCTGCTCGGCCGCACGGACCTGATCGTGCACGGCACCACCATCACGACGAACGCCCTGATCACCGGCCGGCACGCGCGGACGGGCCTGCTGACGACCGACGGCCTGCGCGACGTCATCCTGGCCCGGCAGGGCAGCCGGGAGGACCAGTTCGACTCGCGGGCCAGGCCGCTGCCCCACCTGGTGCCGCGCCACCTGATCCGTACCGTGCGCGGGCGCGTCGACCGCACCGGGACGGTGGTGACCCCCCTGGCCGAGGTGGACGTGCGTGCCGCGGCCCGGTGGTTCGCCGAGAGCGGGGTGGACGCGGTCGCCGTCAGCTTCGTGTTCTCCTTCCTCAACGACGCGCACGAGCGGCGGGCCGGCGAGATCCTGGCCGAGGAGCTGCCCGGGGTGTTCGTCACGCTCGCCGCGGGGCTGGTGCCCGAGGTACGGCTGTTCGAGCGCACCACGACCGCCGTGCTCAACGCCTGCGTCGGCCCGGTGCTGCGGGACTACCTCGACCGGCTGGCCCGGCGGCTGGCCGGCCTGGGCTACCGGCGCCCGGTGCTGCTCGTGCAGTCGGCCGGCGGCGTGATCAGCCTGGACGGGGCCGCCCAGCGCCCGGTGGAGACCTTGCTCTCTGGCCCGGCGGCGGCACCGGCCGCCACGGCGCGGATCGTCCGTGCCCTGGGCGTCACCGACGCGATGACGGTCGACATGGGCGGCACCAGCTTCGAGGTCAGTGTCTCCCACGACGGCCGCACGGAGACGACGAGCCGGGGGCAGGTCGCGGGACATCCCGTGTGCCTGCCCATGCTCGACATCAGCACGATCGGGGCCGGTGGTGGGTCGGTGGCGTGGGTGACGCCCGGCGGCATGCTGCGGGTCGGCCCGCGCAGCGCCGGAGCGGTGCCCGGCCCCGCCTGCTACGGCCGGGGCGGCGACGAACCGACGGTCACCGATGCCGACCTGCTGCTCGGCTACGTCGACGGACGGGGATTCGGCGACGGGCTGGCCCTGTCCCGCGCCGCGGCCGAGCGTGCCGTCGGCGCGCTCGCCGGGCGGCTCGGAATCGGGCTGACCGAGGCCGCCGCCGGCGTCTTCCAGACCGTCAACGCCGCCATGGCGGACAGCCTGCGGCTGGCGACCGTCCGCCGCGGGCTCGACCCGCGCCGCTTCGCGCTGGTCGCGGCTGGCGGCGCAGGCCCCGTCCACGCCGCCGCCCTCGCCCGGGAGCTGGGAATCGCGCTGGTCGTGGTGCCGCCGGGAGCCTCGGTGCTGTGTGCCCGGGGGATGCTGCACGCCGATCTCGTCCGTTACGGTGTGCACTCGCTGGCCGGGCGGGGGGAGCGGCCGGAGGCCGGGGTGTTCGACGCGGCCTTCCGCCGGCTGGCCCGCGAGGCCGTCGAGGACCTGGGCGTCGCGCGGACGGAGGACGCGGAGCAGGCCGGCGGCGAGCCGGACCGGGGGCCCGCGGTGAGCCCGGTGTCGTTCACGCGGTTCGCCGATCTGCGTTACGTCAACCAGGTGTACGAGATCTCGGTGCCGTTCGCGGCGGACCTCGAGGCGGATCTCGAGGCCGGGGGCGCGGGTTCGCCCGAGCCGGCCCGCACCGACGCCGCCGCGGTCGACGCGGTGCTCGCCCGGTTCCATGAGCTGCACGAACAGCGCTACGGCTACGCGCAGCCGGGCGTGCCGGTCGAGGCCGTCAACCTGCGCCTGCTCACCCGGGCGCCCACACTGGGGGGCCTGGCACCCGTGCATCCCACATCCCCTTGCCCGGCGCCCCCGACTCGGGCACCCGTGGCACCCGCCGTGCCGGCCGGCCGCCGGGAGGCCTGGTTCGACGGCCGGTACCAGAAGGTCGACGTGTACCAGGCCGAGACGCTGGCGGCGTACGGCCGGCTGGCCGGCCCCGTCCTGGTGGAACAGGCGAACACCACGGTCGTGGTGCCCCCGGACTTCGCGGTCGAGCGGGTCGGCGACGGCACACTGCTGCTCCATCCCGTGCAGGCGTGAGCCGCGTGAGCCGCGTGAGCCGCGCGGACGCGCCGGGGCCGGCCGACCTCATGCCGGCCGACCCCGTACTGGCCAGCGTCGTCGACAACCGGCTGCACGCCATCGCCGAGCAGATGGCCGACGCGATGCTGCGCTCGTGCCGGTCGATGGTCTTCCAGAGCCGGGACTTCGTCACCGGGGTGTTCACCGCCGCCGGCGACTGGGTGGCGACCAAGGACTTCATCCCGATTCTGGCCGGCTCGCTGCCCAGCGCCTACGCGGGCATCGTCGACCGGTTCGCCGGCGACGTGCACCCCGGTGACGTGTTCCTGCTCAACGACCCCTACCACGGCAACAACCATCCGCCCGACCTCACTGTGATGAAGCCGGTGTTCCACCAGGGCACGCTGCGCTTCTGGAGCGTGACCAAGGGGCACCACGCGGACATCGGCGGCAGCGTGCCCGGCTACAACCCCGACGCCGTCGACTGCTGGCAGGACGCCCTGCGCATCCCGCCGGTGCGGCTGCTGCGCGAGGGCGTCGCCCAGCGGGACGTGTGGGAGCTGATCCTGAGCAACCTGCGGCTGCGCGACGTCGTCGAGGCGGACCTGTGGTGCCAGATCGGCGCGACGAACGTGGGCGAGCGCGAACTGGTCGCCATGCTGGACGTGTTCGGCGTCGAACCGGTGCTGGCCGCCGTCGACTACCAACTCGAGGCGTCGCGGCGGCATATCCGCGCGGAGATCGGCCGCATTCCGGACGGGGTGTACCGCTCGGTCCGCCACCTCGACGACGGCGGGACGCACCACCGGGCGCCGATCGCCGTCCGCCTGGAGCTCATCGTGCGGGGCGAGCACGCGGTCCTCGACTTCACCGGGTCCGACCCGCAGGTCCTCGGCTACGCGAACTCGACCTACGCCAACACCGCCGCCGCGGCCCTGGTCGCCCTCTACGCCGTCACCGACCCGACGCAGCGGCGCACCAGCGCGGCGCTCGCCGCGGTCGAGATCCGCACCAGGCCGGGCACGATCGTGCACGCGGTGGAGCCGGCCGCGACCACGCTGTGCACGATCACCACCGGCGAGGTGATCATCGAGACGATCTGGGACGCCATCGGCCAGGCCGACCCGGCGCGCACGAACGCCGGCTGGTGCCGCAGCTACGGCTTCGCCGCGATGGGTGTCAACGAGCGGACCGGGCGGCCCTTCGGCGTCGCCGGGGCGCTCAAGGGCGGCTCCGGGGCCACCGACGGGTTCGACGGCTGGGACGTGATCGGGCCGCCGCCGGCGATGGGCGGCGGCCGTGAGATCGACGTCGAGCTGCACGAACTGGCCGCCCCGACGACCATCCTCAGCCAGGAGTACGAGACCGACTCGGCCGGGGCGGGGCAGTGGCGCGGCGGGCTCGGCGGGGTGTCGCGCTGGCGGATGGACCAGGACGACCTGGCCGTGCTGTGCGTCGGCTCCGGCACGTCGGCGCAGACCGTCCCGTTCGGGCTGGCCGGCGGGCGGCCCGGACCGCGCAACCGCAGCCGGGTCCTGCACGTGGACGGCCGGGTCAGCGAGCCGCTCCCGAACTCGCTGTTCCGGCTCGACCGGGGTGACATCGTCGAGATCCACACCGCCGGCGGGGCCGGCCACGGGGATCCGCGCCGGCGCGTGGCCGAGGCGGTGGCCGCCGACGTCCGCGACGGGCTGGTCTCCCCGGCGGCGGCCCGCGAGGTCTACGGGGTGGCGATCGACCCGAGCACGGGGGACGTCGACCGGGCGGCCACCGCGCTGCTGCGCGCCGATGCCGGCGGCGGGCCCGGCGGGCCTGGTGGCCTTGGCGGGCCTGGTGGGCCTACCGCACCCGCCGCTCCGGACCCAGCCGCACCGGCAGGCCCCTGATCCCGGGCTGCAGTGCGGACGCGACCCGCTCGACCGGCCCGACGATCTGGACGTCGGGGAAGCGGCGCAGCAGCTCCCCGAACAGCACCTGGATCTGCAGGCGGGCCAGCGCGGCCCCCAGGCACAGGTGTGGGCCGCCCGCCCCGAAACCGACGTGCGGGTTGGGGGTGCGACCGACGTCGAAGCGGTCCGGGTCGGCGAAGGCCGCCTCGTCGCGGTTGGCCGAGCTGTAGTACACGACCACCCAGTCGCCGGCCCGCACCTGCTGGCCGCCGAGCTCGACGTCGCGGGCGGCGGTGCGGCGGGAGTGGGTGGTCGGGGTCGTCCACCGGATGATCTCGTCGGTGGCGGTGCGGCCCAGCCCCGGGTCGGCGAGCAGCCGGTCGCGTTGCTCGGGATGCTCCAGCAGGGCGACCAGCCCGCCGCTGATCGCGTTGCGGACGGTCTGATACCCGGCGAACCACAGCAGGAGGAAGAACGCGCGCCGCTGCGCCGGGGTGAGCCGGTGCCCGCCGACCTCGGCCCGGAGCAGCGCCGAGACGAGATCGGCCCGCGGCCGCCTGGTCCGTTCCGCCTCCAGGCTGTCGATGTACGCGGTCATGTCCGACCAGGCCCGTAGGCCGACGGGGCCCAGCCCGACGACCGTCTCGACCAGGTCCGCGGCGGCGGGCGCCGTGGGGTCGCCCACCGTGCCGGGCTCGCCGGCCGGCCTGGGGCCGCGCCGCGCGTCGCCCGTGATCGCGGTGCTCCAGTCCCGCAGGAGGTGGCGCTCCTCGGGCGGGATGCCGATCATTGCGCCGATCATGCGCATGGGCAGGTCGGAGGCGACGTCGGTGGCGAAGTCGCAGGCGCCGTCGCCGTCGCCGGTCGCGCGGTCGAGGATGTCCGTCACGTGCGCGCGGCACTCCGCCTCCAGCGCCTGGACGGGGCGCGGCCGGAATCCGTCGCTGACCAGCGCGCGCATGAGGCGGTGCTCGGGGTCGTCGAGCTGGCCCATGTTGCTGAGGGTGTCGGCGAAGCCGCCCAGCTCCGAGCTCCACTGGATGAGTTCGACGCCCTCGCCGGCACGGAAGACGGCCGGTGTCCGGGAGACGCGGACGACGTCGGCGTACCGGGTGACGGCCCAGAACCGCCGGCTGCCGGTGATCGCCGTCGGCCGGTGCCAGAACACCGGTGCGTGCTCGCGCAGCGCCGCCAGCGTCGGATGGGGGTCCCCGAGCCAGAAGTCGACGAGGGTCAGGTCCACGCCGTCGGTGCCCGGCACTGTCACCGTCATCGCCTGGGAGCCCTCCTGAGGCGGAGCCAGGGCGCCGGAGGAGACATCTGGTGCCCAACCCCACGATAAGGGGGGCGGGGAGCATCGTGGGGCCGGTGTGGCGACGCGGCCGTGCCGCCCGCGTCGCGGGACGCGGGCGGCACGGCCGGAGGTGGCGGACCCGTGGGGCGGGTCCGCCGCGGTCGGGTCAGGCGGCCGGGGGTCAGGCGACCGTGGGGATCAGGACACCCAGACGTCGGCGAACGCGGGCAGCCGGGCGTCGGCGTCGAGCGAGAAGCCGTGCACCTTGTCGCTGGTGCCGACCACGGCGCTCTCCTCGACGAGCGGGACGACGATGCCCTGCTCCGCGACCCGGCGCTGGATCGCGGCCACGCTCTCGGACCGCGCGGCGGGGTCGGTCTGGGCCTGGAGCTGTGCCTGCAGCCGGTCGAGCTCCTTGTCCTGGACGTTGTAGAAGTTCGGCGCGGCGGTGGAGAAGCCGCGGATGTTGGCCTCCGGGTCGAGGCCGCCGGCCACGCCGGCCAGGAACAGGTCGTACCCCGTGCGGTTCTGCAGCGCCTGGGTCGCGACGGCGGGTGTGTCGAGCTTGAGCTGCAGGTCGATGCCGACCTTGGCGAGCTGCGACTTCACCAGCTCGACCAGTCCCTGGTCCCAGGGGTGGCCCCGGTCGAGCCAGCCGAACACCACGGTCAGCGACTTCCCGTCCTTCTGCCGGAAGCCGTCCCCGGTGCGGGTCCAGCCGGCCTCGTCCAGCAGCCGCCCGGCCGCCTCGGCGTTGTACGCGAGCGCCTTGGACGTGTCGACGCGGCCCGGGGCGGTGGAGGTGAGCACGCCGGTGGGGAGCGTGAAGCTGGGGTCGAGGACGCTGTCCCGTATCTCCTCGGTGTCGACCGCCCGGGCGATCGCCTGCCGCACCTTCAGGTCCGACAGCGGCGCCCGGTCCACCCCGACGACCACCAGGGCCTCGGTGAGGCGGGGCTGTGACCGGACGGTGACCTCGAAGCCGGACGACTTCAGGCCCTCGATGTCACCCGGGTTGAGATCCGTGCCGATCTGCACCTGGCCGGTGCGCAGGGCACCGCTGCGGACGCTGGCCTCCGGGGTCACCTTGAACACGATCTTGTCGAGATACGCGTCACCGGTGCGCTTGCGGTACTGCGGCCCCCAGGCGTAGCCGGTGCGCTTCGTCAGCACGACCTGGCTGTTCTTCTGGTATGACTCCACGACGAACGGCCCCGTGCCGACCAGCTTGTTGAAGCGGTCCTTGACGGGCAGGTCCAGGGTGGCGGGCGCGACGATGGCGTAGCCGGTGCTCGCCAGCGACGTCGTCCAGCCCGGGAAGGGCTTCCCGAAGCGCTGCACGACGGTGCGGTCGTCGACGACCTCGGTCCCCTTGTAGTCCGCCAGCTGGAGGGTGGACACCGAGCCCGATCCGGTGAGTTCCGACGCGTTCGCGAGGATGTCGTCGAAGTTGCGCTTGACCACGGCGGCGGTCAGTGGTGTCCCGTCGGAGAAGGTCACCCCGCTGCGCAGGTGGAAGGTGTACTCGGTCGTGGTGTCGTTGACCTCGTACGACTCCGCCAGCCACGGCACCGGCTTGCGGGTCTCCGGGTCCAGCGCCACCAGCGAGTCGACGACCGGCCGGGAGACCTCGCGCACGTTCGCGCTCACCGCCCGCGGATAGAGCGAGATCGGGTCCGCGTTGAGCGTGACCGTGAGAGTGCCGCCGCTGCGCGGCTCACCCTCGGTGCCCGCCGGCTGCCCGCTGGAGGAGTCGTCGCCGCACGCCGCGAGGACCAGTGCGAGCAGTGGAGCGAGCACCAGGACGCGGCCGGGCCGCCGTCCTCGCTGTGGTCGATGCCGTTCGTTGCGGCCGAACATGTGAGGTTCCCCCTTGGTGAAAGGACTGACGACAGGGCGAAGGGCGCGGGGACGGCACGGTGAGAAAGCGATCCGCGGTCAGGCGCCGGGGGCGTGCCCGCCCCGCCCGGGGATCGCGGCCAGGAGCTCCTGGGTGTAGGGCTCGCGGGGGTCGGCGAAGATGCGCTCGGTCGGCCCTGTCTCGATCAGGCGGCCCCGGCGCATCACCCCGACCTCGTCGGCGAGCCGGCGCACCACGGCGAGATCGTGGGAGATGAACAGGTAGCTCACCCCGAGCTCGGCCTGCAGCCGTTCGAGCAGGTCGAGGATCTGGGCCTGGACCGAGACGTCGAGCGCGGAGACGGGTTCGTCGCAGACGACCAGGTCGGGGGACAGAGCGAGGGCCCGGGCGATGGCCACCCGCTGGCGCTGGCCGCCGGAGAGCTCGGCGGGCCGGCGCCGCAGCGCCCCGGCGGGCAGCGCCACCAGGTCGACGAGCTCGGCGGCGCGGGTCCGGCGCTGCGCGCGGGTGCCCAGTCCGAACGAGGAGAGCGGATCGGTGATGATCTTCTCGACGGTGAGCCTGGGGTTCAGCGACGCGAACGGGTTCTGGTAGACGATCTGCATGCGGCGCCGCAGCGCGCGCAACGCCGCACCGTCGACCTCGGTGATGTCCTCGCCGGCGAACCGGATCCTTCCGGTGGTCGGCGCGGTGAGCCGCAGCACCATGTGCGCGACCGTGGACTTGCCCGAGCCGGACTCGCCGACCAGCGCGAACGTCCGGCCGGCCGGGATCGCGAAGCTCACCCCGTCGACGGCGCGCAGCACCCGGGGGCCGCCCGCCGAGCGCGGCAGCCGGTACTCCTTGACGAGTCCCTCGACCCACACCTGCGGCGTGCCGGCCGTGTTCTCGCCCCCGGCCCGCGGAGCGTCCCCGCCCGCGGCGTTCTCGGCACCGGCGCCGCGACCGGCGGCGAGCCCGACAGCGGCCCCGGCCCCGACAGCGGCCCCGGCCCCGACTGTCGTGTCGGTGCCGGCACCGAGATCCTTGCCCGCGCCGGGGCCGGTGCGGGCGCGGTGGCGACGGGGGGCGCGGCCGGGGGCGGTGTCGACGAGACCGGGGGCGGTGTCGATGAGCGCCCGGGTGTGCGGGTGGCGGGGGTCGGCCAGCAGCTCGGCGGGGGGCCTTCCTCGACGACCGCCCCGTCCTGCATCACCAGCAGCCGGTCCGCGCGTTCCACCGCCACGCCGAGATCGTGGGTGATCAGCAACACGCTGGTGCCGATGGTCGTGCGCAGCAGCCCGATGTGGTCGAGGATCTGGCGCTGCACGGTGACGTCGAGGGCGCTGGTCGGCTCGTCGGCCACGAGCAGCCGCGGCCGGGCGGCGATGGCGATCGCGATGAGTGCCCGTTGGCACATCCCGCCGGAGAGCTGGGAGGGATACTGCCGGGCCCGCAGCTCCGGGTCGGGCATGCCGGCCTCGGTGAGCAGCCGCACCGCCTCCCGCGGCGCCGAGCGCCGGTCGGCCAGCCCGTGCACGAGCAGGGCCTCCGCCACCTGCGTCCCGATGGGCACCACCGGGTTGAGCGAGGTGACCGGATCCTGGGGGATCAACGCGATGTCACGGCCGCGCAGCGCGCGGAACGAGCGCTCACCGACGCCGGTGAGGTCCCGGCCGTCGAAGACGATCCGCCCACCGACCTGCTCGGCCGAGCGGGGCAGCAGGCGCAGCACCGCGTGCGCGGTGGTCGACTTGCCCGAGCCGGACTCGCCGACGATCGCCACCGTCTCACCCGGCGCCACCCGCAGGCTGACCGAGCGCACCGCGTGCACCACCGCGCCGCGGACCCGGTAGTCGACCCGCAGGTCGTCGATCTCCAGCAGGGGCGTGGTGCCGGCCGGCGCCACCACGACCTCCGGGGCGGGCAGGCTGCTCATCGGCCACCCCCGAGGTCGTCGCTGAACTCGCGGGACAGCCGGTTGGCCGCCAGCACGGTCGCCGCCACGACCACGCCCGGCAGGATCGACATCCACCAGCCGCGCTGGAGGTGGTCCCGGCCGGTGGAGACGAGCGAACCCCATTCGGGGGTCGGTGGCTGGATGCCGAAGCCCAGGAAGCTCAGCGTGGCGACGCCGAGGACCGCGCCGCCGAACAGCAGGGTGGTCAGCGCCCAGACCGGACCCATCGCGTTGGGCAGCACATGCCGCAGCAGCACCCGGGACCGTCGGGCGCCTCCGGCGTGCGCGGCCTGGACGTAGAGACTCTCCCGGACCCGGAACACCTCCGCGCGGGTCACCCGGGATGTCTCAGCGACCGCCGCGACACCGATGGCGACGGCGACCTGGACCGTTCCGCCCTTGCCGAGCACGGCGATCAGCGTCAGCGCGAGCAGCAGGCCCGGGATCGACAGCAACACGTCGACCAGACGCATCACCACGACGTCGACCCAGCCGCGCAGGAAGCCGGCGAGCAGGCCGAGCGCGGCGCCGGTGCCGAGACCGATGGCGGTCGCGAGCAGCGCCGTGGGCAGTGTGCGGCTGGTGCCGTGGACCACCCGGGCGAACTGGTCGCGGCCGAGCTGGTCGGTGCCGAACGGATGGCTCCAGGACGGGCTGAGCAGGCGGTGGGCCGTGTCGGTGGCCAGCGGGTCGCGGCTGGTGAACGCCGCTGGCAGGACGGCCGCGACGACCAGCAGCAGCAGCCAGAGGATCGCCAGCACCAGGCCGGGGCGGCGCCGGGCGAAGGTGCCCAGCCGGTGCAGCGGGCCGGCCTGGCCGGGCGCGGCGGCGCCGAGGGCGGCGGCCGTGGCGGCGGTGGGGGGGTGGGCGTCCACCGCCGGTGGCGCCTCCAGCAGGGGCGGTTCCCCGCGGACCGTGGACATGAACGACTGCACTCCTGTCAGAACCTGGGAACGGGTGTCCGTCCGCCTCGGCCGGTGGAAGGGATGACATCCGCGGGCCCGGACTCGTCTGCGCGTTGCCATCGCAGGTGCGATGCCAGCGCGCCGGCCGGGCGTCTGCGGCGGGGAATGCAGCCTGTCGGTGCTGTCCGCGTGATGTCCACGGCGTGGACGGAACTGTGCACCAGCACGATCGGGGTGAGTACCCCTACGCAACCCCACTTCGTGCTTCGCCCCGCACCCCGGGCGGCGCGGCGCTGACCTGGGCGCATGCCGCGGTGCATGCCAGGACGGGGTGCGTGGCCACGTCTTGTGGGACAAGGGCGCGATTTCCGTCAACTGGGACTGTGTAGGGGTAGGCGTGCTCGGGTGACAGGGCGCACGGTGCTGCGGTCCGGCGATGGTCCGGAGCTCACGACCACCCTGGAGGCAACCGCTGATGGCTCGCCCGCTGTCGCGACGCACCATGCTGGGCGCCGGCGCCTGGGTCGCCGCCACCGTCACCGGGGGCGTCGCCCTCACGGCGCGAGGAGGCGACGGCCCCGCGGCCGCGGGGCAGGCGGGCCAGTTCGGGCCCGCCGGCCAGCTCGGAACGGGCCACCGGGGACCTGCCGGTCACCTCGGGCACGGGGGCCTCAACGTGGTGACGGTCGCCAACAGGGCGCCGGCGACCTCGCCGTTCAGCGTCCCGCTCCCGGTCCCGCCGGTGCTCGCGCCGTCGTCCACGACGTCGGACACCGACACCTACGACATCACCAGCAGGGCCGGCCAGGAGGAGCTCCTCCCGGGCCACCCGGCGGAGGTGCTCGGCTACAACGGCACCTACATCGGGCCGACCATCAGGGCCAGGGTGGGCCGGCGGGTCGTGGTCCGGCACCGCAACGAGCTGACGAAGGACACCGCGGTGCACCTGCACGGCGCGCACACGCTCGCGGCGTCCGACGGGTTCCCGACCGATGTCATCGCCCCGGGCGCGGCGCGCGCATACGAGTACCCGAACGAGCAGCCGGCGACGACGCTCTGGTACCACGACCACGCGCACCACAACGAGTCCGAGCACATCTATCGCGGGCTGCACGGCTTCTACCTGCTGGAGGACCCGGCCGAGGCGTCGCTGGGACTGCCGTCGGGAGACTTCGACATCCCGGTCATGCTGTCGGACGCGACCTTCGACGCCGACGGGCAGCTCGTCTACGCGCTCCTCGACGAGGCGGGCCGGACGACCCTGCTCACCAACGGCCGGCCGGCGCCGTACTTCGAGGTCCAGGCCCGCAAGTACAGGTTCCGGCTGCTGAACGCCGCGAACATGCGCATCTTCGACCTGGTGCTCGGCAGGAACGAGGAGTTCACGCAGATCGCCGGCGACGGCGGGCTCCTGCCCGTCCCGGCGCGGGTCCGCGCGCTGCGGCTCAGCCCGGCGGAGCGGGTCGACATCGTGATCGACTTCTCGCGCTACCAGCCCGGCACCCAGCTCCAGCTCACCAACACCCGCAATCTTCTCGACCCGGCCGCGCCGGTCTCCCAGCCCGTTCTCCGGTTCGACGTGGTGGCCGCGACCGGGACCGACACCAGCAGGGTGCCCACGACCCTCACGTCGCTGCCCGCCCTGGCGCCGGCCACCCGGGTGCGCGACGTCGTGCTCGCGTTCGACACGGTCGCGTACTCCTTCGTGCTCAACGGGAAGGTGTTCGACCCGAACCGTGTCGATTTTCGGATCAGGCGGGGGACGACCGAGATCTGGCGGATCACGAACCCGGTTGTCCCGGTCGCCGTGTACCACAACCTGCATCTGCACCTGGTGCAGTTCCGGGTGCTCGACCGCAACGGTGCCCCGCCCGGCCCAGGCGAGTCGGGCTGGAAGGACACGGTCCTGCTCGCGCCCGGCGAGACCGTGAGAGTACAGGCCACCTTCAGTGAGTACCTGGGTAAGTTCGTCTATCACTGCCATGCCGTGGACCATGCCAGTATCGGCATGATGGCCGTATTCGAAACGTATGCCTGACGCGCGTCGGCGGATTCCGCGCCATGGCGGAGAACGTGCTGGTGGGGAACACTTGAGCAGATAGCGGAATGCTAGGATCGGGCGCATGTCAGCGCCCGCGTCTTTTCCGCTCAGCCGGCGTGAATTCGAGGAAACCTATCGCCGTGTGCCGCGCCTGTGCGTCGAGGTCGTGATCCGGCAGCCGGATGGTGTACTGCTGGTCCAGCGGGAGATCGACCCGTGCCGCGGGCAGTGGCATCTGCCGGGCGGCACCGTGTTCTTCGGTGAGTCGCTGCCGGCCGCGGTGGTGCGGGTGGCGCGCCGTGAGCTGGGGGTCTCCGTCACGGCCGGGGACATGCTCGGGTATCTGGAGTATCCGAGCGTGGTGGCTGACGGGTACTGGGGGTGGCCGGTCGGCATCGCCTTCGCGGCCACCATCGTCGGCGGTCGCGTGGTCGGCAGCGACGAGGGCCGGCAGACCGGCTGGTTCACCGACATCCCCGCGAACACCGTGCGCGAACAGGCGGACTTTCTCCGCCCACTCGTCCCGTCGGCGCCCTGACTCCGCCTGGAAGCACGGTGCCGGCCGTACCGTCCGGCGTTTCGTCCTACTGAGAGAGGAGTCACAGGAGTCCGGGTGGCTGGATACTTCCTCCAGGTGACGCCTAGGCTCCAGGCTGTGCTCCATGGCGTGGTACTGACCCGTCGCTTCTACGTCGATTTCGTCCGGGTGAACGGCGCCGCCTGTCAGGTCCCCTGACCGCGTCAGCGCCCGGATCATCCTTCCCCGGCGTCCTTCCGGCCTGGCCGGCCGACGCGCAGGGCACAGGAGTGGACCCTGACCGCGGTTCTGGCCGTGTCCGTTCCGTACGCCGCCACCGTGTCCCCGGGAACCGCCCTGGCGGCTGTCCGCGGGCCGGGCGGTCCAGACCGTAGAAGGTAGAGATCGGTGCAACTCCATGTCTTGGGTCCTTTGGAGGTAGTCCGGGACGGCGTGCCGGTCGCCGTGCACGGACTGCACCAGCGCGCCACGCTCGGTTACCTGCTGCTGTATCCGCGGACCGCCGTGGCGACGAGCCGGCTGCGCGCGGCGCTGTGGGGCGATGAAGCGCCGGTCACCGCGCGCAAGATGGTGCAGAACGCGGTCGCCGGCCTGCGCCGTACCCTGCGCGGCAGTGGTGCCGACGTGCTGACCAGGTCGCCGGGGTACCTGCTGGAGGTCGACCCGGGCCAGGTCGACGCTTTTCTCTTCCAGGACATCTGGGCCCGGGGGCAGGCGGCGCTCGCCAGCGGCTCCTGGGAGACCGCGGCCGCGACGCTGTCCTCGGCGCTCGATCTGTGGCGCGGTCCGGTGCTGGCCGACCTGGCCGAGGAGGGCATCTCCTGGGCGGAGATGACCGGGCTGGAGAGTGCCCGTGCGGTGGCGTTCGAGGATCGTGTCGAGGCCGAGCTCGCCCTCGGGCGCCACCGTGTCCTGGTGGCGGAGCTGGAGGCCGCGGTCGCCGGCAATCCGCTGCGTGAGCGGCTGAGCGGCCTGCTGATGCTGGCGCTCTACCGGTGTGGCCGCCAGACAGACGCCCTGGACGTGTTCCGCCAGACCCGCGCGCTGCTGGCCGAGCAGTTCGGCCTCGACCCGGGCGAGGAACTGCGCCGGCTGGAACGAGCGATCCTCGCGCACGAGCCCTGGCTGAGCGCGCCGGACGCCGCCGGTCGCCTCGCCGGCCACCGGCACGGCTCACGGGCGACGGGGAGCCGGGAGCCGGTGCGTCCAGTGCTGGTGCGCCCAGTGCCAGGCCCGACCGCTGATGATGAGGGGAACGCGACCACGGAGAGCGGGACCACGGGGAACGCGACCACGGCCGATGGCGGGGCGGGCGGCGGCGCCGGTCACGGCGCCGGTCACGGAGCCGGTCACGGAGCCGGTCACGACGTCAGTGCCGAGGCAGGTCATGGCGCCCGTCACGGTGCAGGTCCCGGGGCACGTCTCGGTGCCGGCCAGACCTCGGTGCACACCAGCCTGCGGGTCGGCGCGGATCTGCTCGCGCGGGCGAGCCAGAGCGCCGCGGCGCCGGCCGACGGCGCCGCGGCGTGGAAGTGGGTCAGCGTGCTGGCGCTGCGGGTCGAGACCGGGGCGGCCGCCGACGGCGTCGCCGACCCGGAGGACGTCGCCGCCCTGCTGGGTGAGGTCACCGAGATCGTGCGGGCCGAGACGCAGCGGTTCGGTGGCACGGCACAGGTGATGCTGGAGCCGGTGTGGGTGGCGGTGTTCGGGGTGCCCCGTACCCACGAGGACGACGCGGAGCGGGCGGTGCGCGCGGGCCTCGCCATCCGGCGCGGCGTCGCCCGGCTGGCCGCCGCCCGCGGTGCCGGCGCGCTGCCCGGGGGGCTGCGGATGGCCGTCGCGACCGGCCTGGTGCTGACCTCCGCCGACGTCGGTGAGGGGACAGTCGCGCCCGGCACGGTCAGGATCTTCGGCGAGGTCGCCGGCAACTGCATCGGGCTGCTGGCGTCGGTGCCCGCCGGTGAGCTGTGGGTCTGCGACACGACGCGGGGCGCCTCCGACGGCGCGTTCACCTACGCCGCCAAGGATGCCGGCGGCAGGGGCACCGGGAACGTGGTGGGCGTGCGGCCCGACCTGCCCGGCGAGGACGAGGAGGACGAGGGGGAGGCGCCCGCGGCCCCGCCGTTCGTCGAGCGGGAGTACGAGAAGGATCTTCTGCATCGGCTGCTCGCCGAGGTCGTCCGCCGCCGCCGGCCCCGGCTGGTCACGATCCTCGGCGATCCCGGGATCGGCAAGAGCCGGCTGCTGCGGGAGTTCAGCCGTGAGGCTCGGGCAAACGCCGACACCGCGGGGGTGCGGGTGCTCGACGGCCGGGTGCGCCGGTTCGGTCGAGGCACGTTCGAGCCGCTCGCCGACGTGGTGCGCGCCGCCGCGGACCTCGCGCCCGACGCCGGCGGCCTCTCCGCCGTCGGCCGGCTCGCCGCCGCGCTCGAAGGGCTCGACGGTGACACCCTCGGTGCGCGCCGCCTGGCCGCCGAGCTCCGTCCGCTGCTCGACGGGAAGACGGCCGGTGAGGACCGGCTCGCCTCGGCGGACGCGCGGGACCGCGCGGAGGCACGGGAGGCCCTGTTCGCCGCCTGGTGCCGGATGCTCGAGCGCATCGCGGCCGCCGGGCCGACCATCCTCGTCGTCGAGGACCTGCACCGGGCCGACGACGCGCTGCTGGACCTGCTCGAAGACCTCGACGAACGACTGGCCCCCGTCCCGCTGCTGGTCGTCGCCACCGCCCGGCCCGAACTGCTCGAACGGCGGCGGCGCTGGGCCGGTGGCAAGCGCGACGCCACCGTGATGCACGTCGAGCAGCTTTCCGCGGATGCCATCCAGTGGCTGCTGGTGACGCTCGCGGTGCGCTATGGGCTGCGGCCCGACCTGTCGGTGCCCACGACGATGTCGGTCGGCCATGCCGGCGGGCAGTGCGGGGTCGTCGCACGGGTCGGAGGCAACCCGCTGTTCGCGGCCGAGTACGCGCGCATGCTGCGGGACAGCCGCCTCGCTCCGGAGAGCGTGCCCGTGCTCACCGTCGACAGCGCCGGGCTGGTCCCCCCGCCCAGCGGGCAGGTGCGGATTCCCCAGATCGTGCACAACGTGATCTCCGGCTGGTTGGACACCCTCGCCCCGGCGGCCCAGAGCGTGCTGCTGTGCGCGGCGGTGTTCGGCGGCGCCGTCGGGGCGGAACCGGTGGCCGCGGTGTGCGGCCTGGACCATCTGGACGCCGTGCGCGCGCTGGGCTACCTGGAGCGGCGGGGCTTCCTGCACCGGCCCGACGAGCCGCCGGCCCGGCTCCCGGCCGCGCTGGAGTCCGGCTACCAGTTCCGGCACGCGTTCGTGCGCGACGTCGCCTACTCGCGGCTGCCGCGCCGGGTCCGGGCCGACTACCACCACCGGATCGCCGAGTGGCTCGAGCGGACCGGCGCCCAGGACGGCCCGCTCCAGGATCTGTGCGCGCACCACCAGACGCGCGCGGCGCGCCTCGCCGGAGCTCCCGCCGACCGGAGCCGGACCGGCCACGTGTCATACCCGCTCGGGCTTCCGGTGGGCTGACACCGAACGCCGGGCAGCGGCGGGATCGGCTGACGGCATGGCGCCGGCGCCGGCGTGGGCGGAGAGCATTCATCCGTCCTACGCCGTGGCCTGAATCCGGTCGCGGCCGAGGATTCTTCCGAGCGCCCTCGGTCCGGGCTGACGGAACTGCCGTCAGCCGGGACCGGCCTCGATCTGTCGCACCCCCTTATGAACCCTTGTTCTTTCCCTTGTGATCCCTTTTCCTTTTCCGCGGGGCTTGGACGCGGGTGCTCCTGTGGCAGCATCCTCCCAGGAGGCCCCTGGCTCGTTCGGTGGATATCTCGTCACCGGTCGGCCCGTCCGGATCGTGGCCGGGAATACCTGGTGGCCGGAATGCCCGATGGCCGGGAATACGACGGGGAAATTCGGGAGGTGGGGTGTCCGCCCCAAATAATCTGCGTGTCGAGCACCTGGTCGACCCGCTTGGTCTGACGGTCCGGGTTCCGCGGCTGAGCTGGTGGCTGCCCGAGGGGACGCGCCGGCAGTCGGCCTACCGGATCCGTGCCGTGGTGGACGGTGTCGGCTGGGACACCGGACGGGTCGAGTCGGATCGCAGCCTGTTCGTTCCCTACGGCGGGCCGGCGTTGCGGTCGGGCCAGCGCGTCAGCTGGGCGGTGAAGGTCTGGACGGACACCGGGGAGAGTGCGTGGTCGCCGACCGCCCGGTGGGAGATGGGACTGCTCGAGCCCGAGGACTGGGTGGCGTCCTGGATCCGCCCCGACGAGGGCGCGGCGGTGCCGCCGGCGGGATGGCGGCCCGGCTACCTGCTGCGGGGCGAGGGCCTCGTCACCCGGCCGGTGCGTGCTGCCCGGCTGTACGTGACCGCACAGGGTGTGTACGAGGTGTTCCTGAACGGCACGCGGGTGGGCGACGCCGAGCTCGCCCCCGGACCGTCCGCCTACCGCTCGCGGCTGCAGGTCCAGGCGTACGACGTCACCGAGCTGGTCACCGTCGGCACGAACGCGCTGGGCGCGATCGTCAGCGACGGGTGGTACCGCGGCCGGACCTGCTACCACCGCCTCCCGGACGGGTTCGGGGAGCGGACCGGGCTGCTCGCCCAGCTCCAGGTCGAGCATGACGACGCGACCAGAACCGTCATCGGCACCGGCCCCGGCTGGCGCGGCACCGTCGGCGCGATCCGGGCGGCGGACCTCTCCGACGGGCAGGAGACCGACTTCCGCCACGACCGGCCGGGCTGGGACCGGCCGGGAGCCGCCGTCACCGGCTGGTCCCCGGTGCGCCTCGCGGGGGAGCGGGGCGACGAGGTTCCCACGACGCGGCTCGTCTCGTCGCCCGCGCCCCCGATCCGCCGCCTGGCCTCCCTGCGCCCGGTCGCGATCACCCGTCCGCGCCCGGGCAGCCAGGTGGTCGACTTCGGGCAGAACATCCACGGCTGGGTGCGGCTGACGCGGCTGGGCCCGGCGGGCACCGCGCTGGCGCTGGCCCACGCGGAGGCGCTCGATCCCGTCACCGGGGACGTCGACCCGTCGACCGGCGAGGCCACGATCCGCTGGTATGAGCCCCCTCGCGGCGTCCAGGGCGACCGGGTGGTCTCCGCGGGCCGGCCCGGGGACGTGTTCGAACCGCGGCACACCCGGCACGGCTTCCGTTACCTGCGGATCGAGGGACATCCGGAGGAGATCACCGCGGACGACGTGTCCGCCGTCGTCGTGGGCTCCGACCTGCCCCGGACGGGCTGGTTCCAGTGCAGTGACGAGCGGATCAACCAGCTCTACGAGGTCGCCTTCTGGACGTTGCGCAACCAGCAGTGGGGCACCCCGACAGCCGAGATCACCCGGGAGTGCTCCGGCGGGACCGACTGGGGGGTCAACGTCCCCACCGGCGTGCTGTTCCACGACGTCTCCGGGTTCAGCGTCTCGTGGCTGCGCGACCTCGCGGCGGACCAGTGGCCGGACGGGAAGATCAGGAACTACGCCCCCGACCCGCTCGGCCCGGGGAGCCTGACGGCGCACGCCGCGGTGCCGCAGGGCCAGGCCGCGTGGGCGGACGCCGCCGTCCTGGTCCCCTGGGAGATCTGGCGGGTCTACGGCGACGAGGAGCTGCTCGCGGAGCAGTACCCGTCGATGGCCGCCTGGGTCGACTACGTGGCGACGGTGGCCCGGGAACAGCGCCACCACTCGCGCCGGGCGGCCCGGCCGGATCCCGCGCCGCATGAGCGGTTCCTCTGGGACACCGGTTACCACTTCGGCGAGTTCCTGGAGCCCGCCCCGCCGCGCGAGACCCCCCGCCCGACGCAGCAGGAGCTGGCCTGGGGACGGGAGATCCACACCCTTGACGAGATCGACGCCTTCCTCGTGCCCGTCTTCGGGCGGGTCGAGGACGCCGACCACGGGATCTTCGCGACCGCGTACTTCCACCAGTCCACCGCGCTGCTCGCACGGGTCGCGGCGCACCTGGGTCACGCCGCCGACGCCGAGCGGTACCAGGCGCTGGCCGCGAGTATCCGGGCCGCCTGGCAGGCCGAGTTCGTCCACGCCGACGGCACGCTGGCCGTGGACACCCAGGCGACCCACCTGCGGGCGCTGGCGTTCGGCCTGGTTCCCGACGAGCTGCGCGAGCAGACCGCCCGCCGGCTGGTCGAGCTGATCCGCGAGGCCGGCACCCACCCCGGCACCGGGCTGCCCTCGACCCGGCTGCTGCTGCCCGTCCTGGCCGACACGGGGCATGTGGACGTCGCCTACGAGCTGCTCTTCCAGGACACCGAGCCGTCCTGGCTGACCACGCTCGACCGCGGCGGCACGACGTTCGCGGAGATCTGGAACGGCATCAGCGCCGACGGCCACGCCCGGCTGGCCCAGAACTTCCCGGCCCGCGCCAGCGTCGTCGAGTTCCTGCACGGCCACGTCGCCGGCATCGCACCCTCCGGTGACCCCGATGCGCCCGGCTACCGTCGGTTCCGGGTCGCCCCGCGGCCGGGCGGCGGCCTGACCTGGGCCGAGGCACGCCTCGACTCGCCCTACGGACGGGTCGAGGCCTCCTGGCGGATCGAGGACGGCCGGTTCTCCCTCACCGTCGTGGTCCCGCCCGGTACCACCGCCGAGATCACCCTGCCCGACGGCTCCCACGCCGAGGTCGAGCCGGGCGCCTCGGTCCACACCTGTGCCCTCGACCGCGAGGCGGTGACCGCATGACCACGGCTCCACACGCGCGGCCCGCCGGGGCGGTGCTGATCACCGGCAGTGGCTCGGGGATCGGGGCCGCCACCGCGGTGGCCGCGGCCCAGGCCGGCTACCGGGTGGTGGCCACCGTGTATTCCCTCGACCGTGCCGAGGACCTGCGGGCCCGGATCGCGGCCGGCGGGCCCGGCCTCTCCGTCGACATCCGTGAGCTCGACGTCACCCGGGAGGAGCAGATCGCAGCCGTCGTGGCGGACGTCGTGACGGACTACGGCGCTCTGCACGGCGTCATCAGCAACGCCGGGGTCACCCTGATGGCCACCTTCGAGAGCGAGTCGCTGGCGAGCTACCGGCGCGTGTTCGAGGTGAACTTCTTCGGTCCCGTCGCGGTGCTGAAGCAGGCGATGCCGCACCTGCGGGCCAGCGGTGGCCGGATCATCGCGGTCGGCAGCATCAACGGGGTGCTGGGTCTGCCCTTCCAGGAGTCGTACGGCGCCTCGAAGTTCGCGCTCGAGGGACTTCTGGAGAGCCTGGCGCCGGTCGCGCGGCGGCTCGGGGTCGCGGTCTCCGTGGTCAGCCCGGGGCATGTCTCCGGTACCGCCATCTTCCGGGACCACGACCCGAACCGGTTCCTCGCCGAGGCGCCCGAGCCCTACGGCGCGGTGATCGACGAGTACTTCGGCAACTGGTCCAGCGGCGACGTCACCGACGTGCCCGCCACCCAGCCGGTGACGGAGGTGGCCGAGATCATCGTCGGGGTGCTGGCCAGCGCGGACCCGGGCTTCCGGTACACCACCTCCCCGGCCGGCCACCAGCTGCTCGCGCACAAGCTGCTCGATCCCACCGGGAACGCGCTCGCCCGCCGGATCGGCGGCTGGCTCGACCCCACCACCCGCCGGCCGGTGCCGGTCGACGGGGTGCCGGTCGACGGGGAGCCGGCCGACGGTGTCGCCGGTGCGGACAGCGACGCCGTGCTCCGGTGACCGCCGGCGGTTCTCAGCACGGACGCCCACAGGAACATGACGCTCTTTCTGGAGGTCTGGCATGACCAAGGCGAGAAGTGAGCTGGCGGAGTCGGTCGCGCAGTGGTACGACCGGCTTGTCGACGAGGATCCGGGGAAACTCGTCGAGGGCGCCACGGACGATCTCAACTACCACATGGGTTACTGGGACTCGCCGCAGGACGACGCCTCGCTGGAGGAGGCGGCGGAGCGCCTCACCGAGGTGTCGATCGAGCAGCTCGGGGCGCGGGCGACCGACCGGGTGCTCGACGTCGGCTCAGGGCTCGGCCACCCGGCGATCCGGCTGCACCGGGCCACCGGCGCGTCCGTCGTCGGGGTCTCCATCAGCGAGAAGCAGGTCATCAGGGCGAACGAGCGATCCGCCGCCGCCGGGCTCGCCGGGCAGGTCTCCTTCGAGCACGCGGACGCCGCGGACCTCCCGTTCGAGGCCGACTCGTTCGACGCCGCGTGGGCGCTGGAGTCCATCATCCACGTGCCCGACCGGGCCCGGGTCTTCGCCGAGATCGCCCGGGTCGTCCGGCCGGGCGGGCGCATCGTGGTGACGGACGTCTTCGAACGGGAACCCGTCGCGCCCGAGGACCTCGCCGACGCCGAAAGCTTCTGGGCCCGGCAGTCCTTCGGCCCGCGCATCCGCCTGGACGACTATCCGGTTCTGCTCCGGGGCGCCGGTCTGCGGCTGCTGGAGCTGCGGGACATCACCGTGAACGTCATCCCGAAGACGTCCACCCTGATCACCGAGCGGGCGGTGGCGGCGAAGGAGTACCTCGACGAGTACTTCGAGAACGGCGTTCCGAAGGAGTTCTCCGCGGACGGTCTCGACTTCGGCAGGTTCCGCTGGCTGGGCTATCTGATCGCGGTCGCCGAGCTCCCGGCGGGCCGGGACTGATTTCGGGCGGCGCATGGGTGGACGGTTCGGCGGGAGGTGGCGAGTACCGGCCCCTGGAGAGTCTCCGGGGGCCGGCGACGGACGCGGACGCCACGTGTCGTCCCCGGCCGTCGTGCCGGGCGGGTGCCTTTTCCCCGCTGCTGGCGGAGGCGGGTCGGCAGAAGGGCCGGGTCAGAAGGGCCCGCGGAAGGCCGCGGCGCTGTCCTCCAGCGGCACGAGCTCCCGGCGCCGCTCTCCCAGCAGGTCCAGGCAGGCCCGCGCGATCGTGTTGGCGTTCGGGTGCCATGCGTTCTCCAACGGCATCGAGACCGGCGCCGGGCTGTCCGGAGGAGTGACCCGGCGCACCGGGGCGCGCAGCACCTCGGGAACGTTCTCCGCGATCACCGCCGCCACCTCCGCGGCGAACCCGTACCGGGCCCAGCTCGTGTCGGCGACGACCACGCGGCCGGTCCTGGCCACCGACTCGCAGATGATCCGCTCGTCCAGCGGGCGGATGCTGCGCACGTCGACGACCTCGACCTCGATGCCCTCCTGCTCGGCGAGCAGCCGCGCCGCCCGCTCGGCCTCGTACACCATCAGCGACGTGGCCACCACCGTCACATCCCGGCCTGGGCGGGCGAGGCGCCCGACGCCGAACGCGATCCCGACGGGCTCCTCGGGGATCTCGCCGGCCAGCGGGTACAGGCTGCGATGCTCCAGCAGCACCACCGGGTTGTCTCCGCGCAGCGCCTCGACCAGCAGACCCTTGGCGTCGGCGGGGGACGCGGGCGCGGCGACGTGGAGGCCGGGATAGTGGCCGAAGGTGGCGTGCGGGCTCTGCGAGTGCGTGGCGCCCTGCCCCCACCCCGCCCCACCACCGCGCGGGTCACCACCGGCACGCCGCCGTCGTTCCCGTACATGTAGCGCCATTTGGCGGCGAGGTTCACCAGCGCGTCGGATGCGAGGAACAGGAAGTCCGCGCGGATGTGCACGACCAGTGGGCGCAGTCCGGCCGCCGCGAGCCCCACCGCGATGCCGGTGCAGCTGTTCTCGGAGTTCGGGACGTCGACGACCCGCGCGCCGCCGAAACGCTCGAAGGCGGCCTTCGTCGTGCCGAACGTGCCCTTGTGGTCGTCGACGCCCTCTCCGAGCACGATCACGGACGGATCCGAGGCCATGCACTGGACCGTCGCCTCGCTGACGGCCTCCTGGTAGGTGAGCGTCCGCACCGGGCGTCCTCGTGAAGTCATCGGTGGTCGACTCCGTGGCCGTTGTGATCGTGGTCGCGGGCGTGGTGACCGGGCCCGTAGGCACCGTCGAGCAGCGACGCGAGGGAGGGCCACGGCGCGGCCCTGGCCAGCCGGACGGCCTCGTGCAGCTCGGCGCGGAACCGGGAGTCCCATTCGCCGACCCGCTCGGCGATGTCCGGCACCATGGGCTCGGCCGCCGCGGTGGCCCGGCGGATCGGGCACCCCGCCATCCAGGCGTCGATCTCCTCCCGGCTCCGGTAGCCGTGATCATGGTCCCATCCCGGTCCGGCGTGCTCGCGCCACCGGTAGGTGCGCAGCTCCAGGAAGGCCGGCCCGCCGCCGTCGCGCGCCCGTTCCGCAGCCTCGCCCGCGGCGGCGTGCACCGCCGAGACGTCGTTGCCGTCGACGTCGCGCGACCACACACCGTAGGCGGCGACCCGCTCGCTGATCGTGGTGGCTGTCGGCTGGCGCACCCGCAGCGGCGAGGAGACCGAGTAGAGGTTGTTCTCGCAGACGAAGACGACCGGGACCCGGTGCACCGCGGCGAAGTTCACCGACTCGTGGAACGTGCCCTCCTCGACCGCCCCGTCACCGAAGAAGGTCACCGCCACCCGGTTCTGGCCGGTCAGCGCGAAGGCCCAGGCCGCCCCGACCGCGACCGGGATCATCTCGGCGAGGATCGCGGCCGAGCCGTCGAAGCCCACGGCCCGGTCGACCAGGTGCATGGAGCCGCCACGGCCGCGCGCGCAGCCGGTCTGCCTGCCGTGCAGCTCGGCGACCATCGCCCGCAGATCGCCACCCTTCGCCAGGTAGGGCGCGTGCGAGCGGTGCCCGGCGTAGACGACGTCGGTGGGGCGCAGGGCCGCGCACACACCGACGGCGGTCGCCTCCTGCCCGATCGAGAAGTGGGCCGGCGTCCGCATCTCCTGCTCGTCGCGGTACAGCTCGGCGAGCTCCTCCTCCACGCACCGGATCCGCACCATGTCGCGGATCATCCGAGCTGCCGCCTGGCCGTTCTGGCGCGTCACGCCGTGCCACTCCTCGCCGTCGCATGCGGGCTGTGCGGGTGGGCGGCCTGGCCGCGCGGGTCAGGAGTGGCGCAGATACGCCTCGAGCCGGTCCGCGGCGCGGACGGCACCGCCGCCCGACCGGATGCGTTCGCGCAGGTCCGCCAGGCGAAGTCGGACGGCCTCGTCGTTCACCAGCGTCTCCACCTCGGCGAGCACCCGTGCTCCGTCCAGCTCCTCGTGCGGGACCACCGTGGCGACGCCCAGCCCGCGCGCCGTGTCGGCGGAGGGCAGGTAGTCGGGCCCGGCCGGGACGATGACCGACGGTGTGGCCGTGTACAGCGCCTCGAACAGGGAGCCGTTGCCGCCATGGGTCACGAACGCCCGGGCATGCGCCAACACGCTGATGTTGGACACCCATCGGTGGATCTCGACGTTCGGCGCGAGGTGGCCGAGCCGGTCGACGTCGTCCTGCGGGAGGTTGTCGCCGACGGTGGCGACGAGGTGCCACGGCTGGTCGACGAAGGCCTCGGCGACGGTGCGGAAGAAGTGCAGCTTGTCGTTGTGCACACCGCCGATGGAGGCGAGGACGACCGGCAGGTTCGACGCCGGTGGCTGCCAGACACCGAGGAAGTTCCGGTTCTCCACGCTGGGCCCGACGAAGACGACCTGGCTGGGGTCGAAGGTCTCGTGGGCCGGCTGGAACCAGGGCGGTACGAAGGAGATGGTGAACTCGGCGACCCGTCGCCTCGTCCACAGGAAGTCCGGTAGCTGGTCCGCGAGCCCGAAAGCCGCCAGCGCTTCGGCGATCTCCTCGGTCGGGTCGGTCAGTCGGAAGCTGGGTACGAACTGCGCCACGTGGTCGAAGTACGAGTAGTGGTCGTTGGAGAGGGTGCTCACCGTGAGCAGCACTCCGGGTAGATCCCAGGTGCGGGCCAGGATCCGGCCGGCCTGGAAGGCGGCCTCGTCGTAGGCGACGGCGTCCGGCCGATCTGGTCCGAGATGCTCCTGGGCCGCGCGCAGAATGTCGAGGTTCTCGCGGAAGAACGCCTTCTGCGGGGCCGCGAGATCGCCGCCCCTGAGGCTGGTCAGCGGATCCTTCGACGGATAGCCGATGACCTCCGCGCCGGTGCCGCGAACCCGGTCGGTCAGATGATCGGCGACGACGTAGCTCACCCGGTTGCCCCGCTGGACGAGCTCGCTGACGATACCTAGCTTGGGCAGGATGTGCGCATTCGACGGAATGTCAAGTACCAGGACGTGAAAGGGCACCGCAATGGTCCGTTCTGCCGGATTGACAGCCGTCGGCTGGCCCGCTCCCCGGATGGGGCGGGCAGCGAGCACAAGGACGGGCCGGGAGTGCGGAACCATCGTCACCGACCCCCCGTCGCGCTCCAACCCGTAGGACACCCCTGTCCGGGTGGGGCCGCCGGCTCCGATTCGGGTGCCCGGGTGCCCGGGTGCGTGGGTGCGTGGGTGCGTGGGTGCGTGGTCGTCCTGCGCGCCGCTGGGCGCGAGCGTCCGGCAACGCGCGAACGGCCCGTTCCTCGCGCCCGGAGGGGGACGGGGGAGGAACGGGCCGGTACCCGGCGGAGCGGGGAGTCAGTAGCCGATGACCTCGCGGACCAGGACCACCGTGCCGCGCTCCGGGAACGCCTCGCGCTCGAGGATCAGGATGCGGCCGATGAACGAGCCCTGGTTGTAGAGTTCCTGCAACCGCTGGTCTTCGCGGGGCAGGCTGTAGGTGCGCAACCGGCGCAGTCCGGTCTCGAGGTCCGCGACGATCTTCTGCGCACCGACGACCCAGTAGGCCAGCTTGGCTCCGGAGGCGTAGGGGGCGAACTGGCTGCCACTGGCGGAGGCGACGAGCAGGCGTCCGTCCTCGGTCACCGCGTGGACGCTGCCGACGACGACCTCCGGGGTGGCCCCGAGCCGGATCGTCTTCCACACGTCGTCCGCGGACGGCGGGCCGGCCTGGGCGCGCACGGAGACGTAGTCACCCGAGGTGTCGATGTCCGCGGTGATCCCCGAGAGCTCCAGCGTCTGGCTGGACGCGGTGAAGATCTCGCGGTCGCGGGGGAGGAGCTGGCCGAGCAGGGTCCGGGCGTCGGCCGCGGTGTCGACGATGTGGACGACGAAGCCGTTGTCCCGCAGTGCGGCGGCCGCGCGGTTCAGGGCCGCCTCGTCGGCGGGTACGGAAAAGGCCTCGTCGAGGACGGGTGCTTCGACAGTCATGTCTGATCTCTCTGTGGATGGGTCGGCGTTCCGAGTGGAGGCCAGTCATATTCTCGACAATGATGAAGCTGCTCCGGAAGACGGCACTTTTTTCTGCCTTGGTTACCTGGAGGGAACTGTGACGACTGGCGCCGCCGACGAGACCGACCACCACCGGATCGCGACCGTCCTGGCCGCCCGTGGCGAGGATGCCTGCCATGTGCGGGAGGTACTGGACCGCATCGGTGACAAGTGGTCGATAGCGGTCGTGCACAAGCTGGCCGACAGTCCGCGGCGATTCTCTGAGCTGCGCCGGGACATTCCCGGCATCAGCCAGCGAATGCTGACCGCGGCGCTGCGTGGCCTGGAACGGGACGGATTCGTCGACCGGACCGTGCATGCGTCGGTGCCACCCCGGGTGGACTACGCCCTCACCCCGCTGGGACGTGCCCTGTTGGACAGCACCTGGCCGCTGATGAACTGGGTCCTGGGGCACACCGACGACATCAGGGACGCCCGCCGGGAGTACGACGCCCGGTGAATCCAGGCGAGGTCGACCCGCGGTGCTTCAGGCGTGCGCCGGCGGAGCCCGGCCGCCGTCTGGTGGCCAGGGCCACCTGGCAACAAGACTAGACAAAACGGGCGCAGGGTTGTTTGGCAATCCGCAAGAGTTGAGGATTTTGGTGTCAGAACGACCGCGATCCTCAACTCTTGCCAGGCAGCAATCGCAGCCGGTAGTGGTCGAGCTGGTGGGCCGAGCAGGGGCTCACACCGGCGGCCGGGCGGTGGGCATCCGGCGCAGCGTGTCCAGGACGACGGACTCCGGGACGTCGCGGACGAGCTCGGGGCCGCGCGGGCCGTCCAGCACGAACGTGAGCCCGGTCTGGACGGACTTCTTGTCCAGCAGCATCAGCCGGACGAGCATCCCGAGGTCCACCCCGGTGGGCAGGGCAGTCGGCAGGCCGTAGCCGGCGACGACGGTGTGGTGCTCCTCGACCCGCGCCGGGCCGCGGGGGCTTTCGACGCTAGCCGCGCGAAAGCCCCGGGTTCGGCGCGTGCCGGCGATCTGGGGTGTTTGCGGGGTATGCCGCGGGGACGCCGGTGGCCGGGCTCGGTTGGGCACGCAGCAGCCGGAGCACCTCCGGCGGGGTGAGCGGGATCCTCGTCACGGCCTCGGGTCCCACGATGCCGGGGAGCGATGGAAACGCGAGCGTCCCGCCCGCGCCCGTCCCGGCGGGCGTTCGGGCGGGCGTTCGGGCGGGTGGCGGACCGGGCCGATGGGCGAGCGCGTCGGCGACCGCGTTCGCGATCGCCGCCGTCCCGCCGATCACACCGCCCTCCCCGGCTCCCTTCACGTCCCCGCCGCCGCGGCCGGCCGCGGGAGGTGCCGGCGCCTGGGCGTGCGCGACCCACACATCCGCCGGCATGCTGCTCACGGTGGGCAGCGGGTAGCCGGCGGCGCCGGCCAGGGGGAACCCGTCGTCGGTGTAGGGCAGCTCCTCGAACAGCGCGTTGCCGATCGCGAAGCCGATGCCCCCGTGGACCTGACCCGCCAGCATCATCGGGTTGAGGACGGTGCCGCAGTCGTCGAACGCGCGGTGGCGCAGCGCGGTGACGACGCCCGTGCCCGGGTCGACCTCGACGACCGACACATGCACGCCGTAGCCGAAGGGAATGCCGGCCGGACGGAACTCCGCCTCGGCGGCCAGCTCGCCCGTCCCGGTCGTCGGGCCGGCCGCCTGTGCCACCGACGCCCAGTCCAGCGCCGCGCCGGTGCCGTCGGTGCGGCCGAACCCGTGCTCGGTGAGCGCGACAGCCGACGCCGGCACGCCGAGCAGGCGCGCGGCGACCGGGACCGCGCGCTCGACCAGGGCCCGCGCGGCGAGCCGCACCGCGCCGCCACCCACCGCCGCCGACCGGCTGGCCATGGTGCCCGCGCCCCACCGCAGCCGGTCAGTGTCACCGAGCCGCACCACCACGTCGTCGAGCGGGATCCGCAGCTCGTCCGCGACGATCTGGGCGAGCATCGTCTCGTGCCCCTGGCCGCTGGGCGCGAGCCCGGCGGCCACCTCCACGACGCCGTACTCGTCGACCCGCAGCCGGGCCAGCTCCGGCTTGCCGTCGCCGCTGGGCTCGACGAACATGCCGAGACCGACGCCGAACAGCGGGCCGGCCGGGTCGCTCGCCCGCCGCTGTGCCTGCTCCCGCCGCAGGTCCCGGTAGCCCACCAGGTCCAGTGCCCGGCGCAGCAGCCCCGGGTAGTCCCCGCTGTCGTGGGGCGGCCAGGGCATCGAGCCCTGCGTGAGATGCAGCGTCGTCCGCGGGCCGTACGGGAGTTCGTCCGGCCCGATCAGGTTGCGCAGCCGGACCTCGGCCGGGTCCACACCGACCTGGGCGGCGACCAGGTCGACGATCCGTTCCATGACGAACGTCGCCGGGGCGGCGCCGACGCCGCGGAACGGGCCCGCGGGGGTCTTGTTGGTGAACACCGCCAGGGACTCGGCGGCGTAGGCGGGAACGCGGTAGAGGCCGGGTACCGCCGCGGGCGTGGCGATCGCCTCGACGGCCGCGTTGGTGAACGAGTAGGCGCCGATGTCGCTCGCCATGCGGTCGCGGATCGCGAGGATCCGGCCGGACGCGTCGTGCCCGACCTCGACGTCGTGGTGCTGGTCGCGTCCATGCACCGTCGCGACGGTGTGCTCGGCGCGGTCCTCGACCCACCCGACGGGCCTGCCCAGCAGCCGGCTGAGCCAGGCGACCACGAACTCCTCGGGATACGGCTGCATCTTCGTGCCGAACGCCCCGCCGACATCCGGCAGCACCACCCGCACCGCGTCCGCGGGCAGCCCCAGCGCCGCCGCGACGGCGTCCCGCATCCCATGCGGTATCTGGGTGGGGGTCCAGACGGTGAGCCGCCCCGCGGCGCGGTCCCAGTCGGCGACGACGCCGCGGGTCTCCATCGGGGCGCCGGCCTGCCGGGCGATCGAGAGGCGCACGGAAAAGGTGAGCGGCGCCGCGGCAAGCGCCGCCGTCACGTCGCCGCGTACCGCTCGGACGACCTGCTCGACGTTGTCGCCCCATCCGGGGGCGCTGCCGCGTCCTGCACTGTCGTCCCGCGCAGCGCCGTCGTCCCCCCGCGCGGGCGTCCCGGGAGGTCCACCGGGCTGGTCGGCGGCCCGCGGGTGCAGCGTCGGCGCCCCCGGCCGCAGGGCCGCGTCGAGGTCGGCCACGACGGGCAGCGGCGCGTAGTCGACCCGCACCAGGTCGGCGAGGTCCTCGGCGGCGTAGCGGTCGGCGGCGACCACCACCGCGACCGGTTCGCCCACATAGCGAACACGGTCGGTCGCGAGCGCCGGCTGCGCGGTGGGCAGCCCCGGCACCGGGCCGCTGGCGCTGGGCAGCAACGGCGGCCCGCCGGGGAAGTCGGCGGCGCTCAGCACCGCCACCGCCCGTCGATCGCCCCGTGCCGCGCTGACGTCCACCGCGCGCAGCAGTGCGTGCGGCTCGGTGCTTCGCACGAACACGGCCTGCGCCTGTCCTGGCAGCCGCAGGTCCGCGACGAACCGTCCGCGCCCACGCAGCAGCCGGTCGTCCTCACGCCGCCGCGCCGGCGTCCCCACCACGGTGGGACGGCCGCCGGTCTCGCCCCGGGTGCCGGCGGCGGAGCGCGTCACGCCGGCGGTACCGGCATCGGGTC
This sequence comes from Parafrankia sp. EUN1f, assembly GCF_000177675.1. Classification (GTDB taxonomy): domain Bacteria; phylum Actinomycetota; class Actinomycetes; order Frankiales; family Frankiaceae; genus Parafrankia. The sequence continues at coordinate 44,900 of NZ_ADGX01000065.1, forward strand.
GCAGGGTCGTCAAGACCGCTCACTCGGTGCCGGGCCGATCAGGGACTCGGCGGCGCGCAGGATGTTGACGTAGCCGGTGCACCGGCACAGGTGCCCGTCGAGCGCGGCGACGAGGTCGTCGCGGCCCGGCGGGGCCGGCAGATCCAGCAGGTGACGCAGCGTCAGGACGATGCCGGGCGTGCAGAAGCCGCACTGCAGTCCGTGGTGCTCGCGCAGCGCCGACTGCACCCGGTCGAGCGTGCCGTCCGCCGCCACGCCCTCGACCGTGGTGACCTCGGCCCCGTCAGCCTGCACCGCGAGCACCAGGCACCCGCGTACCGGCTCGCCCGAGAGCAGGACGGTGCAACTGCCGCACCGGCCCTGCTCGCAGCCCAGGTGCGTGCCGGTCAGGCCGAGGTGCTCGCGCAGGAGGTCGGCCAGGCTCAGCCGGGCGGGGACGTCGAGCCGGTGCCGGGTGCCGTTGACGGTGACCTCGACCGGATGCTCGCTCACCGCGCCGCCACCAGGGCCCGGTCGATGGCCCGGTGCACGAGCTCCCCGGCGACCTCGCGGCAGTAGTCGCCGCCGTCGGCGCCCGCCCCGGCCGCCCCGTTCGTTCCGCTCGCCCCGTTCGTGCCGCCCTCACCATCGGGCAGTTCGGCGTCCGCGGCCCGGGCCGCGTCGAGGTCCTCGCGGGTGAGCAGGGCGATCAGGGCCGGATCGAGTGGACCGCCGTCGAGGACGGCCCGTTCCGCGCGCCGGGCCCGCACGGGCCGTGCCGCGACACCGAACAGCGCGATCCGGGCGGCGGCGACGGTGCCGTCGGCCCGGCGGGCGACGGTGGCGAGCGCTCCGCAGAGGGCGACGGTGGCGCGCGGTGCGACCTCGACGCACGCGCCGCCCACCGCGAGGTCGCCGGTGTCGTCGGTGCCGCCGCCGGCGTCGCCGGGGGTGCCTGTGGGCACCGCGGGCGACGGCGTGGTCGTGGCCGACGGGATCTCCACCGCGACGGCGACCTCGTCGGGGGCGAGCGCCGTGCGGCCGGGCCCGAGGTAGAACGCGTCCGCGCCGATCCGGCGGTCGCCGCGTGGGCCGCGCGCGTGCACCACGCCATCCAGCGCGACCAGCAGGGCGGGCAGTTCGGCGGCCGGGTCGGCGTGCGCCAGGCCGCCGACGAGGGTGCCGCGGGTCCGGGTCTGCGGGTGCCCGACGCGCCGGATCGTCTCGGCGAGCAGCGGGCACTCGCCCGCGAGCGCGTGGTCCCGCTCGATCTGGCGCTGGGTCACCCGGGCGCCGATGAACAGGGTTGCCTGCGAGGTCCGGTCGATCCGGTCCAGGCCCGGCACCGCCCGCAGGTCGACCAGCAGCGGTGGGCGCAGCGCGCGCCGGGCCAGTGCCGGCAGCAGGCTCTGCCCGCCGGCGAGCACCCGGGCGCCGGGCTGCTCTGCCAGCGCCGTCACCACATCGTCCAGCGTGGCCGGGCTGCGGTAGTCGAACGGCGCCGGCTTCATCCGGCGCACCCGTCCCGGCGGGGACGCGCTGCCGCACGCGGACCGGCGGCGCGCGCACCGCCCGGCGGCGCCGGCTCGTCGCGGTTGATCGACATGCTCGGACCTTCCCTCGTCGGACGAAGCGCCTGCGGCTACCGTCCACCGCGAAGATCGTCCGAACGACCCCTAAGGGCCCCCATTTCGGCGGCTGCCGCGGACTGCCCCGGTGGCCGGTCCAGCGGGGAAGGGGTCACGCCTGTCTCCCGGGGACAGCGGCCATCCCCTGAGGTATCCCTGTTACACCCCTATGACACGGATGTTACGGGCATACCGCGCTGACCTGCGGTAATGCGCTCCGATGGGCGCACGGTTCTCGGTGGGTGGGTGCGGCCGGGCGACGATGAGGCCGCTCGCCGCCCAGCAAGCGCCCGTCGTCCAGCCCGCCGGATCCGGTTTGCGGGTATGACCGGCGTGGACGACCACCAGGGGTCAGCAATGGTATTGGTTGAACGAGACAGCGAACTCCGTCAGCTCGACCGGCTTCTGGAGGAATGCTTCGACGGAAGGGGCAGGGTCGCGCTCATCGAGGGGGCGACCGGCAGCGGCAAGACCGAGCTGCTACGTTACGCCGCCGCCCGCGCTCAGAACGCCGGCATGATGGTCCGAAGCGCGAACTGCGCGAGTTCCGAAGCGGTTCTTCGGTTCGGGGTGGTGAACCAGCTTCTCTACGGGGCTGGGATTCCGGCGGAGACGACGCAGCGGATCCTGCGGCGGCCCCTGGCCGAGGACCCGGAGACCGACGGCGCGGCTGATCTCGCGCACGTCCTGCACGAGCTGGGTCTGATTCTGCTCGACCTCAGCGCACGGCAGCCGCTGCTGATCACGGTGGATGATGTGCAGTACGCCGACGAGCTGTCGCTGGCCGCGCTGTTGCACCTCGTGCGCCGGCTCGATTCCGCCCGGATCGTGGTGCTGCTCGCCGGCAGCCTCGCCTCCCGGCCGCTGGACGTCCCGTTCCGGGTCGGGCTCACGAGGTCGCCCGGATTCCGGTCCCTACGGCTGGCGCCGTTGTCCCTGACCGGTGCCACGGAGCTCGTGGCACGGCAGTCGGACGAGGTGACGGCCCGCCGGCTCGCGCCGGCGCTGCACGAGGCCACCGCCGGCAACCCGCTGCTGCTCACGGCCCTCACCGAGGACTTCCGCGAGGTGGGCGGCGCACGGACCGAGGGTTTCGGACTGGCGCTGCTGGCCTGCCTGCACCGCGGTGAGCCGATCCTGATCGAGCTGGCTCGCGCGTTGGCGGTGCTGGAGGCACCGATGCCGCACCCGCGCGCGGTCGACCTGCCGGCGGTGCCGCCGGCCCCGGCCGGCGGCGGCCTGGCGGACGGG